>JAHHGU010000003.1 GCA_019359765.1 Aphanothece sp. CMT-3BRIN-NPC111
TATGCCAGGAGCCTCTGAAGCTAATGATTTGGATCTAGATATGCCAAGAGCCTCTGAAGCTAATGATTTGGATCTAGCAGGAGCATCTTTTGATCTCACAGGGATCTCTGAAGCTAATGATTTGGATCTAGATATGCTAAGAGCCTCTGAAGCTAATGATTTGGATTTAGCAGGGGCATCTTTTGATCTCACAGGAGCCTCTGAAGCTAATGATTTGGATCTAGCAGGAGCATCTTTTGATCTCACAGGGATCTCTGAAGCTAATGATTTGGATCTAGATATGCCAGGAGCCTCTGAAGCTAATGATTTGGATCTAGCAGGGGCATCTTTTGATCTAACAGGAGCCTCTGAAGCTAATGATTTGGATCTAGCAGGGGCATCTTTTGATCTAACAGGGATCTCTGAAGCTAATGATTTGGATTTAGAAGGAGCATCTTTTGATCTAACAGGAGCCTCTGAAGCTAATGATTTGGATCTAGATATGTTAGGCACCTCTGGAGCTAATGAATTGGATCTAGATATGTTAGGCACCTCTGGAGCTAATGAATTAGATCTAGATATGCTAGATACCTCTGGAGCTAATGAATTAGATCTAGATATGTTAGACACCTCTGGGGCTAATGATGACTTTTTTCTGCAACAAATGTCCGAAAACAATGAACTTGAAGACAGCCCAACCAACTCGCTACTTGATGATGTATGGAAGGATATGAGCCAAGCTCACCATAATGAATGAAAATCATTAGTCAGCCCCCCGGGCTGAAGCGCGGGGACTAGCCTAGCGGCAACCCTACGCGAACGAGCCACCAGCTTCAGGTAGCTCACCAGCCTGAGCATGCATTCTGAATGTTGTAGGCGGCGTGTCTGCACAAGTCGTGTGTTCATCCCCCGGTTGAAAGGCGGGGCTTCCACATTGCCGGAGATCTTTGGGGTTGTAGGCTTGAATCATAGCCTGCGTAAAACTTTCTGTGTGATAGGTAGAACAATCATTCGTGGTTTGTTCAGACTGCCTGGGGACACTTAATAGGTCGTAAAACAAATTGCCTGTGGAGAGGATAGTGTCGGGGCAGTGTCATAAGGCAGTGCTAGATAATACTCTAAGAAACAGGAAGCCTGTATTGGCGACTCTTGGGAATCTACCTCCATACCGCTTGCGGTTAGTGGTGGAGAATGTCAATAACTAATCGCTCAAGAATGACTGACCGCCCAACTTGGACGCCTCTTCATATGCGGCTGCATCGGACGCTGCGGCAGCGACAATTGCTGAAACGGCATAGACGTATATTAGTGGCAGTATCCGGCGGGCAGGATTCTCTGTGCTTAATCAAGCTACTGCTGGATTTGCAATCAAAGTGGGATTGGCAAGTAGCGATCGCACACTGCGATCATCGATGGCCCTCAGATGTTGGGATAGCCGATCATGTTGAACAAATAGCTCATAGTTGGGCTATCCCCTTCTATTTACAAACAGCAGTTCAGGTAACTCAAAGCGAAGGGGCAGCTCGGCAGTGGCGCTACGCTGCCCTTACCCAAATTGCTCAAGAACATGACTATCAAAAAGTCGTTACAGGTCACACAAAGGGCGATCGCGCCGAAACTCTCCTCTATAACCTGATGCGCGGTGCCGGTGCTGATGGATTGCAAGCCCTTACTTGGCAACGTTCTTTAGCACCTGGAATACAGCTGGTGCGTCCACTCCTAGAAGTCAGCCGCGCCGAGACAGGTCAGTTTTGCCAAAACTTAGATCTGCCAGTTTGGGAAGATGCCTATAATCAAGAGCTTAAATATGCCCGTAATCGTATCCGCCAGCAGTTAGTGCCCTATTTACAAACCCACTTTAACCCGCAAGTTGAGCAAGCCTTAGCTCAAACCGCTGAACTGCTACAGGCAGAAGTTGAATATCTACAAGACGCTGCTCACCAGTTA
This sequence comes from Aphanothece sp. CMT-3BRIN-NPC111, assembly GCA_019359765.1. Taxonomy (GTDB): domain Bacteria; phylum Cyanobacteriota; class Cyanobacteriia; order Cyanobacteriales; family JAHHGU01; genus JAHHGU01. Next base: position 1,927 of record JAHHGU010000003.1, read on the forward strand.
CGGCAACAGGCAATGATGCCGCTCAGTTTGGATCAACTCTCTGCAAATAGTAGAAGCGGGGAAACACCTGTCTTTGTACTGAATCGCTTAGTCTTGCGATCGGCACCCCTAGCCCTGCAACGCCGCGTTATGCGGCAGTCTCTCCAGGACGTTCTATCTTCAGCTCCCAGCTTCGAGCAAATTGAACAGCTGACATCCTTAATTTCAGCCCCCAATCGGTCTCGGACATCTTCATTGCCAGGAGGCGCGATCGCAGAAGTTAAAGGCAACTGGATAATTTTCCAGTGTGAAGAAAAAGAGCGTTGAGTGTTAAGTTTTGAATTAAAAACTTTTTCTTAACTCAAAACTCAAAACTCAAAACTCAAAACTTTAAGAAGCTGCCAGGTGGTGCGATGTATCTATCAAGCTATTGATAGTTTGCTGCATTTCAGAAATTGCCAGTAGTTGATAGTCGCCCATTTCCTGAAACTGATTGGAGACTTCCGCGATCGCCTCCAACTTTTGCCGGATTCCGTTGATGCTATCCTGAATCGGCTGTAGTATTTCTTGATAAAGATTAACCTTGCCCCACACTTCTGCTACCCACGTCCGCTGCTGAAGCAAAGTTTGCTCAAGGCTTTGCAACTCTTCCTGCTTAGCCTGCTGTTCATTGACTTGATGCTCCATCATTTCCTGTGTTTGCTCAATGCTCAAGCGCATCTGCTCAATCTGGCTTTCCAGTTTTTGTAGTTCCCCTTGTTGTTGTTCTCGCTGCGCCTCTAGCTGGAGCAATACTGGTTCCAAGTCAATTTTCTGGTTGTCTTGGCTGTCGCTTTCCACAATTCCTTGCCGCCGCCGCAACAGGCGGACGTGTTGATTAAGAATCTCTTCGCGCTCCCGGAGATTTAAGCGTTGGCCTTCCAGGGTTTGATCGAGCATCTGGTAGCCGTCTTGCTCATCTGCCAGCTCTGTTTCCAGGCTAATGCGGTCATGGCCACTAGCTTGACCGATCTTCCTTTGCAGCTCTTCCATCATCTGGCGCTTGTCAGTAAGCTCTTCTTCCTGGTCATTGACAAATCGCACCAGTTTTTCTAGGTCGTGACGCAAATTTTGTACAATTTCCTGTAGTTGCCCTAAAGGCATCTTCTCCAGTGCTTCAATATCAATCTTTGGGCTAACCTTGGCATTAGCTGACTTTCTCGCTATACGGGAAATATACTGGTAGAGATCTTCTTGGGTTTGCAGCTGGAGACGCAGCATATGAGCCGACTCCTGCTTTATCTCTAAAGCCTTTTGCTGCACCTTCAACTCAGTTCGTGCTTGCTCAACAAAAGCTTGTACTTGCTGTGACTCTAAAGAGCGGTTTTGCAGCTCCTCTGCTTGGGAATCAACTTCTGCTTGCATCTGAGTAGCCGAGGCTTGTTGTTGCTCAAACTGCTGCCAGTGGTAATCCAGCACCGCCGCAGAATTGTTAACCACTTCCCATGCCAGATTTAGTTGTTCTCGCACAGAGTCTGTTGGTGCGATCGCGCCCGATAAGCGATTCAGTAATTCCTGTAGCGATTCTGCCTGCTGATCGTCTAATACTGCTGAGTTTTGAACGTCACTCTGTAGCTCTGCCAGACGTCGCTGCTCTCCCCGCAAGTGTTCCCAGGCTCCCTCCAATTGCTGACGGTTATACTCACACTCTTGTTTGAGTTTTTTTATTTCCTCCCGCCCCCTATCAACCTCCTGACGTTGGTGCTCCAGCCGTTCTAAGCCCTCCTCTATTTGTTGCAGCTGTTCTAAGCGCCCTTCCATTTCCATCTCGCGGCGGTTCAGTTCTTGGCTTTGATAGGTCAATGACTGCTTCCACTGTTCAATTTCTTCTTCGTCCTTTTTCGACTTTTCCATCTGACGAGAGAAATTTTGCAATATAGTCACTAACTGACGTGCCGCCTCCTGAGGTGGACGTTGCACCTGTCGATTACCAGCCAAATCAACTAGTACCAAAACCCCAGCATTATAGTTATTAACTTCTTCTGGAGCAGGAATCACTTCCTCACCTGGCACACCGCTCCAAGTTTGGTCAGCCCGCTGACAAGCCAGCAGTTTGAGTTCAGCCTTAGAGCTACCCATAAACCCAGATTTCTGCTTTTGTATTTCTGCTAGATACAGCACACTGATAATCCTCTTAATATGTCTTGTGCCCGAACGCGGCATCCCGTGTTGCCGAGCAACCTATCCTTTACTAAATCTTTCCCTAATAGTTTGTCTGGTTCAACCCAGTGGAGGAAGACAACCTTGGCAAATTGGCATCTTTATTTGGGACTGAGCTATGCCCTCCTCCCCGTTCGCTAATCGTTACAATTTATGGCAAACTATACGCGGAAATTTTACTTAGCACCAGCCTTACCCTCCAGATAGCTCAAATGCATGACGTCGCCATCTAGGCCAAGGTTTCAGCAGAACTCGTCCATTGCTCCCTCGTTGAGGGCAAAAGCCAATAGAGCCGTCTCCTTCTATCATGCCCAGGTCTGTGATGGTAATTTTTGCGCCCGTTATTTAAATTAAACTAAATATGTGGGGTATCAAGTGTTGAATGTCTAAATTGAAAACCTGGACAATTGCCAAATGGCTTTTGAACCAGTCCATACCCAATTTAGCATTGCTCTGGTCGGCAAGGGTAACGTATTAGCGTTACCGTTACAGGATTAACCCTTGTTTGTAGCTTCAAACAGAATTTAGGAGCGCGTTTTCAGTACATGCAGGGAACGTTAAATGAAATTGATATTCGCAGCATTCTGCAACTGATTGAGTTAGGTCAGCGAACAGGAGAACTGTTTGTCGAAGCCTACGGCTTCCCTCCAGACAGTGGCAGAGGCGACAAGAGTGCGGCTATTGACGGCAAAAACCCCAGTTCATACCAGGATGTGAAATCGCGGCAACCAGGTTCTTTTTGGTTTGTCTTCTTCATCAATGGGCAAATTACCTATGCTGCCGATAGCCAGGGTAACAACTTGTTGCGTCTGCGCGATTACCTGCGTCGCTACCGAGCAGATGCCGCCCTAGATAGCCTGAGTTCTTTACCATCAATTGCTTCCACAAATGCACCGGAATATGGCTATCTGTGGACTCTTTTGGAAAATCATGTGCTGACGCCGGCACAAGTACGCAACATCCTTCAAAGCATGGTGCATGAAACGCTATTTGACCTGCTTAGTCTCCACCAGGGATCTTTTATATTTGAAATGGGTTCGGCGTTGGCACCGCAATTGACAACCTGGGAAATTGCTCCCCTGATAACAAAGATAATGAAACAGGTGCAGGAGTGGAAACAGTTTCATCCTCATATTCAGTCTCCTAATCAGTGCCCGGTGCTCGCTGATGCTGCTAAAGTTAGAGCCGCCCTGCCCCAAAATGCTTTTAAGAGCCTGGAAGCTTTTGTAGACGGTAAGACGTCTTTGCGCCAGCTAGGGCGTTATCTAAATCGCGATATTTTAACGGTGGCGAGGGCAATATATCCTTTTGTAAAACAGGGGTGGGTGCAACTTTTGATGACGACCGCCCAAGAAATGCCAGCTAACAAACCTGAATTTCAACTCAGGCAAGCAGCCACAGTCGCTCAGGTTGTTTGTATAGATGATGACGTTGCCATTGGCAAGGTCGTGGAGTGTATCCTGAAGCAACAGAGTTACAAAGTAACAGTGATTACCAATCCCGTCCAGGCGCTCAGTCTCGTTTTTCAACTCAAACCCGATTTAATTTTGTGTGATATCGCTATGCCGGAACTGGATGGATATGAGATTTGCACCATGTTGCGCTCCTCAAGTACTTTTCGGCAAACCCCAATAATCATGCTGACTGGTATGGATGGCTTTATTGACCGAATCAGGGCGCGGATGGTAGGGTCAACAGATTACCTAACGAAGCCGTTTGGAGAAAGCGAGTTATTGATGCTTATAGAAAAATATATAGGATCAAACAATGGGCTATTATTTAGGTCCAATAGTTCTTTGGCGGATGCGTTAGAGCGGGAAATAAAAGATACAGATATAACTGAGTCAGCCTCGGTTCAAATTGTTAATGATTTAATCGATACTTTAGTGACTAGCACAGATCTTAGGTGAAATCTAGACTTGCGTTACGTTAATGTTAGAAACGAATTCGTCAGGTAGAAAGTTATGAGTAAAGTTCTGGTTGTGGAAGATCAGCGATCGCAACGGGAGATGATCAAAGACCTCCTGCAAAAGATTGGGTTAACAGTTAACGAGGCGACCGATGGCGTCGAAGCCTTAGAACAAATTCTCAAGTCTTGCCCAGACTTGGTAGTTTTGGATATTGTCATGCCCCGAATGAATGGATACGAGGTTTGCCGACGTCTTAAAGCAGATCCAAAAACCCAGAACGTACCCGTGGTGATGTGTTCCTCCAAAGGGGAAGAATTTGACCGCTACTGGGGCATGAAGCAAGGTGCAGACGCCTACATAGCCAAACCATTTCAGCCAACAGAGCTGCTCGGCACAGTCAAACAGTTGCTACGAGGGGAAAGATAAAGCGAATGGTTGGGAAACTAGACTTTTTCACCAGTAGTGGTCAAGATCAAACCTCGGAATTTCAGACACTAGAAAGCCCTGAGGGTGAACTACATCTACGTTTTTACGTTCCTTCTGAAAACGAATTTGCCCTGCCTGCTGCCGGCATTCGAGAAGTACTTTCTGCACCACCAGATCGTATCACTTCGATTCCCAATGTTTCTCCCTTGCTCTTAGGAACGTTTAACTGGCGGGGCCGCGTAATCTGGGTTGCAGATTTAGGTCAATTTTTGGGAGATGTAGCATTTTTAAATACAGAGCGACCAGAAATTCCTGTCATTACTGTAGAAGATCAGGACACTATTTTGGGTTTGGCTGTTGACCGTATTGTGGGCATGGATTGGCTGGACATTGAGCAAGTGCAAATGCCAGTAAATATTCCAGACAATATGGCTCCCTTTGTGCGAGGTGAATGGGTAAGAGGCGAGGGAAAGGATCAGTATCTGCGACTACTAGACCAAGTGGCAATTATTCGTTCAGCGCGGTGGGCAGCATAAAAAAGCAAAATTAAAAATTAAAAATGCCCAATAGTATTTAATTTTTAATCTAAAAACTTTTAATTTTTTTGGGAGTAAGTAAATGACATCAGGTACGAATTACGCGCAGGAATATCAACAGGCAGAAAAAGCCTACATGCAGGGCAACTATGAAAAGGCCGCAGTTATTATTGACAGGTTAGTTGAGGATGTACCTGACGATCCGACTACTCGTCTACTGCGAGGTCATATTTACTGCTATGGACTACAGCAGTACGATGTGGCGCAGGAAGAGTACGAGGCGGTACTCAAGCTAACCACAGAGCCAGATTTTGTTGACTATGCGACTAACGGTCTAGAATATGCTCTCTCTAGCCAGGGATCAACAGGCTTCGCTGGTGCTGATTCCCCAGCCGGAAACATGGATGTGGATGCTACTTATCAATACACTGAGAGCATCGGTGAATTTAGCCCTTTTCCGACATCGGAAACCGGGGAAGAAGTGCATAACGTAGGTTCAGGAAATGATTTTGACTTTGGTGGTCTGGATTTTGATGACGCCGTAGGCGATGGGTATATTGAGGAGCAAGGGCTATACCAGTCCTATGGCAACCCATTTGACGATGGAGCTGAACACTATACTAGCGATGCAACGCCTACTAATGCAGATCCTTTTGCCTTTGGTCAGTCGCCACACAGCCATCAATGGGAAGAAACGCCAGAAAATCAATCCCCTGACTTTTTTTCTGCTGAGGATAATACCGATTTTAATCATACAGCAGATGCTTTTAACACCAATGAGGCGGATTATGCAATTGATCGTGGCGAAAATAGCGAAGGAACCAATTTAAATTACTTCCCTTCCCACGAACCAGTTTTTGAGGATGAAACCCTGTTAATGAGACCGGGAGATTTAGAGAATAATTTCCCCCTCATGGGAGAAGACTTTAGTTTTCCTAACTCTTCAAGTACTGAGGAAACCAACGCCTATATGGCTGATGGCTATAGTCAGGAGGATGAAACTTTTGTAGCCACACCCGGTCAGAATGGGTTTCACCTCCAAGACAACTTTGACTTCGGTGCCTTTGACGATGCCTTTGGCAATGATTCATTGGCAATGGATACAGATGGTAGCGTTGATGCCGACTCCACTCTAGCCGTCCCCGGACATCAAGAGGAATCCGGCTTTTTGGATGCCTTTGATGAATTTGATAATTTAGGCAGTATCCCAGATTTTGATATGGGAGTATCGGAAGGTATGACCTCTGCCGGTACGCCTAGCTCCGAGTTGGGTATATCAAGTAACAGTGGGTTACTCTCAGCACCCTTGAACACATCTGGAGGCGGAGCTGGTCTATATGCAAATGACTCCTCTGGCCTGAGCGAAGATGAAATGTTTAGTCTTACCAGCGCCTCAGTACTGAAGAATGCTGGAAGCTCCGAAAAGTTACCCACCTTTACACAGCAACCTCAAACCCACATAGAACCCAACGTTACGGTTGAGCAAGGTCCGCTGGCTGTGTTTGAAAATGCACCGCTGAAGAAAAAACAGTGGATGACCGCTGCGGCGGCTGGCATTGTCTCGGCAGTGGCAGTGGCGACAGTGAGCTTCATGGCACAAAGCACAGCTCCAACCGAAGGCAAAGGCGCTGTGATTTCACAGCTACAGAAGACAGGCTGGGCGATGACTCTGGTAGCAGGTGTCGCTAGTTTCGGCACTACTCTGCTTTTAGGGCGGATTGGCACCAAGCAGATGGAGCGAGCGACATCGGATTTGCAAGCTCAGTTTGAGGAGGTTTCTCAGGGCAACTTTAACGCCACAGCCACAGTTTACTCGGAGGACGAATTTGGTCGCTTGGCGGCTGGATTTAATCAGATGGCGCGGGTGATTCTGACGACCACCGGCGAGGCGCAACGCAAAGCTCAAGAACAAGAGCAAGCGAAGGAAGACCTACAGCGCCAGGTGATTCGACTACTAGATGACGTTGAGGGAGCGGCACGTGGTGACCTGACCGTGCAAGCGGAAGTTACAGCTGACGTATTGGGAGCAGTTGCGGACTCGTTTAACCTGACGATTCAAAACCTACGGCAAATTGTGCAACAGGTGAAAATAGCGGCGCGGCAGGTTAATAAGGGTTCCACTGACAGTGAGGCATTTGCTCGCGGTCTGTCTTCAGATGCCTTACGACAGGCGGAGGAACTAGCCGTGACCCTAAACTCAGTGCAGGTGATGACGGATTCTATTAAGCGGGTGGCTGAGAGTGCTAGAGAGGCTGAGGAAGTGGCGCGCTCGGCCTCAGCAACGGCATTAAGAGGTGGTGAAGCCGTGGAACGAACTGTTTCCGGTATTTTAGAAATTCGGGAGACGGTGGCAGAAACTACCCGTAAGGTGAAGCGACTCGCGGAATCCTCTCAGGAAATTTCTAAGATTGTGGCTTTGATTTCGACTATTGCTTCTCGGACTAACCTGTTGGCACTCAACGCCAGTATTGAGGCCGCCCGTGCCGGTGAAGCTGGTCGTGGCTTTGCAATTGTGGCGGATGAGGTGCGACAGCTGGCAGACCGGGCGGCGAAAGCGTTGAAGGAAATTGTACAAATCGTGCTACAAATTCAGCAGGAAACTGGCTCAGTAATGACGGCGATGGAAGAAGGTACCCAGCAGGTTATTGAAGGGACACGATTGGCAGAACAAGCCAAGCGATCGCTGGATGATATCATCCAGGTTAGTAATCGCATTGATGCCCTAGTACGTTCTATCACCGCTGACACTGTAGAACAAACTGAAACCTCACAGTCTGTTGCCCAGGTGATGCAATCGGTGGAACTAACCGCACAAGAAACATCTCAGGAAGCTCAGCGTGTCTCCGGGGCACTGGGAAATCTGGTCGGCGTTGCCCGAGACCTGCTGACATCAGTGGAGCGCTTCAAGGTCGAAGCTAGTGAGGGTAAGTAGAAAACTGTTGTAGGGGCAGTGCCCTTGTAACTGCTCTGAATTTAAAATTGAATAAATAATCTGCAATCCCTTAAGTGATGTCGATTTGGCTGGGATTGGCTACATTAAAAGCAATCAGGATTTACTACTTAGAGAATGGAAGGCGGTGGTGAATTCACTCGAAACTCACGCACTCTCCGTCTTGAAGTGTTAGCTTCTTCAAATCAAAAATATGTAAGGGCGGGTTTAATTAGAATTTCAATCGGGTAATTAATCTTAAAGGGTAACCTGCCCCTACTACTCAAAACTCACAACTCACAACTTTCTTCGGGACACTGCTATGCAGCCGGAACAACAACAGCGAATCATGGGCTACTTCATTGAGGAGGCTAAAGACCACCTCAATACCATTGAGCAAGGTTTGCTGAATCTGCAAAACACCATAGAAGACTCGGAAATGGTAAATGAAGTTTTCCGAGCAGCCCACTCCGTAAAAGGCGGAGCGGCAATGCTGGGAATCAGCAGCGTTCAGAAAACGGCTCATCGGTTGGAAGATTGCTTTAAAGTCCTACAACAGTATCCGGTGAAAGTAGACCAAAAGCTGGAGTCCCTGTTTCTGCGGGTTTTTGATATCCTCCAGGAACTCGTGGAGCAACTTGCCGGGCCCTTTGGTCTTAAGGATGAAACAGCTAGCGATATCATGTCCGGTGTAGAGCCGATTTTTGAAGAACTCAACAATCACCTGGGACAGCTAGTCAAGGGAACGGCTGGCGACTCGACCAGTGGTGCTGAAGAGTTGCAGACCGCACCCGCAAAAACTAAGACGTTAAAGCCAGATAGAAAAGCGCTACAGGAAGCATTTCAGAGGGATGTATTGGCGCAGCTACGCGAGATGTTACAGCTGTTTAAGCAACCCGATAGCTCTTTTAATCGGCAACAGGTGCAGGAAATTTGTGACCATATAGAAAGTTTAGGCGAGCAATTAAACTTATCCGCATGGAGTAGATTATTAGAGACGGCAAAAATAGCGATCGCCAATCCGCAAAATTCCTATCGCACCCTGGCTGGCATTGTAATTAAAGAAATAAAACACGCCCAGGAACTTATACTGGCAGGCCGTGAAGCCGAGGTTGTACCGAGCCAACAACTCAAAGACCTCCTGCCGCAGACCGAGGCAGCAGTAGCAGCGGCTTTAAACATACCTACAAGAACAGATTCCAACTTCGCTGGGATGCTTCAGGCAGATAATACCTCGGTTCCTGTGCCGACCGCTATGGCAGCAGTCGGTAGCATGGGAATCGTTGCTGACAAGCTAGCACCAGCAATTCCACCCAACTATACAGAAAAGCCCGCAGCTTACAGCAACTCAGAAAGTTACATCTCAGAAAGCACTGGAGCCGAATTATCCCCCCAAAACTTTAGGGATACAGAAGCCGGGGCTATCTCCTTTCCGCCACTCCATAAGCAAAAAAATTCTGGCAAATCGGCCCCTGCCAGAGCTGGTGCAAATCATAACGAGCCAGAGGTCGGGATGGCAGAACTCAATAGCTTAGCAGATCTATTTGAAGGCGAAGCTCCTGACCTAGACGAAACCTGGGAACAAGAGGAAATCATCAGCAATGGTGAAACTGCAAACGCGACAGATGCACTCGCGTCGGTAAATGGGGACTTTGAGAACGACTTTTCTGACCTACTAGGTGAGATAGATGGTCAAATAAGTGACTCAACTGAAGTATCCCAGCAAGATGATTTCATGCTCTTGTTTGGTGACGACATTAGTTCGAAGGCTGCCGAACCAGAAAAGGGAAGAAGCAATAAAGAAGATGATTTTATTTCGCACTTAGGATTAGACTTCTCGCCTCCCAACGATGGTTTTTCCGAGCTGCTATTTGAGGCTGATACTCCAGATTTCCTGAGAGCAGAAGCCACCCCAGAAGACGATTTGACCAGTTTATTTAGTGACAGCATTGAGTGGGAAAACGGCTCCGAGCAACTGACTCTAGAAGATTCCTTAGATTTTTCACTTGACGCTAGCACAACGCCAAGTCAAGAGCTGCGTGATGATGATTTCTTAAACCTTATAGGAGCAGAGGATGTCAACAAAGCTTCACAGGCGGAAACGTCTAATGCCGAAGATTTGGGCATTTCTCCAGGTGCAGAGGAGAGCTTGAGTGACTGGTTCACGGGTCTGGACGAGAATGAGTCTCTATTGAGAGAAGACCAATATGACTCATCCAGTTCCCATCTGGATAAATTGGAAAATAGCAAAATTGAATTATTAGCTGATAACCCAGAAGCCCTGGAAAGCTGGCAACTAGAACAAGTTGAAAATCCTGAACAATATTTAAACTTTTCTGATTCAGCTAGTGATTGGCAGGATCTAGTGTTTGATGAGGAGCAGACTGTTGATATTGGAGAGGAATTGGAGAGAAATGGTTTATTTAAGGATGAAGTAGCCTTGGCAGAGGCGGCAACAAACTTGAGCGATTTATTTGAAAGCTCACAATTGATGCCGGAGCTACCGAAGCTATTAGAAAATCTGGCGATTGATGACGGTGTTGGCATAGAGCTAATAAATGATGAGTTGCCCTCAGATGATTTGCTCACCGAAATGTTCGATGGCGAATCGGAATTGGACACTAATGCCCTGGAATTAAGTGGGTCGGAATCTGAAGAAGAAGCTGACTTGGGGCTTGATGACATTTTGTGGGATGCCTCCCCAGACGCCACCGATCCTCTGTCAAGTTTTGGAGATTTGGAAATAAACTCAGTAGCGCCTATCAGCGAGATGCAGGCTTCAGAGGCACCGCTCTGGGAGGATACAAGTGAAGATTCTCTGGAAACATCAGCAGCAGAGGGGGAAGGGGATGCAATAAACACCGTAGGGGCAAACCCATTCAGCCTTGATACTGATGAGATGCTCATAACCGCATCTGAGGATGAGGATGAGTGGGATTTATTCAATCCTGTTGATGAAACCCTGCCAGGGGAACAGCCGCTTTTATTTGACGATGTAGATGCTACCGATCGCCATGAAGGATTTATTCCCTCCCCTATAGCTGATGAACTGGATTTAGATCAAGATGGCACATTAAATAATCTCCTAAGCTTCAACGAGCAAGGGGATGAAGATGAAGATAGTTTGTTTGAGGAGACGGCGGTAGAGACAGATGCCCATAATTGGCTGGGGAATAATATAGAGTTTGAGGAAAGTGCGGAGGCAGAGTCGAGAGAAAATGTAGCTGCTAGGTTTGAGCAACAACCGGCAATAGAAGAAGCGCTTGACCTAGGACAGAAAGAGTGGGACTTTCAAGAGGAAACGGAAGAAAGCCCTGATTTTGACGCTTTGGATGATTTATTTGAGGCAGAATCAGATGCGATCGCCACTTCTAATGCTGCTCTCATTGACTCCGCCTCTTCTGTTACATCTCCCGAAGCAATCTCTTGGGAAGAAGAACTTGGGGAGGCAGCTTTGGAACTGCTGCCAGATGAAACATCTCAGGCAACTCTAAACGTCGATGAAAATATCGAGGATCTGTTTGAGGTGGAGACGCCAGAAGCAACAGAAACCCTGGATTTTGGCACAGATATGCTTGCCCCTGAGACGTTGGATGAAGATGGGGATATCGAGTCAGCGGCAGCGAACGCCATAGATGCACCTGCTACGATCCGGGAATTAGAAGCACTGGTGTCTTTAGAGGAAGCCTCAAGCAGCGATGAGCTATTTGAGACGGAGATGCCGATAACAACAGATGACCTAGATTTTGATGAAGACTGGGATCTAGAGTCAACAACATCGGTTACTTCAGAATCATCGCCAGCACCATTGGAATTAGAAACAGCCGACCTTTTAGAAAGCTTGGCAACTGATGAGGAGGAATGGGGGGATATAACTGCATTTTTAGAAGCAGAAGGTGAAAGACCGCTTAGCGAGGATGGCTTATCTTTAGAGACATCTGAGGAAGAAGATCTTGACTTTGCTGCCCAATTGAATAGTCTTGATGAGTTTGATGAATTGGAGTCAATGCTGGGTGAAGATGCACCAACGTCGTCACAAACATTTGTATCTGCTACCTCTGAATTAGATGGGGCAGATGAGTTTGATGAGTTGGAGGCAATGCTGGGTGAAGATGCACCAACATCGTCACCGACATTTGTATCTGCTACCTCTGAACTAGATGGGGCAGATGAGTTTGATGAGTTGGAGGCAATGCTGGGTGAAGATGCAACTTCCACTGCCGCCATAGCATCAGCAGGCACAGATGAATTTGATGAACTTGAAGCTTTACTGGACGAAGGTTTAACAGTTGAGACACCAGTAACTCAAGTAGCTTCATCGCCAGCGAAGAGCGACACCCCAGCACCAAATGTCATTGACGATGAATTCGGTGACTTGGAGAAACTACTACAGCAGGCAGACCAGAAGATGGGAGGAATGCCAACGGCGAAACCCGTTGCTGGACAGCCTCGTGCTAGGACTCGTCCCCGTCCCCAAGTCTTCGAGCAGACGATGCGGGTGCCGGTAAAACACTTGGACAACCTCAGCAACTTGGTGGGGGAACTGGTGGTGAACCGCAACAGCTTGGAGCAGGATCAGGAACGCATGCGGCAGTTCTTGGATAACTTACTCAACCAGGTACAGCAACTCAGCGATGTCGGTTCCAGGATGCAGAATTTGTATGAGCGATCGCTTCTAGAAAACTCTCTGATCGCCAGCCGCCACAACTACCGGAACTTATCCAAGTCGGATGCTGCCTCCTCAAATAATCACCCGTCAGGCGTAGAGTATGACCCCCTGGAAATGGATCGGTTCACCCCGGTTCATTTGCTTTCCCAAGAAATGATCGAGTTGATTGTTCGGGTGCGAGAATCGGCTTCGGACATCGAGTTCCTAGTCGATGAAACCGATCAGGTGGCTCGGATGCTGCGGCAGGTTACTACCCAGTTGCAAGAGGGGTTGACGCGATCGCGCATGGTGCCCTTTGCCCAAACGGCCGATCGGCTACAGCGAGGAGTACGCGACAATGCCATCAAGCAAGGCAAACAGGTGGAACTAAACATAGAAGGTCGGGAAACCTTGATCGACAAAGTTATCCTGGAACACCTTACAGATCCACTGACTCACATGGTTAACAATGCCCTCGCTCATGGCGTTGAAAAGCCAGAGGTGCGCCAAGCTGCTGGCAAGCCGCCGCTGGGCAGCATTACCGTCAGAGCCTTCCACCAGGGCAACCAGACAGTGATTTCCGTCTCCGATGATGGAGCTGGGATTGATGCAGAACGGGTGAAGGCAAAAGCGCTGAAAATGGGGCTGATTACGCCAGAGGAGGCTAAGATCATGTCCCGCCTGGATGTATACGATCTACTTTTCCACCCCGGCTTTAGTATCAAGGATCAAGCCGATGAGTTAGCGGGTCGTGGGGTAGGGATGGATGTCGTTCGCACCAGCTTGATGGATATTAGAGGAACGATCAACACCGACTCTACTTTAGGTCAGGGAACAACCTTTACTATTCGCTTACCTTTAACCCTCAGTATTGGTAAAGCGCTCTCTTGCATCAGCGAGAAAGCCCGTATTGCCTTTCCTATGGATGGGGTTGAAGATATGTTGGATGTGCCCAACGCCAGCATTCAAATTAATGCCGAAGGTCAGCGGTGTATCCTCTGGAGAGACACACTCCTGCCATTCCAAACTTTATCTGAACTGTTGACGTACAATCGTCAAATCAGTCGGGGCACTGTCTACGGCGGTAACCGGGAAGACGATATGATTTCCATCGTTGTGCTGCGTAGTACGGGTAACTTCCTCGCAATTGAGGTGGATCAGGTATTAGGCGAACAGGAAATCGTAATTAAGCAACTAGAAGGCCCTGTGCCTAAGCCTGTTGGTGTCGCTGGTGCCACTGTACTAGGGGATGGTCGGATCATGCCCATTGCCGATGTGCTAGAGCTGATCGACCTCTCTAGGGGAGTGATTCGCAAAGAAGGTAGCGGCGGCAGCGTGTGGCCCGGAATGCAATTCCCAACCGAAGCCGCAGAGGTTAAAACTGATCCGATGGTGCTGATTGTGGATGACTCGATTACGGTGCGCGAACTGCTCTCTATGACCTTCAATAAAGCGGGTTATCGGGTGGAACAAGCTCGTGACGGTCAAGAAGCCTGGGATAAACTCCGGTCGGGTCTGCCTTGCGATATCGTCTTCTGTGATATAGAAATGCCCAGAATGGACGGTCTGGATCTGCTGTCTCGGATTCAAAAAGACGCAAGTCTAAACCATCTGCCAGTAGCAATGCTAACCTCTCGCGGTGCCGACCGACATCGGCAAATGGCCGCCGATCTGGGGGCTAGCGGCTATTTCACTAAACCCTATCTGGAAGAAGCGTTACTTGATGCCGCTCAACGAATGATGAAAGGGGAGGTACTGCTGACAAGTAATAGCAATGCTTAGAACACTAGCTGAGTAATCAATCAAGATGCGGATGAAGGCAGATTGGGATTGTTAGTAGTTAGTAGTTAGTGGTTAGTAGGCACTGTTTCTACTAACTACTAACCACGTTCCCACTAACAGCCACCAAGACAGAACTTATACAGATTCGCGAGCTAATATTACTCCCACAGCAGTACAGAAGGCAATTTTTCTGGATACGCCAAGCGAAGTAATTGGTAGCCAATACCAGATGTTCCCTGGAAGAAGCCAGGATTAAATACGGAACTCGGTAAGTTGGCAAACAGCTGATACGCTCCGGTTCGTTTGGCTCTAGCAACTACATTCGTTGCGTTCTGGAGAGCAACATGCTGCCAATCTTGGCGAGAATAACTTTGAGCCGCAACTAACATCACTTCAACTCGACCTAAATTTCCACAGCACAGATGGTCGAGAGTTTGCAAGCTATATTTCTGCGTAGTTTGCAGGGCAATTTCAATTTCTCGCTCTATTTCTGGTGTCTTCAAAATATCAAGGCTGCCCAAACGTGCTAAACCAACTCCAGCTGCACCATGACACCACTGAACAGGGAAAGCGGGTTTCCCTGTTTGTTCCACCCCCCGCAAGTTGGGCCAGTTGGCATGGGATTCAGAGAAAAGACTGCGCTCATACTCAATTCCCTCTAGAGCAGCTTCAAAGTAAGTCTGGTCTTGGGTAACTGTATAAAGTTGTAGCAAGGCGTAAGCGATTCCTGCTGCGCCGTGAGAAAACCCAGCCCAAGGCGTTTTACCAGCGTGCTGCCAAGCTTTAGGAGCGCCTGCATGACTGACTTGATTGTTGAGTAAATGCTGTCCACAGGCAATAGCTTTTTCTATAACCTTCGCCTCACCTGTTGCTTGATACAGAGCCAATAATCCCAAAATAGCTCCGGCTGAACCGCCGATGATATCAAATTGTTTATCCGTAGCAATCAGTTCTGGTGTGATCAAATCGGCTAAAGTTTGAGCATCCTGCAATAGGGTTTTATCCTTTAAAAATTCGCTCACTTTGACCAAGGTATAGATTGTCGATCCCAGTCCCACCGCACCACCAATTCCTGTGAATCTAGCAAATAGGTGCAGAGACTCCAAGTTTGATGTCTGCATCCGCCGACGCAAAGATTGCAACGCGCCTAACGCCAAATTGCGGAATTTCGGTTCACCAACAACTTGATAAAGTGCTGCTAAAAACAGGGCAACGCCGCAACGTCCCTCATAAAGGTTATCGCTCAATACTTCCAGCTGAAAGCGCTCTGCTTCGGACACATAACCTAAGCCAATCCAGTTGATACTACCATCGGGGTCTTGAATGGCTCTAGTTTCTAGTTCAATTGCGATCGCCTTTGCTTCTGCAACCAGTTCCTCTACACTCAGCAATGGCAGTGTCTCTGCTTGCCATTTATCAATCTCCCCAGTTGAGCCTTGCGCTAACTTGGCATAGAAAGAGCCTTGGATAATTGCCACTTGTCGAGCCAAGTCGGTTTCATCCATGCCCCGCAATTGAGCCAGAGTTTCTTGGTAACTTGGTTGCTGGAAATAGCCGGGAATCGATAGATTTTCTCCCACACTTAGGCGATCGCTGGCAGCACTGGCGCTAAAGTAAGGAATGTCTAATTGTTCTAGCGATCGCAGTTCCGCACTCAAGATAGACCATGCACTCGGTTTTTCCTGAGCAACTAGAAAAGCACAACTAAGGCGATCCAGTTCAATACTATAGTCAACCCCGTGCTTCAGGTAGTCCGGCGACCAAGTTTTTTGTAAAATGATGCCGTAGATGCGGGTAGCGCGAAAAATAAAGCGTACCTGCTGTTCCTGCATCGCTGCTAGTGGGCTATCTGGAGCAACTAAGACATCTTTATGTGCCATCAAGAAGCGATACATCTGCTCGAATCCAGTAGCTATTTGTGCCTGATAATCGTTGGCAGAAAGAGCAATATCGCCTAAGCGGGGAACATTTTTTTCAAGTGGGAATGTTACAGTCTCATACTGTAAATACATATCGTCAGTATTAATTGACCGCCAGCGAAGAACTTTGCGTGGAGATTGCTGGATAGCTGTACTACCCAAACCGCTAAGATCGTAAGCAACGCGGTTATCGGCACTAAAATCCCAACGGGGTAATAGTCCTGTGCGTAGCACCGAGTTCCACAACTGTTGCACCGCAATTGTCTCGACCTCTTCGGTATCGGGCAAGTCTTCCATCTGCTTAGGTTGATGATGGAGGAGGGTTTCCATATCAATCAACACCAAATGTTCGCCACTAGCAATTAAATTTTCGTAGTGGCAATCAGTCGCTCTGAGTATGTAGAGTAAACACAGCAACATTCCCGAGCGCTGATAAAAACGTTGTGCTGCGGCTTCATCAACACAAGGTTGATGTTCGATATATTCCACCCAACCGTAATTTCCTTGGTTGAGAATCTGGATAACTTTAAAATCTAAAAGTTGGCTGTGCTGATTGCACCAGTCCAAAAATTTGTTAAAGGCAACCTCTAGTCCCAAATCTTTCGGTTTGTATACTAATTTGAGTCCCGAGTCAAATGCGAGGAAAATGACGCTTCGCCCCTGATTGTGAGGATCGGAAAGTGAGCTTTTCACTTCGGTCACTTTGCCTAAAGCATCCGTAGTCAAGTTGGAGCCAAAAACTTGCTGAATTTTTTGCAGATCTTGAGCGAGGCGTTGGAGAAACTCCGCAGTATAGTCCACCCAGAAACTCACTACAGTTGCTAACAATCTACCAAGTACTGAATACTTCTGGAAGAATGTTAACATCCCATCTTGCAGCAGTTGATTGACAAACTTGGTATATTGAGAATTATTACTTTTCTCCGTTCCCAGTCCCAACATCTTGAGCAAGTTTTGACCAGCAGTGCGAACTTGGGAGAATTCAAAATCTAGTGTCTTGGTGCTAATTTTTGCGAGTTGTTGCAGCAGGCTGCGCTCTAGAGAACTGTAAGCTGCTTCTGAGAGAATAGATAGAGGAAGGCAATTGTCAGTAAGTTGAACCGAACCTAAGCGAGTCAGTAATTGCAGCCTGGCAACCTTGATTGCAGGTAAGAGGATATCCTCAAAAGGAACTGGATTTTCTCGATCGGTTGGTAAAAAAGATTCAGTTTCAGGAGTGAATTCTGTAGCTATTTGAATAATTTGTTGCAGGGTTTCTGCCCATTCCGGCAAAGGCTGTTCTTCAGCTAGCTGCACCGTACCCAAGCGAGGGCGAATCGCATCCAGGTCTAACCCCTCCCACCGCCAGCGTTTCTGTAATGTGTCCCAGTTACCTTGTGCCGTGACTTGACACCAACGATCGAGGCGACGATTGATGTCTGGATCGTTTGCCTGGTTAGAATTAATAATGAAGCGCTTTGCATCCAGGCGTTCCCAGAAAAAGCTAGCATTGGCAACGATAATATTTAAGTTGGCTGAAGTAACCTGCTTAGAAGATTCAACAAGTAGTTGGCGCATGGTGATATTTCTAATGATTGAGTTACACAAGGGCAAAATGACTAATGCTGTTAAGTCGCTACCCTCCAATTCGTAATTGATACCCCATAGATAAATCGTCGTGATTGAATATTGAGACCAAGCATTTTCTGGTTTTTCATCAATAAATTTAGGGGCTTGAGACCGTTTGGGAATTAATTACGAATTACGAACTACGAATTACGAATTATTTTGGTCAGGTTGGTTTAGTTTAATAAATGCCTATAAGCAAAAAGAGAGTTTTAGATTCAGATATCAACCGAAGATTCATGTAAAAGTGCTACTCGACCCACAGCTAGGTCGAGTAGCTGAAAACTTGGTTTGGCTAAATACTATGACTTAAGCCATCAAGTTTTGAAATTGCCAAAACTCAGATGAATTAGCAGTTGTCTACACTGTTAGGACACTTGTAGCAACTCCAAGCTTCCGTCACTCGCGGTAGACCGCCGCTGACTGCGAGTAAATCTTTATCACTCAGTTCGTCAGGTTCTACAGAAGCTAGCTCGGCCAGTGCTTGAGAAACCGCTTCTGTTGTGAAGTTATAGCCTTTCTCTGCACCAGCAGCGACAATCAAGTTGATGGCATCTGTTAAGTGAGTGGCTTCTTTAACTTGCTGTTGCAGTTCAGCATTGGCGAGCACTTCTTTGATTTGTTGTAGCATGGTCATAGTCTCCTTTTTGGCTTACTTAGGAATTAGGTACGTTTCAATTGGTGGAAGTTTACAGCAAAGAATTTACGTTTGTTCACTAACGTGTTCTCTACTGAACTGTTTTTGAGTTGAGCAAGCGTTGGGAAATCATATATCCGTCTTCCCTGCTGCCTCTACCTCCACATGAAAGTGTGGAGCAACTTAACTATAAACACACATACGAACGGCACCTTTCCGGATTCAATTGCCAAAATCTAGATTAATTAGCTGTTGTCAACACTGTTAAGACATTTGTAGCAACTCCAAGCTCAGTGCTGACGCAAGTACGCTATATGTAGCGCCTCTGCGTAATTCCTGCATAATACAAGCCAATCGGCTTGTAGGGGTGGGTTTAACAAAGATATTGTTGTAATTCTGATTTTATCTATAGACCCGCGCCTTATGAATATTGTGGTTGATCGACCGGACATAATATATATAGCCGTCGCCATCATGGCTCTTGACAATCAACCTAGCCTCCATACACCCAGATCTGTTGCTATAACTGCCTAATTGCTAACTGCTAATTGCTATAATTTCCCACCCATGTCACATCCAAAGCAACCCCTCGTCTACCCATCCAGCCACCAGGTCGATCAAATTGATGATTACCACGGCATTAAGGTAAAAGATCCGTACCAATGGCTAGAAGATCCAGACTCGGAAGAGACAAAGGTTTGGGTTGAGGCACAGAACCAAGTCACTTTTGACTACCTCAACGAAATTCCAGTTCGCGAAAAAATATTACAGCGTCTGACTCAGCTGTGGGATTATGAAAAGTTTGGGATTCCTTTTAAAGAGGGCGATCGCTACTTTTACTTTAAAAACGATGGTCTTCAGAACCAGTCTGTGCTTTACACTCTCACCTCCCTGGATGCAGAGCCAAGGGTTCTGCTTGACCCTAACAAGCTTTCAGAAGATGGCACTGTTGCCTTATCTGGTTTGGCAATTAGTGAAGATGGAAAGCTCATGGCCTATGGTCTCTCCAACTCTGGATCTGACTGGCAAGAGTGGAAGGTGCGCGATGTGGAAACAGGCGCAGACCTCTCAGACAATCTGAAGTGGATTAAGTTTTCTGGCGCTTCCTGGACTCAGGATACGCAAGGCTTTTTCTACAGTCGCTATGATGAGCCGAACGAGACAACTCAATTCGAGGACACTAATTACTTTCAGAAACTTTTTTACCATCGGCTGGGAACGCCCCAGTCTGAGGATACCTTAATTTATCACCGCCCCGACCAGAAAGAATGGGGCTTCAGTGGCGGCGTTAGCGAGGATGGTCGCTATCTGATTATTAGTGTGTGGCAGGGGAGCGACCCGAAAAACTTAGTGTTTTATAAGGACTTGAATGACCCTGCTGCTCAGGTTGTAGAACTAATTAATGAGTTCGAGGCTAGCTATAGCTTTATTGACAATGATGGCTCAGTCTTCTGGTTCCGCGCTGACCTAGATGCTCCACGCGGTCGGGTGATTGCTATTGATACCCGCAACCCAAACCGAGACCAGTGGCAAGAAATCATCCCCCAAGTAGATGAAACCTTAGAAGGCGTCAGTCTGCTCAACAACCAATTTGTCGCTGAGTACCTGAAAGAGGCTCACACTCAGATTAAAATCTTTGACCTCACGGGCGCACTTGTGCGAGAGGTGGAATTACCAGGGATTGGTTCAGCAGGTGGTTTTGGTGGTAAGCGTCACGACACAGAAACCTTCTATAGTTTCACCAGTTTCACTACTCCCGCGACTATCTACCACTACGACATGGTAAGCGGTGAAAGTACCCTCTTCCGCCAGCCGCAGGTGGGTTTCAACCCAGCTGATTACGAGACAAAGCAGGTTTTCTACAGCAGCAAAGACGGCACTCAAGTGCCAATGTTTATCACCTACAAAAAGGGGTTGCAGTTAGAGGGGAATAACCCCACTTACCTCTATGGCTATGGTGGTTTCAACGTCTCCATCACACCTAGCTTTTCCGTTGGCCTTTTGGTGTGGATGGAGATGGGGGGTGTCTATGCAGTTGCCAATCTGCGCGGCGGTGGCGAGTATGGTGAAGAGTGGCACCAGGCAGGGACTAAATTAAACAAGCAGAATGTATTTGATGATTTCATTGCCGCCGCTGAGTGGTTGATTGCTAACCGGTACACCTCTCCAGCAAAACTGGCTATCGGCGGCGGTAGCAATGGGGGTTTGTTAGTTGGTGCCTGTATGACGCAACGCCCTGATTTATTTGGTGCGGCGCTGCCAGCAGTGGGCGTTATGGATATGCTGCGCTTTCATAAATTTACAATTGGCTGGGCTTGGACTTCTGATTATGGTTCTCCTGAGAATCCAGAAGAATTTAAAGCCCTCTATGCATATTCTCCATTGCACAACCTCAAACCTGGGACTTCTTACCCAGCCACGCTAATTACCACCGCTGACCATGACGATCGCGTAGTGCCTGCTCATAGTTTCAAATTTGCAGCAGCTTTGCAACAGGCTCATGCGGGCGAAAAGCCAGTTTTAATCAGAATTGAGACGAAGGCTGGGCATGGTGCTGGGAAGCCGACGACTAAGATTCTTGAGGAGATTGCAGACAGGTGGGCTTTTTTAGTGCGATCGCTCGATATTAATGTGCTTATCGCCAGCAGCTATAACAACCGCCAAGGCGGTTAAGCCATAAACTGAAAGTAGACATTGATCTTGCTCCGGCACAGCCGGAGCGAAACCCATGCCCAAACCCTATAGTTACGACCTCCGTGAGAAGGTAATCCAAGCAATCTTGCTTGATGGCTTAAAGATTAATGAAGCCAGCCTGATATTTAGCCTTAAGTTACAACATTGCAAAGGGCATTTCTCAAGGATTTATGTATTATCTATTTCCTGCCAAAACCAAGTTGGATTACCATATCGGCGGTAGAACAAAAATTCTCTATCTACTAATTGAACAGTTTTAGAATTAGGATTGTATGAAATGATTAGTGGTGAGATACTACGGTCTTCCTGAAGCTTATTTAATCTATTCAAAGCCGCAGATAAATCTGAAGATCTAATTTTGGGTTCTGATTTATTAATTCGCTCAAATATAACATCACGATGTAAACTATTATAAAGTTCTGTATCTGATGCTTCAACACAGACACGAATAATTCGTTCATATACCTTTAGCTCACTTGCTCCTGAACCTCTAAAACCACGGCTAACTGCCTCACTAAACTGACGGTAACGGACGGATTCTTCATTGCAAATAGCTGTTCGACATCTATATAGCCCGTCTAAGTCTGTAATAGTCTTTTTCTTAAGTTGAGTTTCAAGGATATTAATTTCAAAACAATATTTTTCAGCTATTCTTTGCAATAAACCAACATTTTGATTGACGTCATTAAGTATGCCAAATTTTATACCTTCATAAAATGAAATATTTAATGCTTGTTCGCCTTTTTCAAGAACTTGTGTTAATTCTTCATCAGTCCATCTGACATCAATTTCTGCGACACGACCACTTAAATCACCATTGTAATAAATTAGAAGATTTTGTTCTGCCCATATTCCAATAATCATAAAGAATATAGACCTATCCCAAAAAGCTTTTAAATCGAAAGCTAATTGCTTCTTTTCTTCTTCAGGCAAATAATGAAAATCTTCTATAATAACTCTCTTTTTAGATATCTTAATCTGTTCAGCAATATACTCAAGGCTATCAGAATTTATTCCAACTGGTTCATATACCATTTCTGAGTTGTTTTCAATATTCCCGCCTATTTCTATTTCCCCAGAGCTAGCCCCTATGAAGGGTAAGTTAATTCCGGCACCAGCTTTTGCTTTAGATTCTAAAGCAGAATTTAGGTTTTTGGTAATTTCTGTTGGTATATTAGTTCCTACTTGTCTTAATATCTCAATATATATTTTTTCAACATTTGATTCAGAACGGCATTGGACAGTAATGGACTCAGTATCTTACAAATTTTTTTTACGAAGAATTGTTTTTCCTTGCTTTGATGCACCATGAATAACGATATGTTGATCACATCCCAGTAAGTAAATAAATTTTTGATCCAAGCTGGCGCGGTCTACATATGTATATTTTGGTACAGATGTAGCTATTCCAAAAACTTCATTAAGCCGAGGCATATATCGTTACTCCAAAATAATTTTTATCCATTCGTTAATAAGAGCTAATATATATTATTTCAGTCGCTCAACGCTAATTGCTATGCTAGGATAATTTTGTATAGAATCGATTGGGAGGTTGCTTGTGCGAGTAATAGACCGTTGCCATAGTAACCTATCGCTAAAATAATATATTGTAACTAGGCAGATAGACCAATAATCGACTTTTTGGATACGTTCCTAAGCCAGCCAATTAGCTGCTATCTGTTCAGCCTAGGGCTTACGCAACTGGTTCAAGAGTTATTGGGTTCAAAAAAATTCTTAAAAAAATCTTAATCTGGTTTTTTAGAACGCAGGTGTAGGCTAAGCGCTGGCGCAGCTACCGCTGATAAACGCAGATGATTTACATGATTTATCGACTTTTGTAAGATGTGTAAAGGGGAAGGGAAAGGGGGCAAAATAGGTTTCCCCCTTACTAAACCCTTATCCACAGCCTTTTAGACTTAAGCAGCTTGGTCAGAAGGATTCAGGGCAGAACGCGCATTCAACGACAGCATCACCCGTGAAATTCCGGTAAATAAGACGCTGACACCAACCAACGTCCCGATCAGCCAGGGGGCATTGAAGGGCCACTGGAACCAAACCATTCCGCCCAGCACCAGGGTAACTATGCCGTTCACCAGTGACCATGTCCAGTTTTGTTGCGGACGCAACCGGAATGCCAAGATTAGCTCGAACACGCCTTCAGTTAACAAAAAACCACCAAGCAACAAGGTCAGTGTGAGGATACCTGTTAAGGGGTAAACAAACAGCATTACGCCTGTCGCCACGTAGAGGACGCCCAATAACAGCTTCCAAACTAAGCCTCCTTCATTGCGGGTTTGAAACCCATAGACCAGCTTGGCAGCGCCAGCAGAAGCAAGAATCAAAGCAAACCACGTCTCAGCGAAGATTGTCGAGACCGCCGGTTGAGCGATCGCCACGATCCCTAAAATAATCAGCAGAGCGCCCATTATGAGCGAGCCTTTGCTATTTTTGTTGATGTCAGTAGAAACATCGGTTGTCATAAAAGTTTTTTCCCTTACTAGAGTGAGCTATACGATCAGGCTAAAGAATCTCTTAAGAACTGGGTAGAACCCTAAGGTAGACCCTGCCTGAATATGCTCTAAGGTAGATAATCCTGTTTCTATAGCAATTAGCAGTTAGCTTTTAGCAATTAGCTTTTAGCGAGCCTTCAGTTATAGCACCAGTTCTGGGTGCATGAGGTCGTCGATTGTCAAACATCCGACAAGGCAACTGCTATAGAAGGAAGTTAGCCTTGCGGAGGATAACGATCGCAGATTTTATCCTCCAATAATTGCTTGACGAATCGCTTGGGCGGTTGCTGGTGCAAGTAATACCCCATTGCGATAGTGACCTGTGGCTAAGAGAACATTACTGTAACCGGGCAGATGACCAATAATTGGTGCTGGGCGTCCTTCAGGGCGAGGGCGTAATCCTGACCAAGTTCTAATTACAGTAGCTTCGGATAAGGCAGGACAGAATGCGATCACCTTTTGCCTCACTACCTCAAGGTAAGCTGCATCTGGCACCAACTCGCCTTCATCTGCTGGAAACTCAACCGTTGCGCCTACCCAGTATTCCCCTTTTCCCACTGGCACAATATGGACATCATCACCTGTGATCACAGGCTGGAAATCAGCACGTCCCAGGGAATGCTCTAGCTGTAGATGCAAAGCTTGCCCTAATACAGGTCGGATGTCAACAGGCTGTTTTAATGACGCAGTTAGTCCAGTTGAACCTAAGCCCGCCGTTACCACTAACCAATCAGCAGCTATCTCTCCACCTGTTGTCTGAATTTGGTTAATGTTTAATGTACCCTCTGGGGTTGATTCCACCACACCGACAGTGACATCAAATTGAAATTTAACGCCGTTAGACTCTGCAGCCTTAACTAAAGCTAAGGTAAGTGCTGTTGGGTCGAGTTGTCGATCTTGAGGAGAATAAACGGCGGCGGTTATATTCTCATTATTGAGGTGAGGACAACGAGAGTGTAGTTGAGCCGTGTCCCAAATCTCCAGCTGCCATCCCTGAGTTTGGCGGCATTTTACTAGCTTTTCCCAAGATGCTAAATCATCCCCTTCAAAGCACAGCATGAGAATGCCCTGACGATTGAAGGGGATTTTACGCCCGGTGAGGGCTTCTAGTTCTGGAATTAGGGTTTCATAGCGTTGGATGCTAGCCTGCCGCATTTTCCAGGCATTGCCCTTAATTTTGTGGCTGATAACGCCCATCAGGACGCCCAGTGCTGCCCCAGTCGCACCCTGTGCTGGGGGTTGCTTGTCCAGAACTGTGATGCTCAGTCCTGGAACCTGACTGAGTTCGTAGGCGATCGCCGCCCCAACAACACCGCAGCCAACTAGCACGACATGGCTCATAGGAGAAGGAATTTTAGATTTTAGATTTAAGATTAAATCCAAAATCTAAAATCAGCTACGCCTTGGGCACTAAATTTAAGAAGGTCTCAAAATCCTTCAGCGCTTCTGCATAGTTGCGGATAGCTTGATCGTAACTACCGTCTTTAGCAGCTTGATCGATTTTGTTTAAGTGACCGAAAACGTTTCTCGCACTCTCCAAGGCATCTGCTTGGGCATCAGGTAGGAGATCGCGTGCCAGAGTGCTCATCTTCATCCGTAGGTCACCTAGAGGCCCGTGGATGAAGGACTCGACATTGCTCCAGTCTCGGTTTTCGATCCGCGTTGCCAGTTCGGGCATGCGATCGCGCAAGGCAACGATCCCAGAAACGTATCCCTGAATCTGCTGCAACTGAGTGGGCGTGTAGGTTGTCGGCTGCTTGAACCCTGTAGGGCTACTACAACTAACCATAAATGCAGCAACAAATGCCAGAATCAAGGCCAGAATAGATCGATTACGTCTCATTTCTTGAATCTGTTAACGAAATTGTCCCTGTTATTTTATGTTAGTGAAGAACTCTACCGCATATACGGATGGGGAATGCCACGAAATTTAACTCTCTTAAATTGCTTGGCGGCGCAGAAAGGGGAGAAGTGCATCGCTGACCTTTACTGACCAATGGTCTTGAGGATAATGCCCTCCTTCTTCCAGTTTGATCAGTTCTGCTTTCTGGATGGAATCAGCGAGGTTTTGCGCCTGGGTAAAGGGTAGCCAGGGATCTTTCATCCCCCAGATAATCTGAGTAGGGTGCGTCCACTGGGGAAAACCCGATTCAATTTCCGCCATTGATTGTTTTAGCTGGAGATTCTTTACTGTCGCCAGAAGCGATCGCCCAGCATCAGAACTTTTTAGGAAAGGACGCCGATAAATATCTAAATCCTTGTCTGAGATTTGGTAACGACTACCACCTTCTAAGGTTCGGTCAACCAAGAGTGGATCTTGTGTCAGCACATCACCTACCAGAGGTAGACCCAGTTGTTGCATCTTCCAGGGCAATTTTGCTGTTGATGAGGTAGGTGCATTGAGGATAGCCAAGCGCTCGATCTGCATAGGATTGCGTAAGGCATATTGTAGACCCACAGAGCCTAAAAATCCCTGAACAACTAGGGAAAATCGCTCGATCTCCATTGCTTGAACAAAGGCTGCTAAAGCATCAATAAACGCATCTGGTGTATAAGCAAAGTCTCGTCGGTCTGGTTTTGCCGATGAGCCAAAACCAATCCAATCGGGGGCGATCGCTCTAAATCCTTTCTCTGCCAAAGCGGGCATTACCCCAGTCCAGCTGTAACTGTGCGAAGGCAAACCGTGAAGTAGTAGCACTACCCGGTTGTGATTTCTGCCAATTGGGTTTGCTTCCCGATAGAACCATTTCAACAAACCGACTTGGATCGAATGCTCAGTGGTTGACACGCTATGAATCCTGCATATCTCCTAGTTGAGAAGAGCTTACCCCCGAAAGGGATTCCTAAGCAAGCTAGAGCAGATGAGTGAAAACTCTAACAATTTGTTGACCAGTAAATCAAACGAGCCAACCTACAAGCGATCGCTCTAAAGCTCCTCCAGACTGCGCGATCGCCTCCTCCTCTTGCAATCTTGTTGCCAGCAGTGTGCGTCCATCTCAGAAGGATGTTTTATGTTTGCTAAACAATCAATACTCTGATATAATTAACAGCCAAAATAACTGGTATATCGCCCGTCTAGAGCAGGAAAGCTAATTGGTTAAAAGAACGCAGGAGTGTTGGGCGTGAACGCAGCTGAACAGGCTACAAACGTAACCGTTGCCAGCAAGATCGCCACCGTTGTCAATCTCTTCAAGTCTGAGTTCCCCGATGCCAAGGTAGATTTGAAACCTTGGGCGAATGACCCAGATACCAGAGAGTTGGTCGATCCTGATTCTATCGACATTGGCTTTCACTTTCCTGGCTGGAGTAGACGCTTGCAGAGTCGAAGCATCCTGGTGCAGATTCGTTTTTACAAAGACGCATTAGAAGCATCTCGTCGGGCGATTGGTGTTGAAGCAGCAGGATTTGACCATCGCGGTAAACAATGGCGATTATCTACAGTTGAAGAGTGGCGTTTTGAGGGTGCGTCCCATCCGGTTCCTGAAGTAGGTGAAAAGCTAAAGCACTTCTGCCGACAGGTTTTTGAGTTGTTCAATAATGCTTAGGCTTAACTTGAGCAACTTCCACTTTGGCAACCACCAACTGGATAAACCGATTCATAGGTGGTAGACCGCTTGCCAAAGATAGTATAACGGTTATCCCGAAGTTGTTCATAAGCGCGATCGCCCGCCCACTTCAGTCCGGGTATTGCCCGATAAGCAGTGACAAATACATTGCTTACTGGCAACAAGCGTCCAATTTCTTCAGCCGCATCACTGCCCTGCCACCTGCGTTCTGGAGTATCAGCATCGATTAAAATCATTCCCATTTCGCAGTCTTGAGGCGTAATCCCAAAGCGATTTAAAGCTTCTTGATCCTGCATAGGGACGTACTGAAATAGCTGACCTTTATCCAGACTCTCCAACTGCTGCACTAGGGTTACACAAAGA
Source organism: Aphanothece sp. CMT-3BRIN-NPC111 (assembly GCA_019359765.1). Taxonomy (GTDB): domain Bacteria; phylum Cyanobacteriota; class Cyanobacteriia; order Cyanobacteriales; family JAHHGU01; genus JAHHGU01. The sequence goes on from JAHHGU010000003.1 coordinate 29,630, forward strand.
TTGCAATTGCCGTCGTAGATAGCATAGTAACTCATGGAAATAGCCGTTGTATTTTAGATATAGTAAATCTACTTTTATTGTGCAACATTCTTTCAGGATTTTTCCATCTAATTTTAAATTACTTAGCTAAATACCCAGCCCCAGTAAAATCGTGTGGAGCCTTTTAATATAGAGGAAAATAGCCGAGTGAATAATGATCATCTTAAAATTATCAGACAAGGGATAGATACCTGGAATCGCTGGAGAAGAAATAATCCTGAAATAAAACCCGATCTCAGCGGAGCAAAGCTCAAAGGTGCAGACCTCAGAAGAGTAGATTTAAGATCTGCAAACCTCAGAGGTGCATTTCTGATCAGGGCTAATTTCAAAGAGGCAAACCTTAGTCGGGCAGACCTCAGTAATACTGACCTTTTCTTAGCAGTTTTCAGACAAACAAATATCAGCCATATAGATTTGACAAATGCCAATCTCACAGCTGCCAATTTTAGTGAAGCTTCTTTGAGCGGGGCTAATCTTAATGGGGCTGATCTCTGGGGAGCGAAATTTATTAAGGCAAACCTCTGCAATGCAGACTTTAGCAGTGCCAATTTGGGAATCGCAAACTTTAGTCAGGCGCAACTGAGAAAGGCAAATTTCAGCACAGCGAATTTCCTTAGTCGAGTCCCTGGCTCACATCCTAACTTCAGCGGAGCAGATATCAGAGGAGCCAACTTTAGTGGAGCCATTGTTGTTGCTGACCTAAGCAGAGCAGATCTAAGGGGGGCTTCTTTCCAGGGTACGGTTCTGTGTGCAGACTTAACTGATGCTAATCTCGGTGGCGCAAACTTGAGGAGAGCAACTCTCTATGCACACCTTCAAGGAGTTAATCGTTGGGCAAAACTAATTCGGGCAAATCTACAAGGTGCAGATATCAGTGATGCGGACTTTAGGAGGGCTGAGTTCTGCAACACCATTATGCCTGATGGCAGTATGAATAACAAGGATTGTTAACGAAGATAAACATTAAGAACCTATCTGAAAAGTGATTTTAAGATATTTTTAACCACAGATAAACACAGATGAACACAGATACCAGTAAGTATTGAGCCACTGAAACTGATGCAAGAAAGAGCAATCCTAAATCTAGATAAATCTGCGGTTTTATTAACTAAAACTAATATTTTCGCAAGCAACATATTAAACGTAATTTTTAAAATTTCTACTTTTTTCTTTCTTTCAAATATCTGTTTCCCCAATCGTGCATAGCATCTAGAATTGGCTGAAGCATTTTCCCCGAATCAGTAAGGGAATATTCCACTTTAGGGGGAACTTGCAGATAGACTTCCCTGTGTATAATGCCGTCTTGTTCCATCTCTCGAAGCTGCTGGGTAAGCATTTTTTGGGTAATTCCATTCAAAGCTCGGTGCAGTTCGCCAAAACGTTTAACTTCTTGAAATAACTCTCGGAGGATTAACACCTTCCACCGTCCTCCAATTACCTTCAGGGTGCTTTCCACCGTACAACTCAACTTATAGCTGTCTTCGGTTGTGGTCTTCATAGTATCTTTTTGGTAACTACATTACTTTTAAGTACGTACTTTACATCATAAGTTTATTACTCTTAAAGTAAGAGTAAATAAGCCAAGAAAAGAAATGGATAAATCCGCTGATACGAAATATCCCATTGAGACTCTACTGCAAAAGCGCTGGAGTCCCAGGGCATTTTCTGATCGGATGGTAGAGCCGAGTAAGTTACACAGCCTTCTGGAAGCAGCGCGATGGGCACCCTCTTCCTACAATGAGCAGCCGTGGAGCTTTATTATCGCCACCAAGGAGAACCAAGCGGAATACGACCGTTTGCTTAGCTGCCTAGTGGAAGCAAACCAAGCGTGGGCGCAGCAAGCTCCTGTGCTGATGCTTTCTGTAGCTAAGCATCACTTTGAGCGGAACGGAAAGGAAAACAGACACGCCTTTCACGATGTCGGTTCTTCAGTTGAAAACTTGACCATACAAGGAATGGCGCTGGACATATTTGTTCACCAGATGGCTGGATTTGATATAGCTAAGGCGCGTGAACTATTCAGCATTCCTGAAGGTTATGAGCCTGTAGCCGCGATCGCACTGGGTTACTTAGGCGATCCACAAACTCTGTCGGAACAACTGCGCGAGCGAGAACTGGCACAAAGCGATCGCAAACCTTTAGAAGCATTTGTCTTCACAGGAAGCTGGGGTCAAACTTCACCCCTACTTAATAGCTAAGATTTTTAATATAGCTCTTGCTCCCAGCCGATTTATCCTCTGCGTACCTTTGCGTTAACCTCTGCGCCCTCTGCGTTTCAAAACAAAATTATGCTTTTGGCAAATAGCAGAACTATCCGCCTCTATTTCTAAGCAGGATAGCTTTTTAAGCTTAAACAACACCTAAAAAGTGAGGTGCAACATATGAGTCAAGTTAAGACGATCCAAATACGCAACAGCCAGGAACGCGGTCATACAAAAATTGGCTGGCTGGATAGCTACCACACATTTTCCTTCGGAGGTTATCTAGACCCAAACAATATGGGCTTTAGGTCTCTGCGAGTAATTAACGACGATCGCATCGCCCCCGGTGCTGGTTTCGGTACCCACGGTCATCGGGATATGGAAATCATCACCTATGTGCTAGAAGGCTCACTAAAGCATAAAGACAGCTTGGGCACAGGGTCGGTAATTTATCCTGGTGAAGCACAGCGCATGAGTGCTGGTACTGGCATCATGCACAGCGAATTTAATGACTCCGAGACTCAGCCAGTCCACTTACTGCAAATCTGGATTATTCCAGAAAAGCAAGGATTGCCACCAAGCTATGAACAGCGTGCGATTCCACTAGAGGAGAAGCTGGGAAAACTGCGGTTAATTGCTGCCAAAGATGGGCGTGAGGGTGCTGTAACAGTTCATCAAGATGTCGAGTTGTATGCTTCTGTTTTAGAATCTGGCGATCGCGTAGAGTATGACTTGAAACCACATCGTCATGCTTGGCTACAAGTGGCACTGGGTACGGCAACATTCAACGGTCATCCTCTCGCAGAAGGCGATGGGGCTACTGTGAGTGGGGAAGAACGACTGGAAATCAGCACCGATAGTGGAGCGGAGATATTACTCTTTGATTTAGCTTGATTGAGGCGAGATCGTTCTGAGCAAACACAGAAGAGCGATCTTGCCTCAAGAAGGTCATGAGAAGGCAGCGCTAAAATTGTTAAGGACTATTAACGCTCTGCCTTCATGTCTCACTCTGCCGATACTTCAGACGCTGCATCCCAAAACAAGCATCATGACTCTACCCCGAATCCTAGTAGCAACACTATTCGTATTCGGGGCGCTAGGCAGCACAATCTAAAGAATATTGATTTGGAATTGCCGCGCGATCGCCTGATCGTCTTTACTGGCGTCTCTGGTTCTGGTAAGTCTTCCCTCGCCTTTGACACCATCTTTGCGGAAGGGCAACGTCGATATGTTGAATCCCTCAGCGCTTATGCTAGGCAATTCTTAGGACAGCTAGATAAACCAGATGTAGATGCAATTGATGGGTTAAGTCCAGCAATTTCCATTGACCAAAAATCGACATCCCACAACCCCCGCTCAACTGTGGGCACAGTTACGGAGATTTACGATTATCTGCGGCTGTTGTTTGGACGGGCGGGTGAACCGCATTGTCCGATATGCGATCGCTCTATCGCCCCTCAGACGATTGATGAAATGTGCGATCGCATCATGGAACTTCCCGATCGCACCCGGTTTCAAATCTTAGCCCCTGTAGTCCGAGGCAAAAAAGGCACTCATCAAAAGCTGCTATCCAGTCTCGCCTCTGAAGGATTTGTGCGCGTGCGCGTCGATGGAGAGGTGCGAGAACTCTCTGAAAACATCGAGTTAGATAAAAATTATACACATACCGTTGAGATTGTCGTTGACCGCCTAATTAAAAAGCCTGGTATGCAGGAACGTCTAACCGATTCCCTCACTACCTGCCTGCGTCATGCCAGTGGAATTGCGGTGATAGACGTATTAAATGATACATCGGCAGAAGCAGCCGGAGTCCTACAAGATAGTAAGTATAACATAACTAACCCAGAATATACAAGTATTTCCTATCAGCAAACACCCAAAGAATTAGTATTTTCAGAAAACTTTGCTTGTCCAGAACATGGGGCAGTAATGCAAGAACTTTCCCCACGATTGTTCTCTTTTAACTCTCCTTATGGTGCTTGTACTCATTGTCATGGGTTGGGAAGTTTGCGGACATTCTCCCCAGAAGGAGTGGTGCCTTATTCAGATGCGCCAGTGTATGGTGCGATCGCACCTTGGGCAGAAAAGGAAAACTCCTATTATTTGGGATTGCTCTATAGCGTCGGACAAGCTTATGGGTTTGAACTCCAGACGCTTTGGAAGCACTTGACCCCGGAACAGCAACAGATTATTCTGCATGGCTCAGATAAAGCTATCTGGATGCAAGACCGCAAGGATCACAGACGCTATGCAGGCGTTATTTCTATACTTCAGCGGCAATACGATGAAGGTTCAGAACTACAAAAGCAAAAGCTAGAGCAATATCTAGTAAATCGACCTTGCGAAGTCTGTCAAGGGAAACGTTTAAAACCGGAAGCGCTGGCAGTGCGCTTAGGGCAGTATCAAATTTTAGATTTAACGGGTGTTTCCATTCAGGAGTCTCGGCAGCGGATCGAGCAGTTGAAATTGAGCGATCGCCAAGCTCAGATTGGCGATTTGGTACTCAGAGAAATAAAAGCTAGATTGCAATTTCTCCTAGATGTAGGTTTAGATTACCTTACCCTTGACCGTCCAGCGATGACGCTTTCCGGTGGCGAAGCCCAGCGAATTCGTTTAGCTACCCAAATTGGTGCTGGTTTAACTGGCGTTCTCTATGTTTTGGATGAGCCAAGTATTGGTTTGCATCAGCGAGATAATGGACGGTTACTGAATACGTTAATTAAGCTCCGCGACTTGGGCAATACGTTAATTGTGGTTGAGCATGATGAAGAAACAATTCGTGCGGCTGACCAAATTGTTGATATTGGCCCTAGTGCCGGGATTCACGGGGGGGAAATAGTCGCGCAAGGTAACTTAGAGAAATTACTAGCAGCAGAAGATTCTTTGACTGGTGCTTATCTATCTGGGCGGCGAGTTATTGAAACACCCGTTGAGCGAAGAAAGGGAAATGCGCGATCGCTCTTACTCAAAAATGCTCACCGCAATAATTTAAAACAGATAGATGTAGAAATACCGCTGGGTAAACTTGTCTGCATCACAGGCGTTTCTGGTTCCGGTAAATCCACCTTAATTAACGAGTTACTTTACCCAGCACTGCAACATCACCTTACTCGCAAAGTTCCATTTCCTGCCCATTTGGAAGTCATCAAGGGACTGGACGCGATTGATAAAGCGATTGTCATTGACCAATCTCCAATTGGTCGCACTCCTCGTTCTAACCCCGCTACATATACGGGCGTATTCGATGCAATTCGGGAAGTATTTTCCCAAACTATAGAAGCTAAGGCGAGAGGTTACAAGCCAGGGCAGTTTTCCTTCAATGTCAAAGGTGGACGATGCGAAGCTTGTGGAGGACAGGGAGTGAATGTGATCGAGATGAACTTCCTGCCGGACGTATATGTGCAGTGTGAGGTATGTAAAGGCGATCGCTATAATCGCGAAACCCTACAAGTAAAATACAAAAACAAATCTATTGCCGATGTCCTCAACATGACAGTGGAAGAAGGCTTAGAGTTTTTTATAAACATCCCCCGTGCGGCAACGCGGTTGCAAACTTTGGTAGATGTCGGATTAGGCTATATTCGTTTAGGACAAACCGCACCCACCTTATCTGGAGGTGAAGCCCAGCGGATGAAGTTGGCATCAGAATTATCTCGTCGCGCTACAGGCAAAACTCTTTATTTAATAGATGAACCTACGACAGGTTTATCTTTCTATGATGTCCACAAGTTGCTAGATGTTTTGCAGCGTTTGGTGGATAAGGGTAATTCTATTTTGGTAATTGAACACAACTTAGATGTAATCCGTTGTTCTGACTGGGTAATTGATTTAGGACCAGAAGGTGGCGATAAGGGGGGAGAGTTGATTGCCGTGGGAACGCCAGAAGAAGTGGCGGAGAATCCGAAGTCTTATACGGGGCAATATTTAAAGCAGGTATTGCAACAGCATCCGCCACAGTCAGCTAGCAGCTAGGGCTATATTGTACGCTGCTATAATTTATCTAAAGTGTCTTTAGTTTTGAAGTAAAACCTGGGTATGCGTAATTTATTTCCTGGCTATTACAAACCAACGAAAGAAGAATTTGATGATTTATGGGAAAACTGCATTTTTTCTTTTGATGCAAACATACTTTTGAATGTCTACCGTTATAGCCCAGAGACGAGAGAGAGATTTTTTGAAATTTTAACTAAACTTCAAGACAGGATCTGGATACCATATCAGGTAGCTTATGAGTATCACAAAAATCGGTTAGAAGTAATATCTCAGCAGCTAAAGCCCTATGATGAAATAAAAAAACTTTTGGATGAGCATTTTGAAAAGCTAATAAAAAAATTAGAAGAATATAGTAAACGCCATTCATTTACTACCTTTTTTGATAGTAGTAAATTAATAGAATCTATTAAAAGAGCTAACGAAGAAAGTAAAGTTAACTTACAACAAGCTAGCTCACAGTATCCCGACCTATTGGAATTTGATGAATTTTTGGAAAAAGTTACGAGGTTGTTTGATAGTAAGGTTGGCAAGCCTTACCCAGAAGAAGAAATACAAAAAATTTATAAAGAAGGTGAAAAACGTTTTAAGGATAACATACCTCCAGGTTACATGGATGATCGTGGCAAACATAAGAAAGATTTTCCAGAAAACTATGGAGATATTTTAGTTTGGTTTCAGTTGATTGACTATGCCAAGTCGCAAAAGAAGCCTTTAATTTTAGTTATAGATGACGAAAAGGAAGATTGGTGGCTAGAGCATAAAGGTAAAACTATCAGCCCAAGACCGGAACTTATACAAGAAATGCTATCGAAGGCAGGCATTTCTTTTTATATGTATAAAAGTGACCAGTTCATGGAGCGTGCTGCAAATTTTCTTGCACTTCCAGACAAGCCGGAAGCAATTGAAGAAGCAAGGGAAATTAGGCTTCAGGATGCAGATGAGGAACATTCATATGAAGAGATACAACATTTAGTCAATATCACCCCCAGAAATCTCGAAGCATCTAAGCGTGCATTCGAGGAAAGCCAAAGGAAGATGGCTAGGAATCTCGAAGCATCTAAGCGTGCATTCGAGGAAAGCCAGAGGAAGATGGCTAGGAATATGGATAGGTTTCCAAAGGCGTTACCTCTTACAGAACTACGTGAGCAAGTCAGTAAGTTGCGGGGCGTCCTTAAAGGCTCAGCACCCGACCGCAATCTGGTTGATGAGCTGATTCAGGAACGTCGAAAGGAAGCTGCTAGTGAGTAGCTTCATTCTAGATGCCTCTGCACTTTTGGCTTATTTAAATGACGAAGTAGGGGCAATAGTTGTAGAAAATGCCCTTATTGAAGGAACCTATATCAGCATTGTCAACTGGGCTGAGGTACTCTCTAAAGTTGCTGATATAGGAGAAAACCCTGAAGCTTTAGCTTTGCAACTTGAGAACGAGGGACTATTAGGAAATAATCTGCAAATACTTCCACTAACGGAAGAAGATGCTTTAGTAATTGCCCAATCTCGTCCCTTAACTAAAACTGTTGGACTCTCTTTTGGAGACAGAGCTTGCCTAGCTTTAGGGAAGCGTTTAGGGCTGCCTGTGCTTACGGCTGATCGCTCCTGGGCTAGTCTTACTCTAGGAGTGTTGGTGAACCTAATCCGTTAACGGATATTTTGCTAGCGTTCAAGCCCAATGACGTTAATTACTATATTTGTCGCAAGAGTGAAATTTACTGAAGCGATAGCGTGATATATGCGATCGCCCCATCCTTGAGGATACAGGGCAATTAAGTACATCGTTACAAAGAATTGGTATCAAGATAGAATCAAAGCAATCTCACAACTGCTTGCAACATGACAGATCCTCTGCGTAGCTTAAAATATCTGCCTTGGCGATCGCTCCTCGAAGTTGCCGCGATCGCTACTCTTATTGTCGTAGCCCTAGAATTCATACTAGGGTTAGGATACGCACAATCTAACTTAATCCGTCAGGCGCTATCTATTCTCTATGCACGCCCGTTAGGGCTATTGGTGAATGTTGCTGTAGCCTTTGGTGTAGGGGTACTAGCGGTTTACTTACTTGAGCGGTTGTATAAACGAGTAATAATTAATAACGGTAGCTTGTGGGCGTTAGTTCCCTGTTTAGCCCTTCTGCTTTTGGTAAAGTCACTATTGCCTGTACAACCTATTCTGGTGGATTTGGATCAAACTCAGTTGATGGGTATCCTTGTTGGGATCTTTTGGCAAGGTCGTCCCTACTGGCGATAGCTCAAAAAACGGGAGAATATCCCCAGCAGATGTTGCGGCAATATCTACTAAGAACCTATGCGAAAAGTGGTTTTAAGATATTTTTAACCACAGATAAACACAGATAATAGCTCTGTAGATTATACCCATTAAATGCATAGCAGCTTATTTCCGTTCCTCAAACAAACAGCCTTAAATTGTACGCTTTAAAAAAGTAAGTTTTACAGCGTTTTATATAAAAATAGCGGTTATATATCAGCCTATGCGAGAGGCCAAATAATTAGCCGTACCTTTTTCATTGGCAAATTAAGCCGCGCGGCAATATTACCGACTGAGTGACCTTCATTCCACAAAATTTGAATTCTTTGCTTCTGAACAATTGTGAGTATTCGTGTCATTGTCTTCTCCAGGTGTGTTACAAAATAAAAGCTGTAATATTGATGATAGAGAGATTTATTTATCTTTGCTTTCGCAGGCGATCGCCCCTCAGCCGTGAGCTATCGAGTTTGTTGTACCTCGCTCGTTCGTCTCTCTTGCGTCACTAACAAACTCGCCGAATCAGTATCCAGAAATAACGTTGCCTGAGCTTTCGTTCGCAGTACTGAAGCCGGAATTGTGGTGTTAATTGGCTCTTGCAACATTTTCTTCACCGCAGACGCTTTGCGTTTTTCTGGTGCAAGGCAGATTATTTTCTTAGCGGCACAAATCATTGGGAGAGTTAGCGTAAAAGCATATTGGGGCACAGCTTCTAATGTGGGGAAATGCCCTTCGCTCACCTGTTGCTGGCGCGTCACCGGATCTAGCTTTACCAGTTTCACACTATGAGGATCGTCAAAAGCAGCTACTGGCGGATCGTTAAAAGCTAAGTGTCCGTTTTCTCCAACTCCAAGGCAACAAAGGTCAATTGGTTGTGCCTCTAATAGCTTCGTGTAGCGATCGCATTCATCTAACGGTTGCATGGCGTCGCCTTCTATGTAGTGAAACACTCTGGGTCGGGTTAGCTTCTCTACCCGTTCGCGCAGATAGCGGCGAAAACTAGCGGCATGGTTAGCATCAATTCCCATATACTCGTCAAGATGGAAAAGGGTAATTTTCGACCAATCCACACCCCCCAAGGCAATCAAAGCTTCGAGAAACTGGATTTGGGAATTACCTGTCGCCAAAATTACCGCAGCAGCACCTTGTTGGGCAATTTTTTTCTGCAAATAGTTTTGTGCCTCCAGCGCCACACCCTGAACCATTTCCGCTTCAGAGTTGTAGAGAAGCACTGATAAGGCATCGACGTGAAAAGTTTCGGCGGGCGTCGGCAATTGTGAGAGACTCGATAAATTAGACATATCTTGATACTAACGCTTAGCTTTCACCCCATGCAATTATATTATGCTGATGCTTCTCTACATTTTTAGCTGGCGGAACAAAAAATTTCAGTAGTTAAATAAGCTCTAAATATGTGAGTGAAAATAAAGGTAAATATAAAAGGCTGGTGATATGTTGACGCAAAATATCCCCTAATTCAGCCGGGGGATGAGCTTAAACTCCCTATTTCCGGTCAAGTGCTGATAAAATCAGCGGAGTCCCCGGAGATTTTGCGTATGGAAACAACAGACTTAAAAAGCGGTTTGACTCCCAGACAACATCTTTGGATCGCGGCTGTTCTCTGGATGCTAGTTGGCACTGGCCTTTTGAGCATGGGTTTGGTGTTTTGGTTTCATTTCCCCTACCTGGGGTTTGTGGATGGGCGACATTTAGGGTGGGGCGCGATCGCTCTTAGCGTTGGTCTCATCAAAGGTAAACTAATTCTCGACCGCACCGCTAATCGGGTAATTGACCGGGTAGAAACTCTTAACGAACCCAACCCCCTGAAAAGCGTGTTTCAAATGTTTGGAGCTAAAACCATTGCTTTAATTTTAGCGATGATGGGAATTGGGATAGTATTGCGAGTCGCAGGTGTCAGCTTTGAAGTACGGGGTTTAATTTATATCGCAGTAGGCACTGCTTTGCTATGGAGTTGTCGTCGCTACTGGATAGCCTCAACTAAGTTTTTACAAGTAGAGGAATTATAGGGTGACGGAATTAAAATTTTTGGGCGCAGATCGGTACGAAGGGTTAGAAGATATTTTGGCGATCGCTCGTTCCATTGGCTGGGGAGCTTCAGACATTCTCCGGTCTTTCTATCGCGGTGAACCCAGCACAGGCAACCTGGAAATAGAAGAAAAGGTCGGTGGACCTGTTACTGCGGCAGATATAGCTGTCAACCGTTACATACTAGAAAAACTACGGGCGTCTTTAGGTGGCGAAGACTTTGGTTATCTAACCGAAGAAACATATCAAGCCCAGAATGCAGCACCCCTTTCCCAGCCTTGGGTTTGGATCATTGACCCCCTGGATGGAACGCGAGACTTTATAGACAAAACTGGCGAATATGCTGTTCACATTGCCTTAGTACACGAAAAACGACCAGTGCTGGCAGTTGTTGCCTGGCCGGAAGCAGAGAAGTTATATTACGCCATCAAAGGCGGCGGTACCTTTATGGAAACCCGTCAGGGCACCACCACCGCGATGCGGGTGTCGGAGCGCAACACCATTGAAGATTTGATCCTAGTGGTTAGTCGTACCCACCGAGATCAACGCTTTAACGATTTGTTGCAACAGTTACCGACCCAGAGCAAACACTATGTCGGCAGCGTAGGTTGTAAAATTGCCACTCTTGTAGAGCAAAAAGCAGACGTTTATATCTCCCTTTCCGGGAAGTCCGCAGCTAAAGATTGGGACATGGCAGCACCGGAATTAATCCTCACCGAAGCTGGTGGGCAATTTACCCATGCGGATGCTAGCCCATTAAAGTACAACCACGGTGATGTCAACCAATGGGGTTGCCTCATCGCTAGCAACGGTCACTGCCACGAATCCCTCTGTACTCAATCCGAAAAGATTCTCGCTGAGATTGATGAAAAGTCTTGAGTTTTGAAGTAAGAAATATTAACTCAACTCTCAACACTTTTATTCTCCTTACCTAGGCACAATGTGCCGCCGAGGTCCCACACCCGGATTGATTACAGCCGCCATCTCTTCCGCTGACAATTTAGCTATCTGAGCCTGTAGTTCTTCAGTTGTAAAGTTATAGCCGCGTTGTGCAGCAATCTGGACAAAACTTTCTGGATCTGTTGTTGCTTTGAGTTTTTGCTTTAATGCTTGGTCTTGTTTTACGGCGTTAAAGAATCGGGCGGCGCTTTCCTGTGCCATGACAGTACATCTCCTTTTAAAATGTGTAATTCAAATGCAGTAAATTTAGTCGCATGGTGCATCGGAGGCGACATCACTGCTATATTAGAGGCGATATCGCACCCTGACGTTATGCCTGCTGTAAGGTGTTACTTTTGAGGATAGATCCTACGGAACTGAAAGTCACAAAATATTGACATAAATTAAAGCATTCGGTAAGATTCTTAACACACGTTTTGAAATTTTTGTGATAAAATACCAAAACAAAAAATGAAAGAGCGACTACTAAGTTGGCTGAATCTATTTTTAATGGCAGATTTATTTTTAGTATTGTTGGGCTTTTTTTGGCTAGCGATCGCAGTTTTCGGTCGATATGCGGGAATTCCCCTGGGTCTGGATATTTGGTATAAACTTTGGCAGCCATTATTTACCCCAGCGATTGGTCTTTTGATGCTAGGCGCAATTGTCAGCGGGTTGGCTAATCAAATTTCTAAGCGACTCACAAAGGTTTAAAAGTTTTAGGCGTTAGCGGAGTGGAGTTGTATAGTCCACGCCGATTGCTGTAGGTGGGAGATTGTGGCGTCAGCTAATAAGTACAAGGCTTACCCACCAAAAGTCTAAAACCTTGATCCCCTCTAGCCCCACATAAAAAGGCTTGTCATTACCCACATTTACTTCCTTTAAAACCCAGATTTGGGGGGCAGACCCCCCAAACCCCCCATTGGGGGACGGTCGCGTCCCCCAAGCCCCCTCCGAAAGGTTTGATCGGTTTGACGCTGGTATCTGTGTTTATCTGTGGTTAAAAAAATCTTCAAACCACTTTTCGGATAGGTTCTTACTGACGATAGGCGATCGCAGCGTAGAAAGGATCGCCACCACCAGCACCGAACCACTGTAGGAAACTCGGAGCAGTAGATGTCTGGGCAATAATTTCCGGTGGGCTAAATCCGGGTACTGACTCGAAGTAACTTTTCACCAGATCTACGCGGCTGGCTTCGGAACCATCCCGCCATGCCTGAATTGCCTTTTGATAGAACATCCGGTTAGAAAAGCTAATAATTGCAACACCACCGGGTTTGAGGATGCGGTAAATCTCGGAAAATATCGCCTCTGGGTATTGCAAGTATTGTACTGAAACAGTATTTAGGACAGCATCAAAATCTGCATCTGGCAGAGGTAACTTGGGGTTTTCGTTGAGATTCTGGATAAAGTAATGGTTGAGTCGAGGGTTACGCGCTAATTCCTCTTTATTAAGGCCGTGACCTTCTACATGAGCAAATTTTATCTCTTCTGGAAGATGCGATACCCAGCTGCTCATCATATCGAAGATGCGGGTATCGGGCTTGAGGCGATCGCGATATAGGTCACTCAGCTGTTGAATGAAGCCCTCATCTACATGGGTGACAAAACGTGGAGAAGAATAGAACAGGGTGTCGTCGGTGTCATCTAACTTAGTACGGTGATTCGGTCGCAACTGCATAAATTACCTAAAATTTACAATTTGATTAGCTTCTATTCTTATTTTTTACACTTTGTTTATATTAATAAAGTGCTATTGCCTCCTAGAGGCAAGAAACTAATTCGTTGATGCTCTCCCTCACTCTTGGGAACTATAGTAGAGAACTATAGTAGTTAATACTTTTTAAGTCAGCTTTTCAGTTTTGTTTTTTATTTAGGTGGTGGAGTGCCGACGTATGGCGACTAGCATCATAGAGCGTAATAATGTAAAAGTGTTGGGCGAGGGCAGTCAGACGATTATATTTGCCCACGGCTTCGGCTCAGATCAGACAGCTTGGCGGCATCAAGTAGCCGCATTTGCGCCCAATTTTCGCATTGTACTATTTGACCATGTTGGAGCGGGGAAGTCGGATTTTTCTGCCTATAGCCCGCGTCGCTACAGCAGCATCTACAGCTATGCAGAGGATTTGCTGGATCTGTGCTACGAGTTAAAATTAAGCAAAAGTATCTTAGTTGGTCACTCTGTTAGTGGCATGGTTAGCCTGCTAGCGGCATTAGTCGAGCCTGATTGTTTCAGCCAATTGATCTTTCTCGGTGCCTCCCCCCGTTATCTCAACGATAACGATGTCGGATATTACGGCGGTTTTGAGCAGTCTGACCTTGATGCACTCTACACAGCTATGTCAACTAACTACTACGCTTGGGCGACTGGCTTTGCCCCCCTGGTAATTGCCAACCCGGATAAACCTGAAGTAGCCACCGAGTTTGCAAGTACGCTTTCAGCTATTCGTCCCGACATTGCCCAAGCTGTTGCAAAGGTGATTTTTCAGTCCGACCACAGAGCGGAGTTACCACGCCTAAATGTGCCCACAGTAATTCTACAGACAACTGATGATATTGCTGTGCCGCCTCAGGTAGGTGAGTATATGCAAGTGAAGATCCCTCATAGTCAACTTATTCCCATCCCGGCCAAAGGACACGTACCTCATCTGAGTGCGCCCGACGTGGTAACGAGTGCGATTGCCCAATGTATTGCCACTTAATCCTGAATCGTCTACGTTCATGGTTGCCACTTGATCATCCTGGCAGACTGCCGACGTTTGAACCCCTATTGCTAGGGCTAACGCTTTTCCTCGTCGGGCTGGGCATACTGGATAGGTGGGCACCTCTGCATATATTAGCCTTGGTGCTGTTGACGTTTTCCATAAAATTTCCCGCCCCAGGTAAGTTAGTAGCACCATTGTTGGGACTTTGCACATTCCCAATAGGGCTACTGCATGGGGATTGGCGGCTAATTAATCAGTCGCTTGAACTGGGCGGCGTAGCAGTGTTAGGCAATTTGGTACGCAATTTTTTGCTGGGCGTTGAGTGGCGGTTGGCTTCTCAATCGGTGCTGGCTAGCCTCACGGAGGCGGACACAGCGAGAACACCTGATACTGTCCTCGCTCAAGCACTTAGCTTACTGCATGACTTTACTTGTGCTGATGCCGCGATCGCTTTGCGTCAACTCGACGATGTCACGGCTGAAGCATTGGTGTCCCTCCCCCAAAATGCTCTGCCAGATAAACTAACAACTCCTAAACTCTTTGCAGAGGCACTGGCTCAAAACCGTTGCCTCTACTACGAAGACTACCCCTCTACTCCCCGTGCTTCCCATGTCTTGCTAGCCAAAGGGACTAAATCCCTTGCCGTGCTACCGCTGCAACCTTCTGAAAGTTCCCAGGGACAAGGCGCAATCCTGCTGATTTGGCATAGCCAAACTCGCATATCATCATACCTGCGGCAGTTTATCGAGTCACTGCTTGGGGAACTGCGTACCCTGTTGCAGTTCAGCGACACTACTTTAAACCTCGATAAACTACAGGCACGCTTCAGTGCCATGTTAGAGACAATCGATCAAGGCGTGGTGTTTGTTGATGAAAGTGGCGAACAAGGCTGGATCAATCAAGCTGCCGCTTTTGCACTTAGGTTGCCACCGGGACTTGTAGAGCCAGCGTTAATTGCCCAGGCAATGGCAATGCTACGCGCCAGTGCTGAAAATCAACAAGAAATTGTAGAACAGGGGACAAAATTATTCTCCCAACCTAATGCAGAAATTCGCAACTGGAACTGGGTTTTTAGTAAGCCACAGCCAAAAGTCTTTAGTGTTTCTAGCACAACTACGACTGTACGCGATGTCCCCGGTCGCCTTTGGTTATTCGATGATATTACTGAGCGGTATTTCGCCCAAAAAGCGTTATTCGAGCGCACCGAGGAATTATCCCAGACAAATCAAGAACTAGAAAAAGCAAAAGCAGCGGCTGAAGAAGCGACTCGCATCAAGAGTCAATTCTTGGCTAATATGAGTCACGAAATTCGCACTCCCATGAATGCCATCATCGGCATGACTGGGCTGCTACTGAATACAGAATTAACTTTGTTACAGCGGGATTTTGTCGAAACTACGCAGAATAGTAGCGAAGCTTTATTAACAATAATTAATGATATTCTTGATTTGTCAAAAATTGAGTCAGGCAAGCTAGAGCTAGAAAAGCATTCATTTAATTTAATAACTTGTATTGAAGAATCTATAGATTTACTAGCTTCTAAAGCATCGGAAAAAGGCATTGAGCTAGCTTACTTAATGCCTCCTAAAACTCCAAGCGTAATAGTAGGAGATAGTACTCGTATACGGCAAATTTTAGTTAATTTACTCAGTAATGCGCTCAAGTTCACAGAAAAAGGGGAAGTAGTGGTATCGGTGACAGCCCAGAAGCTGCCAGCAAGTACTGTTAGCGGAGACGAACAATCGGAAAAATCTACTCACCAAAAACAATACGAAATTCAATTCGCTGTTAAGGACTCAGGCATAGGTATTCCTCAAGACCGGATGAACCGCCTGTTTAAATCTTTCAGCCAAGTCGATTCTTCCACTACTCGCCAATATGGTGGGACTGGTTTGGGTCTAGCAATCAGCAAGCAGCTCAGCGAAATGATGAGCGGTCGTATGTGGGTGGAGAGTGGGGGAGCTATTGCTGGTAATCCTCCTCCTAAGTGGGAAGCGCCGCGTATTTTCAACCCGCACTTACAAAGTCATGGTTCAACTTTTTACTTCACTATAGTTGCTGAATCAGATCCTAATGCATCCCAAATAGAATCTCGAAGTTTCCAACCTCAGTTAGATGGAAAACGGCTGCTAATTGTGGATGATAATGCTACAAACAGGCAGATTTTGACGCTGCAAGCCCAATCGTGGGGAATGCTCACTCGTGCGGCTGAATCCGGCTTTGAAGCCCTTGATTGGCTTCGTCAAGGTGAAGCCTTTGATATGGCAATTTTGGATATGCAGATGCCGAAAATGGATGGGCTGACTTTAGGTGCAGAAATTCGCAAGCTGCCTAGCTATCAGAAATTGCCTTTAATCATGTTGACCTCTATAGGTAAGCCGGAAACAAGTAACTATGCTCCAGTAGATTTCGCGGCATTCTTAAGCAAACCTATTAAACAATCTCATCTTTACAATATCTTGCTCCATATCTTGGGTAAGCAACCTATTCAGGTGAAACCTTCCCGCAGCAGCACAACTCAGATAAACCCCCACTTAGCAGAAGAGTTACCACTGCGGATTTTATTAGCTGAAGACAATGTAGTGAATCAGAAAGTAGCCTTACACATACTCAAACGGATGGGCTATCAAGCAGATGTGGCTAACAATGGACTGGAAGCATTAGCAGCTCTACACCACCAGTATTATGACGTGGTACTGATGGATATGCAGATGCCGGAAATGGATGGATTAGCAGCGACTCGCCGCATATGCTCTGAATGGTTGCCCACCGAACGCCCACGGATTATTGCCATGACAGCCAATGCGATGCAGGGCGACAAGGAAGAGTGCCTGAAGGCAGGCATGGACGATTATGTTAGCAAGCCTATTCGGGTAGATGCATTAGTTGAAGCTCTGAGCAAGTGTCAGCCCAAGGTAGGGAGCAGAGGAGCAGGGGGAGCAGGGGGAGCAGGGGAGCTGGGGCGTAGGGGGAGCAAGGGAGAATTTAATGCTTCACCAATCACTAATCAGCCGCTCACTCAGCAACCAGAATCAAGCACTGGAGTTGATGCCAAGGTGCTGAAATCATTCCGGCAAATGGTGGGTGAAAATGCTGATGAAGTTTTGGCTGAGATGATCGATTGTTATTTGGAAGATGCTCCACAACTAGTAAGTGCGATCGCCACAGCAGTTGCTCAAGGAAATGCGCCGCAGTTGCGGCAGGCCGCCCACACGCTCAAGTCAAGCAGTGCCACGCTGGGTGCTATAACCTTATCCCATTTCTGCAAAGAGCTAGAAGTAACGGCTCGGAATGGGGATACTGAAAGTGGATTAAACAAATTACCACAGCTTCAAGCTGAATATGAAAAAGTCAAAACTGCTCTGCAAATAGAACGTCGTAAGGGTCATTCATGAACATCACCGAGTCAGAGAAACATTCTCCTCTCGTCCTGGTTGTAGACGACGATAAATTCATGCGGATTCAGCAACGTCTGGCAATGGAACAAGCCGGATACCGAGTCGCAGAAGCGAATGACGGAGAGCAGGCTTTAGCTGCTTTCACAAGCCTACATCCAGATATTGTTCTGCTCGATGCCATGATGCCGGTGATGGATGGCTTTACTTTTTGCCATTTATTGCATACATTTCCCGAAGAAGAACGCATACCTGTATTGATGATCACGGCTCTTGAGGATCAAGAGTCGGTGGATCGAGCTTTTGAGGCAGGGGCGATCGATTACATTACTAAGCCCATACATTGGGGAGTACTGCGGCAACGGGTGCGTCGTCTTCTCCAAGAAAGTCAGGCAACCAAAGAATTAAAACAGCAGACTCAGCGGGCGCTGGTGAGCGAGGAGCAACTGAGATGCGCCTTGGATGCTGCTCACATGAGCAGCTGGGATTGGCATATCCCAAGCGGCTCAGCTAACGAATCCGCTTCCTATGAAGCCTTCCTCAGAAATGTTCATCCCGAAGACCAACAATTGGTCAGACAAGCAGTAGTCTCTGCTATAGAGCAAGAAGCAGATTACGACATAAATATGGAAGTGCGCGTTCTCCAGCCAGACAGTACTATTCGCTGGGTGGCAAAAAAAGGTCGAGTTTTTTACGATCAAGCCGGTTCAACAGTGCTTCTGGCTGGTGTAGACATGGATATTACGGAGCGCAAGTGTTCAGAACAGAAAATTAGCGAACAAGCTGCCCTGCTGGATATTGCCACAGATGCTATTTTCGTTCAAGACCTGGAAAACCAAGTTTTATTTTGGAATAAAAGTGCTGAACGTCTGTACGGCTGGAAGGCGGATGAAATGATTGGCAACAGCGCATTGGAGCTTTTTTCCAGGGAGACTTTACCTCAATTTCACAAAAACCTGAAAATTCTTACCCAAGAAGGCGAGTGGCAGGGGGAATTAAATCAAGTTACTAAAAAAGGAAAGAAAATTATTGTCGAAAGCCGCTGGACGCTAGTGCGCGATCGCCAGGGAAAATCTAAATCAATTTTAATTGTCAATACAGATATCACAGAGAAGAAAAAACTCGAAGTGCAATTTCTCCGTGCCCAGCGCATGGAAAGTCTAGGAACGCTCGCTGGCGGTATCGCCCATGACTTGAACAATGTGCTGGCTCCAATTATGATGGCAGTTCAACTTTTAGAGCTAAAACTAGATGATGAACAAAGCCAACAGCTACTTTCAATCATGGAAACAAATGTTAAACGCGGCGCTGATTTGATCAGGCAAGTGCTGTCGTTTGCGCGAGGAATAGAAGGTGAGCGTGCCAATATTCAAGTAGGACACCTAATTACAGAAATTAAAAAAATTGCATCTAAAACTTTTCCCAAATACATAGATATTCGTATTGATGTACAGACAAGGGAGCTTTGGACTGTATCTGGAGATGCTACACAACTGCATCAGGTGCTAATGAATCTGTGCGTCAATGCTCGTGATGCCATGCCAGATGGCGGTACTTTGAATATATCTGCTGAAAATTTTGTTATTGATGAACACTATGTGCGGATAAATCCAGAGGCTAAAGTTGGCCCTTACATTGTTATTACTATCTCTGATACTGGGATAGGCATTCCACCTGAAATATTAGATAGAATATTTGAGCCATTTTTTACAACTAAAGATGTCGGTAAAGGTACCGGGCTTGGTCTTTCAACGGTTATTGGTATTATCAAAAGCCACGGTGGTTTTATAAATGTTTACAGTGAAGTAGAAAAAGGCACACAGTTTAAGGTCTACTTGCCAGCAACGAAAACACTGGAAACACACCAAGTAACAGATAATTCCTGCGAAAAATTTATTGGACGCGGAGAATTAATTCTTGTTGTTGATGACGAAGCCTCAATTTGTGAAGTAACAAAAACCTCTCTGGAAATATCTAACTATCGGGTGATAACCGCCAGTGATGGGATTGAAGCACTGGCGCTGTACGCACAGCACAAAGAAGAAATTAGTGTGGTGTTAATAGATATGATGATGCCGTCTATGGATGGTTCAACAGCTATTCGCATGATGCAAAAAATGAACCAGAAAGTAAAAATCGTTGCTGCCAGCGGGTTCACATTCACTGATAAAGTTACTGATGTTGCTCGCCTTGGCGTCAAAACATTTTTGCATAAACCATATACTACAGATCAATTGTTAAAAACCTTGCATGAGGTTATTAATAAGAAAAGCAATTAGAAATTATGGTAAGCAAAAAATCAAGCATTAAATTTTATTGTTGATAACATGAAGTAGTGGTGTTTAAGCTAATAGCTAAAAACTAATCGCTTTTTGAAACGCTCTGAATTCACTATATCGGAGGAGTAGCTATTTCCACGCTCTAAGTAAGAATAAGGGAGACAAGCATAGGAGATAAAAATGCAGTCTTCAACCGTCGAGCAATTAGTTACCGAACTACCGCCGCTAATTGAGCGCGAGATTCTTTTTGGCAACCCAGAACGAGCGAACCCGCAACTGTCGCCGGATGGGAAGTACCTAGCGTACATTGCACCAGACGAAAATAATGTTTTGCAGGTGTGGCTGCGTACAGTTGGACAGGAAGACGACCGACAGCTAACTGCTGATAAAAAGCGCGGCATCCGCATCTACTTTTGGACGTATGACGGCGAACAACTAATTTATTTGCAAGACTCAGACGGCGATGAGAACTTTCACTTATACTCGGTTAACATCCAGTCAAATATTGTCCGTGACTTGACACCATTCCAAGGGGTGAAAGCACAGCCAGTGGATCTCGACCCGAACTTTCCAGATGAGGTTTTAGTGGGGTTAAACCTGAAAGACTTATCAAAGTTCGACGTTTATCGTATTAACTTGAAAAATGGTGCGGTTGAGTTTGATACGGAGAATCCTGGGAATGTAGTTGCTTGGACAGCTGATGCTCAGTTTCAGGTGAAGGGTGCAATCGCAGCTACCCCTGATGGAGGTTCCGATTTATTACTCAGGGAAGCAACAGATAAACAGTGGGATATCCTCCGCCACTGGGGGCCGGATGATGGGGGCTATGCGGTTAGCTTCTCGGAAGATGGTAAAACACTTTATATAGTCGGCAGTCATGATGCTAACGCCCAGCGCCTAATTGCCCTGGACTTAACTACCCGTGAGGAAAAGGTCATAGCTGAAGATTCCCAGTATGACGTTGGCGGGATACTCATGCACCCTGTTAAGCGATTCATCCAGGCAGTTTCCTTTGACCGGGACAAACAGGAGTGGCAGATACTTGACCAAAGTATAGCGGCTGATTTTGAAGCGATCGCTAAAGTTCGTCCCGGTGAGTTCAGAATCAGCAGCCGCGACTTAGCTGACAACAACTGGCTGGTGGCTTACCTAACTGACAATGGCCCTGTCTACTACTACGCTTATAACCGAGAGTCTAAGACCAGTACCTTGCTATTTAGCAACCAACCCCAACTGGAAGAATTGCCGCTAGCGTCGATGCAACCAATTTCCTACCAAGCAGGGGATGGGCTGACTATTCACGGTTATCTAACTACTCCTGTGGGTATCCCGGCGAAGAACTTACCAGCGGTACTCTTAGTCCACGGCGGCCCTTGGGCGCGAGATACTTGGGGCTATAGCCCTCTTGTGCAATGGTTAGCAAACCGTGGTTATGCAGTCTTGCAAGTGAACTTTCGCGGTTCTACTGGTTACGGCAAAGATTTCCTCAACGCTGGCAATCGGGAGTGGGCGGCGAAGATGCACGATGACCTGATTGATGCCGTAAACTGGCTGGTGCAACAAGGTATTGCTGATCCGAAAAAGATTGCCATCATGGGCGGATCTTACGGTGGTTATGCCACCCTGGTGGGGCTAACCTTTACGCCTGATGTGTTTGCTGCGGGTGTGGATATTGTTGGCCCCAGCAATTTAGTTACGCTGATGCAAAGTATCCCTCCTTACTGGGCACCAATGAAAGCGATGTTTGCTCATCGTCTGGGTGATTTAGAAAAGGAAGAGGAATTTCTCAAATCGCGATCGCCCTTATTTTATGCTGACCGCATTGCCAAACCTTTGTTGATTGGGCAAGGTGCCAACGATCCGCGAGTTAAGCAGGCAGAAAGCGAACAAATTGTCGAAGCGATGCAAAAGGCTGGTAAGCCTGTGGAATACGCCCTTTACACTGACGAAGGCCACGGTTTCGCACGTCCAGAAAATCGGCTGCACTTCTTCGCCATAGCAGAGGAGTTTTTAGCTAAGTATTTAGGAGGTCGGTTTGAACCGATGGCAGACATCCCAGGTCATTCTGGCATTGTGAAGTAAGCAATCTAAATATACACTCAGCCAGCGATTGCGATCGCTGGCTAGTAGTTATAAAATAACAAAAATCAATAAAAACTTTAAAGAAGGCAGCGTTAGGGGGCACACTCACTAAATTAATTTAGGGAGATATAAAATTACTTATATTTTGTATAAAATTTAGATATTTATATAGTCATTAGTATTTATACTATTTATATTTAAAATGATTAACTCTGAGTACATATACAGTACCCAGGTTGTACTGTTTTAGGAGCAATTATTTTTAATGCCTCAGTTTCCCCGTAAACAGTAGGCATTAAAATAAATTTATGCGTGCAATAGTGGTGATTATGGATAGTTTCACGCAGAAATATATAATAATGCGCTACACGTTAATTTTCTTATTAATATCAATAAATAAGGGTTTAAAGCTACTTTTATCCTATATATTAATATCTGCAAAATAAGATAGCTATAAATAGCTATTCTGTACTTTATAAACATAAAGGAACCTGTGCTAGGAGAACCTCCAGCCCTGAAAGTTTAAGTTTCCTTCCATTACACTAATTTAGCTTGTTTTACAGATGTATAGCAGTCACCATAATGGAAGAGTGACAATAGACCTCAAACCTATGCGCCCAGAAGTGCTGCTCTCACTGGGAACTACTCAAAGCTAATTGCTAAAAGCTAACTGCTAATTGCTATATCACCAGCAACCTCTTGGTCAGAAGCAAGCGATCGCCATAACCGCCGCCTAACCTTACCGGAACGAGTTTTTAGCAGGACATCGGTAAAATGGTTTTTTATCGGTACAGTGTTCTCATTAACATACAAGGCATTACCTCGCTCTAAAAACATCTAGCCATGTCTAAGCTGATTATTCAAATTCCTTGCTATAACGAGGAAGCGACTCTTGGGATTACACTTTCTGCACTTCCTCGCAGCCTTCCTGGTATCAGCAGTATAGAATGGCTGATTATCAATGATGGAAGTACCGATCGCACGGTTGAAGTTGCTCAGTCATATAAAGTCGATCATATAGTCAATCTCCACCCAAATCAGGGTCTTGCCAAAGCTTTTATGGCTGGGATAGAAGCCGGTCTTAAGGCTGGGGCAGATATCATTGTTAACACGGATGCAGATAACCAGTATTGTGCTGATGATATCCCCAAGCTAATTGAACCAATTTTATTGGGCGAAGCTGAAATAGTCATAGGGGCACGACCTATTAAACAAATTAAACACTTTTCCCCTACCAAAAAGTTTCTGCAAAAACTGGGTAGCTGGATTGTCCGTATAGCCAGTAATACAAACATTCCCGATGCCCCAAGCGGCTTTCGCGCCATTAGCCGTGAGGCGGCAATGCAACTGAATGTCTTTAATGAATATACATATACCTTAGAAATGATTATTCAGGCTGGGCAAAAGGGAATGGCGATCGCATCTGTGCCAATTAGAACCAATGGATATTTACGGCCTTCGCGCTTGCTCAAAAGTATTCCCTCTTATATCCAGCGTTCAATTTTTACAATTTTACGCATTTTTATGACTTATCAGCCTCTCCGGTTCTTCACGATTCTGGGGAGTCTGCCGTTAACAGCTGGGTTTCTGCTGGGCGTGCGCTGGCTAGTGCTATTTTGGGGCGGTACTGAAAAAGCTCATGTGCCTAGTTTAATTCTGGCGGCTATTTTGATTTTGATTGGCTTTCAATTATGGATGTTTGGTTTGGTTGCAGATCTCATGGCTGTAAATCGCAAGCTACTGGAGGATATACAGCTACGGATGCGTCGTTCGGGGGTCTGATATTGTTTTTAGGAGGCTGTATAGATTTTTCTGTTCATGAGTAGAGATTTGTTTGCCAAAGAAGCGATCGCCCAAATTCCCAAACTCCTCACCCTGCTGGATCGCAATCCCCACAGCCCTACATATGGCTGTTTTGACCGCAACTTCTGGCACTACAAGATTATCGATTTTCCTAGTGGCATGGCCCAGGAGTTTGTTTGGCCCCTAGCCTTGGCTTACGATACCAATACAGCAAATAACCCTTTCTATAACCAGCCTGCGATTCGTCAGTGGGTGGAAGCTGGTATTCTTTACGCCGCTAAAAGTGCCCATGCAGACGGCTCTTGTGACGATTACTTTCCTTATGAACGAGCTGGAGGAGCAGCAGCTTTTTCCCTCCTAGCCTGCATTGAAAGTTATACCCTGTTAGGGCTAAATAATACAGTTGCTTTGCGTTTCTTTGAAAAGCGGGCGGACTGGCTAGCACATCACAATGAAAGTGGACGGCTCACCAACCACCAAGCTTTGATTGTACTGTGTCTGGAACTGCTTTCACGACTATTGCAGACCTCAAAATGGGATCGGTCAAAGGTGCAACGTTTAGAGCGAGTTTTGTCTTGGCAAAGCTCAGAGGGGTGGTTTCAGGAATACGAGGGCTGCGATCCGGGTTATCATACACTGACTATTTCCTGTCTGGCGCGGATTTATCAGTTGCTACCCGATATCAGATTAAAGGATGCGATCGCTAAAGCCGTAGATTTAGCCGCCCAATTTGTACATCCAGACGGATCTTACGGAGGAGAATATACTAGCCGTAATACTTATAACTTTTTTCCCCACGGTTTTGAATTAGTCGGGCAATGGATGCCAGAAGCGCTTTCCATTAACGATCGCTTTTTGGTTGGGCTAGCAAATAATTTAGCCCCTTGCTACGCCGACGACCATATAATTGGTCACCATACTTGGAACTATTTACTAGCTTGGCGCGACTTTATTACCGAACGTCCCTCGCCCATGCTGCGTTCAACTGGTCGTATTTGGTTAAAAGAAGCCCAAATATTAATTGACCGACGTGAAGACAGCGAACTTTATTTGGCACTTAATAAAGGTGGAGTATTCAAACTATTTCGCGCTAACCAGCTTGTTGCTTCAGATACGCAGTTTTCACTCCAAGTAATTGCAGGTAATAAAGTTAAAAATGCCGTCGGTCATCTAATTGATTCTTATTTAACTAATGTGAGCGAAAACGAAATTTCTATCCGAGGTCAACTGGGTTGGGCAAAACAAAAGCAGATGACACCAATAAATTTACTGATTCTCCGAGTTGTCATGCTCATATTCGGGCGCTTCTTTCCTAACTTGATTCGGAAGCTATTACAAAAAATGCTCATTACAGGTAAGAAAAAAGCCCCCTTCTACTTTCATCGTCGCCTGTGGTGGGAAAACGGGCAGTGGCACCTTACAGACGAACTGCAAGCAAAATCCTGGAATCAAGTTATTAGTGCAGGCATTGGCGGCGACCAAACCTCGATTTATGTAGTCATGAGTCGCACTTTCCAAATTGGTCAATTACAGTCTTGGCTAGACTTAACTGATAAAATCAAAAACCTTGCTCCTGGGGAATTGTTGAAACTAAAGCGAAATATTTAAAATGAAACGGCTGATATCTATAGCTGTAAGCCTGATTATCTTGGTAATCATTTACTGGAAAATTGATGTTACCAAGCTATGGCAAGTATTTCAGAATTGCGACCCGTGGTGGATGGCAATTAGTTTGGGAATGGTAGTACCGCTAACAATGGTTACAGCTTGGCGCTTGCAACAGCTGATGCCCTACAGGAGAAAGCTAGGATTTGGCGAAGCTAATCGCTTGATTCTGGCAGCAAGTGTACTAAATATGGTGTTGCCATCCAAGATGGGCGATATTGCCAAAGCCTATTTTATGAAGCAAAGGGGGCACCTAGACGGCTCGTTATCACTATCTTTGGTGGTGTTTGAGAAAGCCTGCGATATGTTATCGCTGTTGCTGTGGTGTGCATTCGGGTTAATGCTTTATCCGAGTAAAGATTGGCTCTTTTGGGTCATGACTGCCAGTGTTGTTTTCGGACTTGTAACCGGGATACTACTACTTAGTTCGCGCCAGTTTGCCCAGTTCTTTTTTTACATGGGTAGAGCAATATTACCGAAAAAGCTCCGCTCTAAACTAGAAAAATTGCAGGCATCCTGGGGTGAAATGCATGATTACTTCTGGCGTGATAAGGAGCAACTATTGAAAGTAACTGGCACCTCAATCTTTATCTGGTTTGGACACCTACTGCAAATTTGGTTTTTTATCCTCGCCCTCAAAGCGTGGGCACCGTTTCTAGCAAACTTGGCACTGTCTCCATTGGCGATTTTGGCGGGGTTGCTTCCCCTCACCTTTGCTGGTGTCGGTACCCGCGATGCTGCCCTGATTGCCTTTTACCACCCCTATTTCAACGCCCCCACAGCTGCGGCTTTGGGGCTACTTTGTACCTCGCGTTATGTACTCCCGGCAATAGGGGGTCTGCCTTTTCTAGGAGAATATCTGGCAAAGATTAACAGTATGCGAAAATAGCGCAAATAATTACACAGGAGCGATTAACCTTAAGCTGGCAATTAACTAAAGTGGCAAAAGATAGTTTATCGCGCGATGGTGGAAAACTCACCTGCGGAGCGTGTTGCAAAGCAACACGCTCCGCGATACGTGCTACGCACACGCCAAGGGCGATCGCATTAAAATCATTCCTGTGACCAAAATTAAGGCACTTCTACAGGGCAAAACGCCCCAAATTTTGGTAGTAATGGCGTTCATCAGCTTCAAGCTGCTGCTGAATGGCAATATGGGCGAAGTGAACGAAGTTGATATCTTGCCCTTTGCCAAGCAATATGCTGACCCTAACTGGATTCCAGGAGACTGGTATCTCAACCAACCCCCCGGCTATCGGCTGCTGTTCCTGACTTTGTATGGCAAGTTAACAGTGATTTGGGGGCTTTTCGCAACTTCCCTAATCGGACGGCTATTGTGTTACGCTCTGGTGTCCTCAGAATTAGTACTTTTAGGCCGGAAGCTAGGACTCAGCTTGCCCTTGCTGTTGCTAGCAGTGGGTTTATTTCTGTACGTAGATTCTGACCAGGGCGTTGCTGCACACGAATGGTTAGTAGGAGGATTTGAGCCTAAGTCAGTTACCTATGGTTTGCTGCTATTAGCAGTGAGGTTAATGCTGGACGGTCGCTATTGCCTGATGGCGCTGATGCTAGGCTTAGCTACCTCATTTCATGCTTTGGTAGGCGGCTGGGCATTTCTGGCAGTGGTGGGGTGGTTAGTGTTAAGACGCAAAACTGATTTTGCCGATATCCGGTATTTGGGGTCGATTCTTTTAATTTACCTGGCAACAAGTGGGTTTGCTGTTTGGACGGTGCTGGAGCAGTTGTTTACACCCACCCCCGCAGGTTCTGTAAAGCCTTCTTATGTGTATGTATTTCTGCGATCGCCTAATCACCTCAACCCTCTATCTTGGTCTTCTAATTGGTGGCTTAAGCCCCTAATTTACCTGCTGGTGCTAGCACTTAGTGTGGGTTGGCTTTGGCGTCAGCGGCACTCTCAAAGTTTTTCTAAGCAATACTCAGCTCGTATAGGGCTAGCTGAGTTTACACTCATGACTTTGGTTCCCTTCATCCTAGGGCTAGTAGTTGCCCCCTTTGACTCCCAAGGCAGTTTTTTGCAGTATTATCCATTCCGACTTGGTGACATAATGCTGCCACTCAACACCTGCTTGCTGTTGGCTTGTGCCCTAGAACAGACTTGGACAGGGAGAGGACGGCGGAACCTGGTAGTGTGCTGTATCCTGCTGCTGAGTTTGATTTCCAGCGTTCAGGCTGTACGCTTTCAACAGCAATTACTAGCTGTGCATCAGTTCCCCAGTCAGCAGCAGGGGGTAGACTCGGAATGGAAAGCTTTATGTACTTGGGTTCGCAGTCATACACCGAAAAATGCCGTTGTAGTCTCACCACCAGCGGAATTTGACAACTTTACCTGGCTGGCAGAACGTCCAACAATTGCCAAATTTAAGCTAGTACCCCCTACCAAAGCGAGTGTTATAGGCTGGTATGAGCGCCTCACTGACTTGAGTGGCGATCTTTATCCCTGGCCGATTGTTACTAACAAAGAGGATAACAAATCTGAGATCGAGAATAAGTTAACCACGGGCTACAATCACCTGAGTGTTGCCGAAGCTGAGAACTTAATGATGAAGTACCGAGCAGACTATTTTGTAACTCGCATTGAACACCAGTTGGATTTGCCGATTGCTTACCGTAACTCTGTTTATATTCTCTACGGAAAAATAGCTCAAAGAAACTTATAGAAAGCTTTAGTTGTTGCCATGCTGATGACGCGAATACACAAATTTTTAACTGCTCCAACTCCTAATACATCCAGCCCTAAGATAAAGTTTTGGTTCAGTTTAAGCCTGACTTTTGCAGTAATTTTTGGACTTATGGGGCTACAGAAAGCCTTCAGCAGTGAATATGTAGTGCAGGATGATGCGCGGCAGCACGTATTTTGGATGTTGCGGTTTTTAGATCCAAAATTGTTTCCTAATGATTTAATAGCTGATTATTTTCAATCGGTAGCGCCATCAGGATATACCGCTCTTTATGGAGCGATGGCAAGTGTGGGTATCAATCCGCTTTTCCTGAATAAACTTTTGCCAATGGTGCTGGCACTAATCACAACAGCCTATTGTTTTGGCATCTCTATGCAGATGTTGCCAGTGCCAACCGCAGGATTTATCGCCACCTTGCTGTTGAATCAAAATATTTGGTTGCAGGATGATTTGATTTCTGCCACACCCAGAGCTTTTGTCTATCCACTTTTTACAGCATTTTTATATTATTTGTTACGGCGCTCATTGCTACCTTGTTTAATAGCGATCGCCCTACTGGGACTGTTTTATCCCCAAGCTTTATTCATCTCAGCCGGAATCCTCATCTTACAGCTGTTTTCCTGGAAGAGCGGGCAGCTTCGTTTATCCCGTAAGCGTGCTGATTTCGTGTTCTGCGGAGCGGGACTAGCGGTGGCGCTGCTCGTGATGTTGCCCTATGCCTTAGAAAGTGCATCATCATTTGGCTCAGTTATTACAGCGGCTGAAGCCAGGAAATTACCAGAGTTTGGGGACGAAGGACGAGCAAGGTTTTTTGTTCGCAATCCCTTAGAGTTTTGGCTCACCGCAGAGCGTAGTGGCATTTTGCCGCATACAAATAGAATGTTGCAACCTCCACATATCATCACTGCATTCTTTTTGCCGATTCTGTGGCGCTATCCACTCCGCTTTCCTTTGCTGAGACAGGTTAGCAGCAAAGTCAAACTTTTATCTCAGATCCTGCTAGTTTCTGTAGGTATGTTTTTTGCCGCTCATGCAGTGCTGTTCAAGCTTCATCATCCCAGCCGATATACCCAGCATAGTTTGCGGGTTGTGCTAGCACTAGCAGCTGGAATTGTACTAACGGTGATGTTAGATGCTATTTTGCACGCTTACGGTGAGCGAGTAAAATCCCGCTTCGATAAACGACAGTTATTGGCATTAGGATCAACAGTGCTGTTAAGCGGGCTACTCCTTCTTTATCCAGGCTTCTTAAAATTAATAAACGACTCATCATTCCCACGTACTCTTTATGTAGTGGGTTACGACGCACAACTGTATAAGTTCTTTTCCCAGCAGCCTAAAGATATTCTCATCGCCTCCCTAGCAGAGGAGGTAAATAACCTACCCACATTTTCTCAACGGTCGATTTTGGTGGGTCGGGAATATGCTATTCCCTATCATGTGGGCTACTATCGCCAATTTCGTCAGCGTGTCATTGACTTGATCCGCGCTCAATATAGTCCGAACTTGGCAGAGGTGCAAAATTTTATTCAAAACTATGGGATAGATTTCTGGCTTCTAGATTTAAAAGCTTTTACTCCTACATATGTGGCGGCTAAGTGGTTCAAAACGTATCAGCCGATAGCAAGCGACACGATAGCAAAGCTAGAGCAGGGAACGACTCCAGCCTTGTCTACCTTTGTAGAGCCGTGTTCAGTTTTCCAGGTGGATGAATTAGTTGTCCTCAAGGCAGAGTGTATTGCCAAAGCGTCCGCTGATTAAAAAGTTTATTTATACCAAGTTGCAGTCAAACAATTTTAGATTAAAGAATTGCCCTCGTCCTGCATAGTAGAGACGCCCTGGCAGGGCGTCTCTACTTGAACCAAATTTCACGCCGTCAATTAAGCGCTAGTAGGTTGGATTGAGGGACGTAGGGGAGCCTTCTCGAAGAATAACCCAACATTGATTTTTGGTGTTGGGTTGCACTGCGTTTAACCCAACCTACAATTCGTAGCTAATCAATCGGACAGGATATTAGAGAATTTCATCCAAATTTCATTTAGCTGTGAAACACTAATTACTTAGTTCATTCTTCTTACTCAAGAGCGTTCCTGGCAGTCTGTTCCTTAACTACCAACTAATGAAGGTGTAGAGCTTCAGCGTAGCCTTGACTCTCCCGCCCACTGGAGAATTTAAAATAGTAGAAAGAAACTTTTTGTTAATCTCAAATAGGAAGCTATGCAACTAATTTCTGTAAGAATTAAATTTTTACCTTTAACCTTTGTGGCGATCGCATCTCTGGGAAGAGTTCTGACAGCTTGTTCTAATACATCCCAGAATGATTCTAGTGCCTCTAGAAATCAAAGCCAAGTCCAAAAAAGCCCTGTAACAGCAACGAGCGCTAACCAACACCATACCATGAATCATGGTAGTGGCATGAATCATACCACAGCAATGGATTTAGGCCCCGCAGATGCTAACTACGATCTGCGGTTTGTTGACGCCATGGTTCCCCACCATCAAGGTGCTGTAACAATGGCTCAGGATGCTCTCTCCAAATCCCAGCGCTCTGAAATTAAAAAACTATCTCAGGAGATTATTACTGCTCAAAAGCGCGAGATTAAGCAGTTGCAACAATGGCGAACTCAGTGGTATCCAAAAGCAAGCAGCACCCCAATGGCTTATGACTCCTCCAAAAACCAGATGGTGCCAATGTCTCAAGAACAGATGCAAAGCATGATGATGGAGGGGGATTTAGGAGCTGCTGATGCTGAGTTCGATCTTCGCTTTATCAATGCGATGATTCCACACCACGAATCAGCAATTTCTATGGGTCAAGATGCGATCGCCAAATCTAAGCGTCCGGAAATTAAGCAATTAGCTCAAGAAATTGTCAAAGCACAAGAGGCAGAAATTAAGCAAATGAA
Organism: Aphanothece sp. CMT-3BRIN-NPC111; assembly: GCA_019359765.1. Lineage (GTDB taxonomy): Bacteria > Cyanobacteriota > Cyanobacteriia > Cyanobacteriales > JAHHGU01 > JAHHGU01. Next base: position 60,641 of record JAHHGU010000003.1, read on the forward strand.
GCAATGGCGGCAAGCGTGGTATAAAGATTAAAAAGTTTTGAGTTTTGAGTTTTGAATAAACCCCATAGTTTAAAAGTTTTGAGTTCTGAAGTATTGATTTTCAACTCAACACTCTTCTAACCCTCCAATTAGAGATCTATCTTTCTCTCGTGTTTGAATCCAGGAGCCGAATTACCAAATGCGGAGTTATTAATTTTTAACTCTTCATTAAAACCTCATAACTCCGCGAAGTGGTAAACCGAGCCGCCTGTTATCAAAACAACAACAGCTTTTGCTTTCTTCACCATGAGAGTGCTACTACTAGAAGATGAGCCAGACTTGGCGAGTGCCATTAAGCGAACTTTGAACCAGGAAAAGTATGTCGTGGACTGGTTTGAAAACGGTACGGAAGCTTGGGACTCTTTAGAACTGCAATACGTACAATATACTTTAGCGATACTTGATTGGTTAGTTCCCAAGCTATCCGGGTTAGAGGTGTTGCAAAGGTTACGCACTAACAAGCAGCCTTTACCTGTGTTGTTATTGACAGCAAAAGATAGTCTAGAAGATAAAGTAGTTGGGTTGGATGCGGGGGCAGATGATTATTTAGTGAAGCCATTTAAAATGGCAGAATTGCTAGCAAGAGTAAGAGCCTTGCAACGGCGATCGCCCCAAATCCAACCCCAAATTATGCGCGTTTGGAACTTAATTTTAGATTGCGGAACTCGCAGCATTTATCGGTTGGATAGCAAGCAGGATAAGGAAATGGTTATCCTGACGACTAAGGAGTTTCAGCTATTAGAGTATTTCATGAACCACCCCAACCAAGTTCTTACTACCGACCAAATTCGCAATCAGCTTTGGGAATTAGGTGCAGAACAGATGAGCAACGTTGTGGCAGCACAAATACGCTTGCTAAGGCGGCAATTGGCAGCAGTTGACTGCGATGGTTTGATAGAAACAGTTCACGGCCAAGGCTACCGTTTAAACGCAACTAATGGGGCACAATAAGCTTTTTCGTCGAACTCGCTGGCAATTGGCCTGCTGGTATACAGCCGTTATGGGTGCAGTCTTGGCTGTGTGTGGTTTAGGTGTTTATGAAGCGATTGTCCAAGTTCACTTAGAAACGTTAGACAGGGAGTTAAAGTCAGTAGCGGGAACACTCCATGACAGTTTAGAAAATACTTTCAAACAACCTGAAGGGATAAAAGCGATTCGCGAACAACTTTTACCCAAGGAAACCCCAAAGAGCCATCTTGTAGGAGCAATTTATCAAGGTAACTACTATCTGCGGTTAATAGATATTTCTGGAAAAATTGTTGTTACAGGAGGATTTGAGCCTTCAGGTTTGCCTAAAACATCAGGAGAGATAACTTGGCAAACACTCCAAGATGCACAAGGAATTCGTTATCACCAAATTTCTTTACCCCTACATACCCAGGATCATAAAATTTGGGGATATATGCAGATGGGGCGGAGCCTGAAAGAATTAGATAAATATTTAGCAACGTTAAAATTAATTTTAGTCTTTGGTTTACCGATCGCAATGATTTTAATAGGAAGTGCCAGTTTGGGATTGGCGGGATTAGCGATGCAACCGATTTACCGATCCTATAAACAGACACAACAATTTACGGCAGATGCGGCTCACGAGTTGCGAACCCCTTTAGCTGCCATCCAAGCAACGGTAGAATCAGCACTATTGATGCCTGAACTATCGGAAAAAGAAGCGCGAGAAATATTAGGAACTGTTGAACGTCAAAACTCACGGCTAACGCAACTGGTTGGTGATTTACTACTACTAGCACGTATGGATCGTCAACCCTTGATAATGTCTCCAAGCCTGTGTTGCTTAAATGACATTGTTAGCGATTTAGTCGAAGAGTTAACTTTCTTAGCCTCAGCAGCTAATGTGACGCTGGAGCAATACCAAAGAATACCAAGAAAAATATATGTCTTTGGAGATGAAACTCAGCTTTACCGCTTGTTTTCTAACTTAATCGCTAATGGAATTCAATATAATTTAAGCGGGGGAAAGGTGACAGTTATTTTAGATAAGTGCGATCGCCACGCTGTCATACAAGTTCAAGATACAGGGATAGGCATTTCACCAAAAGAGCAAGCCCGGATTTTTGATCGTTTTTATCGAGTCAATAGCGATCGCTCGCGTCACACCGGAGGGGTAGGATTAGGACTGGCGATCGCGATGGCAATTATTCAACGACATCAGGCTGGCTTACAACTAAAGAGTGAACCTGGTAAAGGCACTACGTTCACAATTCGATTACTTATTGCCAAGGAACGTTAAGCTATGCCTGTTGTTTGTTGAGATTCAACACAAGATAAGATACTTCTGTGGCTAAAGCAATAACCATAGCGATCGCCGCAGCCATAGCACCCTGCGCCCCAAACTGGACTCCTAAGAACGCGACTAGCAGCAAAATTATCGTGCCGATACAGGTGGCACGATTCACGCCTCGTGTCTGACCTGACCCTACCAAAAAGCCCTGAGTAGCATTTTGAACCGCAACAAGTAGGGGCACAAAGGCGCATAACAGTAACACCGGACGAATCCCCTCAACCAAAGCTTGATCGTTGCCCACAAAGCTCTGAACAACCATTAGCCCTAATGGGGTTGTGCTGCCCAAGAGCAACAGCAGCGAACAAAGCATACCTACTGTTAGGGCAAATGCAATCAATTGGCGATCGCTAACTTGACCTCGGTTTTTAATAATCACTTGCTGTACCATGCGGGTGGCATTGGCAATTACCAAAACTAATCCCCAAGCCGCCGGCCAAGCAGCCAGGGCAATATCAGCATCTTGGGCACGGGCGATAATTCCCACTAGCACCGCACGTCCGCCCCAAACTACAAGCATCGAAGAAGCTAAAGGGCAGTAAAAGTTCCAAACGCTTTTCAAATTTGTGGGTAGGTTTAGCTTAGAATCGGTTGGTCGAGGAGGATGAGTCGCTTTGAGCAACCGAGCTGCAAACGTCACTACCAGCGCCTCTAATATAACCCCAGCTATGAGAGCAGTTCCTGCCAGAACTGCGCCGGATAGCTTCAAAGCAAATCCGATCCAAAGTACAAGCGCTACCATCACCAGACGAGCAATGCTTGCCATTGCCACCGCTTGGGAATGACCCGTGTAAATTAATAACCCTTGGAAGTAACGCCGCCAAGCAATAGTAAACGGCCAGAGAATCATTAACGTCAATACAATACGCACCGTCTGCTGCAATTGGGATGGAATCCCCAAGAGCGTGCCACCGAGCAGGGCAAAAATGAACGGCAGTGTCAGTAGCAAGAGTAATGCACTCAATCCCCCCCCCGCTAAAAGCGTGAATCGCCACAAGGCACGGCGCGATCGCGCTGTTGGTGCCAGGGCATTCGAGGCGTGCAGAATCATTATTATGGGACTTTCAAAAAAAATCGCCAGGGATTTAGCAATTCCCACAGCTGCTAAATTCATCCGGGCATCTGGTAGGTGAGCTAAAGCCGTGGTCATCATCGGATCGCCACAAGCCATTGCTACATCACTGAGGGACAGGGGGAGAAACTGCCGCCACAAATCTAAAAGACTGATTTTAGACGAACTCGGAGAAGCCTTTAACGTCATTATTTACGCGGGTTGTTGCTGTCGCCAGAGAATTTCAGGCACGGGCTGGAGGGCGCGAATCGTGGGGGTGAGGGCTGAAGATTCCAAAAGCTCAATTCCCTGTTCGGTCAGCCATTGCGGATTGTAAACAGTTTCCAGATAGCGATCGCCCCGATCCGGGTTTAACAATACCATGCGCTCTGGGCGCTGACGGCGCGTGCCGTAGGCAAGGGCAGCAGCCACAATCGCCCCCGTAGATGCCCCCAGGAGCAATCCTTCTCGACGTGCCAAAGCATGGCAAACAGAAAAGGCAAGGCGATCGCTCACCGAATAAGCTGCATCTAGTACTGTCGGATCAAAATTGGGCGGGACAAAAGATAACCCTAATCCCGTCATTTTATAGGCATGGGACGGAGTTCCGAAGATAGCTGAACCTGCCACATCTACGCCAACAATTCGGGTTTCAGGATAGCGTTGCCGGAAATATCGGCTAATTCCCCCCAGTTGTCCCGCAGTACTAACCCCGATCGCGATAACATCCGGTGCGCCGCCAAATGCCTGTTCGATTTCGCGAGCCGTGAATTGCTCGTGGGCACCGGGGTTATGAGGATTGCGGTGCTGGCAGGGGTACCACGCCCCAGGAATGGTCTGGGCGACTTCTTGAGCTTTTTGCATCCTTGCCACTTGCATCGAGCCATTGGCATCTGCCGCACTCAGGGGCACATCCACCAGTTCTGCCCCATATGCAGCCAACATGCGCCGAATTGGGGGCGGGGTTTTAGCATCAACGACAATAACGACATGATAGCCCCGTCCTGCGCCAATCATTGCCAGACCAATGCCAAAATTACCGGAACTAGATTCAACTATCGTGCCGCCGGGGGTGAGCAACCCGTTACGTTCTGCGTGTTGAATCAGATACACGGCGTTTTTCTCTTTGATGCTGCCGCCGGGGTTGCAGGATTCTAATTTCAGATAAAATTCGTGATGCTTACAGAGTTCGCTCAAGCGATTGATACGCACAATGGGAACATTCCCAATTGCCTCTGTTATATCCTGAGATAGAGGTAATCTCGAAGCGTTTTCTAAAACTTGAAGCATAGCTTTAGATCTTCAAAAAAGGAACTTTAGACACCTTTGCCTAATTACAAGGTTCCTCTACTGGGATGAAATGAGGATGAAATTGGGGAGTGGCATTTATTACACAATTTGAAGGAGACGAAGAAGAGGTAAATATGTGGGCGGAATTAAATATATGTTGGGATTCTTAATTAGTAGGGCTTTGTCCCTAAAGTTGCTATGTTTATTTATGCCCAGCTAATTATTTTCTAGAACTCTTTTGTTTAATTTTTACTCAATAAACCGCAAAGACGCAAAGAGCGCTAAGAAAGAAAAGAAAGGGACAATCTCACGAATCAGTTAGGGCTGCTATAGTAATAACCTATCAAAAAATAATTTGGGCAGAGACAATATCTGCGTCTATCTGCTTTCATCTGCGGTTGAAAACCACCTATCTCGGCTTTTCAAATAGGTTTTAAGTAGGTGAGCGTCATTGGATTGGAGCGTAAGGTCACGGCACTGCCGTGACCCTACTAACTCCCATAGTTATATTTATTTCTGCCCACCTACTTAAAACCGTTTTATGCTCCTTCCCGCAGTCTGTCTAATACACCCCGATCTTCTAGCGTCGAAGTATCACCGGAGACTTCCTGACCTGAAGCCAGATTTCGTAGTAATCGGCGCATAATTTTACCGGAACGGGTCTTGGGCAAAGCGTCAGTAAAGCGAATTTCACCTGGACGCGCGATCGCACCAATTTCCTGCACTACATGGCGCTTCAGTTCTTTCTGTAGCTCCTCAGTGCCACTTTGCGTCCCTTCCAGGGTCACAAAAGCAACGATGTCTTCCCCTTTAAGTTCATCCGGCTTACCTACAACTGCTGCCTCAGCAACAGCTGGGTGAGAAACCAAAGCCGATTCAATTTCCATCGTTCCCAATCGATGACCGGAAACATTAATCACATCATCAACTCGACCCATCACCCAGAAGTAACCATCTTTATCGCATCTGGCTCCATCTCCGGCAAAATAGAGATACTGCCCATCTTTGGGGGGGATATGCTCCCAATAAGTGCGGCGGAAGCGGTCTGGATCGCCGTATATAGTCCGCATCATTCCCGGCCAGGGATATTTCACAGCTAGATAACCACCCTCTGCCACTGAGTTGCCTTCTAAATCTACGACATCCGCAATAATTCCAGGGAAAGGTAGCGTTGCAGAACCGGGTTTAGTCGGAATTGCTCCCGGCAAAGGCGTAATCATAATTCCGCCTGTTTCCGTTTGCCACCAGGTATCCACAATTGGGCAGCGTTCTCCCCCAATTACTCGGTAATACCACATCCAGGCTTCCGGATTAATCGGTTCACCCACAGTTCCCAGCAAGCGTAGGGAAGACAAATTCCGGGCTTTGGGAAGGTCATCGCCCATCTTGATAAAGGCGCGAATTGCGGTGGGGGCAGTGTAGAAGACGTTGACACCGTGTTTTTCAATAATGTCCCACATACAGCCAGGATTCGAAGCACGGGGCGCACCTTCGTACATCAGCGTTGTTGCCCCGTTGGATAGGGGGCCATAGACAATGTAGCTGTGACCAGTAATCCAGCCTACGTCAGCGGTACACCAGTAGACATCTGTATCCTGAAGGTCAAAGATCCATTTGGTGGTGATGTGGGTGTAGAGGTTATAACCACCAGTGGTGTGAACGACGCCTTTAGGTTTACCAGTGCTACCGGAGGTATAGAGGATAAACAGTAGATCTTCACTGTCCATTGGTTCAGCGGGACAATCGGCTGAGGCAGTTTGTTGCAATTCATGCCACCAACGATCGCGCCCCGGTTGCATATAAACGTCTTGTTCAGTGCGACGTACTACTATGACGTTTTCTACACCAGGGACACCGCCATTCGCCAAGGCTTTATCGACTTGCGCCTTAAGAGGAACGATCGCATCTTTGCGCCAACCGCCATCGGCTGTAATTACCACTCTAGCTTGTACGTCAATTAAGCGATCGCGCAACGCCTCGGCACTAAATCCCCCAAAGACAACGGTATGAGGTGCGCCAATTCTGGCACAGGCTAACATAGCGATCGCCGCTTCCGGAATCATCGGCATATAGATACCAACGCGATCGCCCTTTTGCACCCCCAACTGTTTGAGGACATTAGCCATCTGGCAGACTTCCCGATGCAGTTGAGCATAAGTCAGCGTGCGGGTGTCTCCGGGTTCTCCTTCCCAAATTAATGCTGCCTTGTTCTTGCGCCAAGTTGTCAAATGGCGGTCGAGGCAGTTATAGGAAATATTGGTTTTGCCGCCCACGAACCACTTAGCAAAAGGGGGTTGCCAATCTAGCACCGTGTCCCACTTTTGGAACCAGTGCAATTCCTGTTCCGCTAACTCTCCCCAAAACTTCTGGGGGTCAGCCTTAGCGCGATCGTATAGATGCTGATAATCTTCTAAGCTCTTGATGTGCGCGTTTTGAGAGAATTCAGCAGGCGGATGGAATCGGCGTGTTTCTTGAAGAATTGATTCAATGGTGGCTTCTGACATTGTTCTTGCTGTAAGTAGCGTTTTGCGGTCAAAACTATTTTTGACCCAGAGTTGTACCAAAGTATTTTGAGTTTCGTGAAGCTAGCGAACCGCCCTCACTCCCAGATATTGTCCTTCCCCATATCTGCGACTCTTTGGTACTTAGCGTGCTAATTGAATTGAAAATTATATGGAAACCATTGTACAGCAAGAATTGGGAGTATTCTATAAGCTATTTTTCCATATAATAGTTAACTTGTTCATAAAAAGCATATACAGTTCGGTTCATACACAAAGCTTGCTAATAATTTGGCACACTGAGTACCAAAGACCAAAATAAGTGTCGGCAATGACAAGACCATAATTGAAAACTAGATTATTATATTTAAATTTTATAACTATTATGGTTGCTTTTCTATTTTAAGTCTATTACTAATAGCATTATATCTATTTCTAACCCTAGACAAAGTTTTCTGTCTTGGAACAGAAGCGAATGTATTATCTGGTATAGACATCAATAAATTTATTGCTTCTTGCCATTTAGTTTGAGCATTTCGCAATGCTTCCGATGAATGAGGCGATTGTCGGACCATGATGGAGGCTTCCTTAGCTAGCTTTTGAGCAGCTTTCAACTTTGCTAAAGCTTGTTCCTCTTTCTGTAGTCTTTGCTCATTTGTATCCAAGCGAGCACGAAGTTTAGCTAAAATAGCTTGAGCTTGCTGGTAGCCTGAGCCAGGAATGTCAGGAATTGTCTCTAAATTAGTAATTGCCTCTTTGAGAGATTTATGTGCGGTATCTAAGTAAGTTAGCTTGTCACCTTCATTAGCATAATCTGCATAGAGTACTATCGCCTCCGCTTGAAGTAATTGTTCTTGTGCCAGCCTATATTGATAAAATAACCATAAAAAAGATATAGATAATAAGGCAGTTAAAAAACCTTTTATTTTCATGCTAATTCCCGTCTTATCAAGATAGGCATTTAATTATTTGCATGATAGCTAAATTAATAGCGAAACCCATCAAGCCTAAGGGTGAGGTTGGATTTTCTGTCTCAACTTAAGATACACTATGAATTTTAATCTCCCCTGCCTTTTTTAGGTATGCTAAGGGAGATCTAAGTTGCAGCTTTTCAGTCCCTAAGCGATAATACCGTTATGTTAATCCAATATAGCTAGCACTGCTTTTGGCAATAGTTTATCCTTAAACCAGACAATCTTTGCTGGTGTATCGCTCACCTTCACGCCTGCTTTCTCTAAATTCAGTCGCTCAGAAATAGCCAAAATCAAGTTATCGCATCCAGACTGTCGCACTTGAGAAAATTTCTTTTGCAAGTATTCCGGACGCCAGTAGCCGACAATTTCTAGTAAAAAAGTACGGCCATCGGGATGCACGAGGCGAAAGTCGGGAATCATCACACTACCGGGGATGGGGATAAGATCGACTTCTCGCTCTAGCACCCAATCGGTTTTTAGCTTATCCCATTTGTCAGCAAAAGATGCCTCTATCATACTGTCGTAAGGCTTTCCAGGTGGATAATGACTCACCAAGCCACAATTGGAGTCGAGGCTAAAACGCCCAGTTTTCAGGGTATTGGTGTAGAAATCGCGGGTTTGCAATGTGGCGGCGAGACTCCATTTAGTGACGTGTAGAAGTGCTGGGAGGAGTTTAGCGATCGCTAATCCATAACGTGTACTAGGTTTAAATAAGCTAGTGGGACCATCTACTGCGATCGTAAAACCGCGATCCGCATCCCCTTCGATGTAAGCCATTAACTGAAATAATTTCAGATAGCGAAATAACAGCTTATACTCGCCCGGGACATTGCGGTGAGCATTCAGCGTAATGTGACTGGCACGGTAAAATACGCCCTGCACCTGAGATAGGTTGTATCGGTGCAGCAACGCTTCTGGTATCGGTGCTTCAAATTGCGTAAGAATGCGGTTTTCTTGTAAATCTGCATACAAACCCGTGCGAATCTGCACAGGTAAAACTTCTCGCCCTAGTTCTTGACTTAAAGCGTTTGCCAGTGTTTCTAGCGTCTTTTCAGATGCTTGAGGACTAGGAACAGATTTGGCGGCTAGAGTATAAACTCGTTCCCGTAATTCCTGCGGTTCTAAGGGACTGATAACTTCAAATTTACTGAAAGCGTCGCTTTTAAGCAGGTGGGCAAGTCCCCGGATGATCCGGAAATCAGGGCGATCGCCTTCTAATTCTAGTAGCTGCTCATCAAGTTTGCCTTGAGTGCTGCCGACTGATCCTTGGAAGCAGTCGATTAAGTCAATTGCGATCGCAATATTTCTGTTATCTATAGTTAAGCGCTTGGGTGCGATCGCTTCCCCATTTTGCCGATGAATCAGTAACTCACTAGGTAGCATAGCTAAAACTTGTAATATTCTGATAGAAGTTTCGCTGACCAAGTTAGTTTATGGCTATTAAGGATAAGAGTAAGATGTCTCTACCAGTTAGCCATTGTTTTTATTTTTTACCGCAGATAGCCACAGATGAACGCAGATGAACGCAGATGCATCTTGATAATTATCTGTCTGTGGTTAAAAACCCGAAGTTAAGCTGTGGATGTATTTTGGTCAACGCTTACGCCGACATCTCCCTAAATAGGGTACTTTGAGCGTTCCCCCCTTTTTTAGGCAGGGCTACTTCATTGTCTAGAAATGAAAATAGGCATCAAACCGATCAAACCTTTCGGAGGGGGTTTGGGGGGAGACCCCCCAAGCCTGGTTTTCTCAAATGATAATTTTTTCTACCATAAGAATGAATCAGCCCTACTTTTTAAGGGGATGAAGATTTTAAGCTTTTGGTGGGTAAGTCCTGTTGGCAAAACGCGCATATCGGAGAAATAATGGCACAGCCTAAAGAAATTGCCGTCGAATTCCGTGACGTTACCTATTGTCCAACTCAGCAGCCTCTGGTGTCGAACCTGAACTTTGCAGTTCGCCGGGGAGAAGCACTCATATTTCTAGGCCGCAGCGGCAGCGGCAAAACTACAACCATGAAGCTGATCAATCGTCTCCTGACACCAACTGCGGGTGAAGTCAGGGTTGAGGGGGTTCCTACTAGCGAATGGAACCCAATTAAACTGCGGCGTCGCATTGGCTATGTAATTCAAGAAACTGGCTTGTTTCCCCATTTCACCGTTGAGCGCAATGTTGGCTTAGTTCCATCCCTAGAAGGTTGGAAACCCAAGCAGATCAAAACCCGCGTCTATGAACTTCTGCATCTGCTAGGCTTAGACCCAGAGCAATTTGCCCACCGCTATCCCCACGAACTTTCTGGGGGTCAACGACAGCGCGTTGGGGTGGCGCGGGCACTGGCAGCCGATCCGCCTGTGATGCTCATGGACGAACCCTTTGGGGCGCTAGATCCAATTACACGCCTGGAAATTCAACGCGAATTTCGCCGATTACAGGAACAATTGGGTAAAACCGTTATTTATGTCACCCACGATATTCAAGAAGCATTTACCTTAGCATCTAGAATTGGCTTGATGCATGGGGGAAAATTAGTAGTGTTAGGGACACCAGCGGAGTTTCTGCAATCGGAAAATCCAGAAGCGCGGGCTTTTCTGCAATGTTTGCAGGCAATTGAACAAACTCGCAACACAGCTATCAAGGATGAGCAATGAACTGGAATGACTTTTTCCTTGTCAGCTATGGCTCAGAAATCCTCTTGCACACTGGCGAACACTTGTTCCTAGTAGGCATTTCTATTAGCATCGCCATCCTTGTAGGTATCCCCCTGGGTATCTTAATCACCCGGAAGCCAAAGCTTACCCGCCTCGTGTTGGGCTTTGCCAATGTCGTTCAAACTATTCCCAGTTTGGCGCTGTTTGGCTTTCTCATACCTGTGCCCTGGTTGGGAGGTATTGGCCCTACTCCGGCGATTGTAGCTCTCACCTTATATTCCCTACTGCCGATTATCCGCAACACCTACACGGGCATCATAGGCGTCGCTCCAGCTATCCGGGAAGCGGGTCGAGGTATGGGGATGACAGACCGACAGCTACTATTTCAAGTTGAGATACCACTGGCGCTGGGAGTTATTATTGCGGGTGTGCGCGTGGCAACCGTGATTGCGATTGGCATCGCCACGATTGCAGCGGCAATTGGTGCAGGTGGACTGGGAGTATTTATCTTCCAGGGTATCTCGACCGTAGATAATCAGCTAATTCTGGCGGGTGCTGTTCCAGCGGCGTTAATAGCAATATTGGCAGATGTTGCCTTAGGCTGGATTGAGCAACGTTTGACACTGAGGAAGCAGGGAAGTAGGGCAGCAAGGCAGATTTCCCCATCCAGAATCCAAAATCTAAAATCCAAAATTTTCAGTCGCACAGGGCTGGTATGGCTTATTTTACCTGTGGTTTGCATAATCGCGATCGCACTTCTGCGCCCCAGCCCTAGCCACATTACCATCGGCTCAAAAAATTTTACCGAGCAAATCATCCTGGGAGAACTTTTAGCCCAGCGCATCGAAGCGACAACTAACTTAAAAGTAGACCGAAAGCTTAACCTGGGTGGGACATTTATTTGCCACCAAGCGCTCACAGCAGGTCAAATTGACGCTTATGTTGAGTACACTGGCACCGCCTTCACTGCCATCCTTAAACAAAAGCCCATCACTGACCCTCAGGAAGTCTATCAACAATTAAAACAAAAATACGCCCAGCAATTTGGGCTGGAAGTTACTAAGCCTCTAGGGTTCAATAACACCTATGCCATGATTGTGCGGGGGGATGATGCCCAAAAATTGAATTTACAAACATTATCCCAATCTGCAAATTACACCCCACGATGGCGTGTTGGCTGCGGCTATGAGTTCATCAAGCGCCAAGATGGGCTTCCAGGACTAGCTAAAACATACGGGCTAAAGTTTGCTTCGCCACCTCAAGTTATGGATTTAGGTTTAATGTACAAAGCGCTGGTGGGGAAAAAAGTGGATATGGTTGCTGGTAACTCAACAGATGGGCTGATTCAAAAGCTGAAGCTGGTGGTGCTAGAGGATGACAAGCATTACTTTCCCCCATACGAAGCTGCGCCATTTGTACGCCAGAAGACCTTGAAACAACATCCCAAGTTACGCGAGACTTTGGAACAGCTGGGAGGAATAATTACTGAGGAAGATATGCGAAGTATGAACTATCAGGTTGATGGTGAGTTTCGTAAAGTTGAAGATGTGGTGCGAGAGTTTTTGCAGTCTAAAGGGCTAGGGGCATCAAAAAATAAAAAAGTAGAATAGTGTAGCTTTACGCGATCGCTAATTATAAAGCAAACCTAAATTATTCAAGCTTCTGGTAAGTGCGCTACAGGTTTTAGGTGTGTGTTGCTGTATACCATTACTCCATCTCTCCAAAGGAGGTTACCTTTAATTAGTAATTCGTTCTATTGTTAAATATAGATGCCCAAGTTGAAGTGCAAAATCCTTTACTCCTAACTGGACTTCCTCATGGTTGTCCAGTTTTTTAATTTTGGATATTTTTTATGCAATTATTTAGTAATATTACCGATATATTAATAGGATTACTGGAAAAAAACAATAAAAATTGGTGGGTAGAAATTACTACTGTTAAACCTAGCTGTATTTATTATTTTGGGGAGTTTAAGAAACTTCCTGAAGCGAAGGAAGCCTGCCCGGGCTATATAGAAGATCTTGAAAATGAGGGAGCAGAGGGAATAAAAGTTACTATTAAACGCTGCCAACCCAAAGTACTAACAATTTGTGATGAAGAAGAGATTTGAAAATATTTCTAAGTAAGTAAACTTATTTTTATATACAAAATAGCAATTTTAAATCATTTAGAACTTATTTTTGCTGTTTTTTCCTTATTACTCTATAGCAATAAGGCGCTTCGCTAGTGCGTATTTGCGATTCATTAAAATTTTTATCTCACAAATCAAATATGACTGCTTTAGAACTTCATACATGGTCTGATGATATCAATCTTCAGACTTATCAGAACTATCATCTTTCCATTTTGGCGATCGCTCAGCTGCCCTCTTCGTAAGATTAGTCTTCGCCCCATATATAGGTGTAGGCTTCACAATCTCCAACTGTTGATATTTCTCCTCCTCTCCTTCTTGGCGTACTTTGCGACTTTGCGGTTCATTTGTATTCTCTATTCCCCGCCGACGTTGGGAGGTGCGTTCTTCACTGGTATCTTCCGTCACCACCTCATATAGTATTGCCTGCTTATTTTTCTCCGTACCTTTCCGCAGAATTCGTCCTAGCCGCTGAATATACTCGCGGCTCGAACCAGTACCAGATAAGATAATTGCTACACGAGCATCTGGCACATCCACGCCCTCGTTAAGGACGTGAGACACCACCAAAGTTTTGTATTCTCCCTCACGAAAGCGAGTTAAAACTTCGTGGCGTTCTTTAACTGGTGTTTGATGAGTAATCGCAGGAATAAGTAATTCTAGAGAAATGCGATAAACCGTGGCATTGTCGGCAGTAAATATAAGGATGCGTTCTGGGTAATGTTGGGCAAGTAAATCAGTAAGAATTCGCATCTTGCAGTCTGTACCTAGAGCAATTTCCTTAGCTTCTCGGTGCGCTAACATCGCCCTGCGCCCTACTGGAGAACGGCAACTGGCTTGAACAAACGTCTGCCACCCTTGAATGCTGCCCAGAGAAATATTAGATTGCCTTAAGAAGTCATTGCGCTGTTTAATTAACTGGTTGTAGCGATCGCGCTCTTGTTCCGATAGCTTGACTTTAATTTGAACTACTTTATGCTGTGCGAGGGCATTACCAGCTAGTTCCTCAGGCGTTTTTTGATAGACAACAGCACCAATTAAGGTGTTAAGGTCAGAGTGGCGACCATCTGAGCGATCCGGTGTGGCGGTAAGTCCCAGTCGATAAGGTGCGATCGCATACTCAGCAATTACCCGGTAAAAGTCGGTGGGTAAGTGGTGGCACTCATCGCAAATTAATAGGGCGTATAAGTTTCCTAAAGCTTCGGCATGGATAGCAGCACTATCGTAAGTTGCGACAAGAATAGGAGTGCGATCGCGCGAACCGCCTCCTAGCAACCCCACTTCCACATCAGGGAACGCTGCAACTAAATGAGCATACCACTGGTGCATCAAGTCTAAAGTTGGCACTACAATCAGCGTGCTGCGAGGTGTAGATTGCATTGCCAGTTGAGCTAAATAAGTCTTCCCAGCAGCCGTTGGTAGCACTACCACCCCTTGGCGTTCTGCTAGCTTCCAAGCCAACAGTGCCTCACTTTGATGCGGGTAGGGTTCCATTTCTAAGCGGGGAATCAGTTCTAGCGACTCAAAAGCCTTTGCCTCGTCGAGAAAGTTAGTTTCCTCCGCTTGCAGAGTTTCCACAAGGGAACGGTAGTGAATAGCCGGGATGCGGAACTTCTCTACGCGATCGTCCCAAGTGGCATATTCCACCCAAGTTTTTCCCCTGGGCGGCGGATGTAGAATCAAAGTTCCCCGGTCAAAGTATAAGGTAGGGGTGCGAGGCATAATGATTTTGGATTTTGGATTTTGGATTTTGGATTAAAAGAAATTTTGGGTTCATGCCCCACCCAAGAGTGGGCCCAACAAATCTAAAATCCCCACTAGCGTGTTTATGCCCGCAGGTCTTTAGCGGCGCGTAAGCGCTCCCGACCCTTATGGTCGGGGTCAATCCTTGCATCCAAAATTGGTTGACCTCGCCCAAAGAATGAGACGAGACTTGAACCAAATTTCACGTCGTCAAGGATATTTAAACCTTCTGCCAATGCCAGCAGTTGGGTTCGTTGACACTCCCCTGGCTAAAGCCGAGGGGATTCTTGCATCACAGGGATACCAATGTATTTACCCTCAGCAAGCATCTTGACCGTGTATCCCACGGCTGCAAGTCCTCTTTGAAGAACTACTTGAGCGGCAGCCACATCCCTGTCAGTTGTATAACCACAATCTGGACATTGATGAACCCTTAGCGCTAATTCTTTTTTGCCAGTCACTATGCCGCAATTGGGGCATATTTGGCTGGTCTTTTTAGCATCCACTTTCTGGAAGTAGACGCCTCTCTTAAAACAGCACTGCTCAAGAATTTGCAAGAATTGACCCCAGCCAGCATCTAGACAATGCTTGCCCAACATCGCCCTCGATAAGCCTATCAAGTTCAGATCCTCAACAAAGATCGTCTGAGCTTGATCGCAAAGTTGATGGGCGATTTGCCAGTGGAAATTCTTTCGAGTGTTGGCAATGTGTTCGTGTAACTTAGCTACTTTAGCTTGAGCCTTGCGCCAATTGTTAGACCCTGGCGGTTTCCTGCTAACTCTCTGTTGCAGCAATTTAAGCTGGCGTTGGAGGTCTACAAAAAACTTAGGACGCTTGACGCATGACCCGGTAGAAGTGGCAATAAAATTCGTTAATCCGACGTCAACCCCGATCACCTCTCCAGACGGTGCAGCAGTTGGCACATCCACAGCCCAGGCTAGTGTTAACTGAGCATAGAACCCGCTGGCTTTCTTAACCACTTGGATCTGCTTAATTACCGCGTCTGAGAGGATGTCCCTAGACTGGATGAACTTGACCAACCCAATGTTGGGTAAGTTTAAGTGCCTACCTTTGACAGTGACTTTATTAGGGGTAGGAAACACGAACGATCGCATTTTCCCCGGCTTTTTAAATCTGGGGAATCCGTGGTTTTGCTCCCACATCGACACAAAAGCTTTCTCTAAGCGCTTCAATGTCTGCTGCTCGGTGGCAGCCCCTACAACCTTCAAAGCAGGTATGTTTGCTCTAGCGGTTGTTAAGTTCTTGCACTGGCTAGCATACGTTGGTCTAGGGGCATCTGCGGGGATGATGTACTCGGATCGGAGAGAGCAGGCGTTGATCTGACAAAATCTCGACTTAAACCAATCTTTGCGCTCAGCCAATGCATAGTTATATATCTTCCGGCATTGCTCCAACCAAAAGTCAAATTTCTCGGTCTGAGCTTTTGTTGGTTTAAGTTTGAATTCATAGATCAGATTAAACACCTGCTATCACCTCCTTTCCCTAGTATAGCTATTTCTTACAAAACGGGTGAACGAAAGGTAATTAAATAGAAGGCAAGATAAATCTTGCTGACTCCCTTTCATCCCCGCAGCTATTGCCTAGGGGCTTTCAAGTTCGATCCTTGTAATGACGAAAAGCACTGCGATTCGGGAATTATAAGATTAATCTAAATATCAAACTATTTGAGATCAAGGCATAGGTAACAACGATAAAGGCAGAATTTGAGCGGGCGATCGCAAAATCTTGCCAATTCTTGAAACAGTGCCCTCATCTGCGCCCAAGGAGAAAAGAAGTTGAGAGTAATACGCCCCCGCCTGAAGCCCTACGCTGTTGCCGTCTTGGCTGTGGCTAGCGCAGTGCTGCTAACGCTACTAATCAAGCCACTGCTGGCACCGACTATTACGCCGCTGTTTTTTGCGGCAGTCACAGTTAGCGTTTGGTATGGGGGCATGGAGACAGGGCTGCTGGCTACTGTTTTATCTGCTTTATCCATCAACTACTTCTTCACCGAGCCAATCTATAAGCTGAGTGTAGCTACTTTAGGTGAACTTGTACGCTTGAGCGTATTTGTACTTGTGACGCTACTGATCAGCTCGCTTAACTCAGAACTACGCACGGCTAAGCAGCGGATCGAGAAAAGTATGCTGAAGCTACAGGCAAGCGAAAAGCGTTATCGCCACATTGTCGATACTGCTTA
Organism: Aphanothece sp. CMT-3BRIN-NPC111; assembly: GCA_019359765.1. GTDB lineage: Bacteria > Cyanobacteriota > Cyanobacteriia > Cyanobacteriales > JAHHGU01 > JAHHGU01. The sequence continues at coordinate 77,517 of JAHHGU010000003.1, forward strand.
CGAAGGCATCTGGAAATTTGACGCTGAAGCGAAGGCTGAATATGTAAACCAGCGGATGGCGCAGATGCTGGGCTACAGCGTTGAAGAAATGCTCGGTCATCCTATTTTCGACTTTATGGAGCGCGAAGCTCAGATAGAATCACAGCAACTGCTGCAACGACGCCAGCAAGGTATTCAAGAACAGTTTGACTTTTGTTTCCGCCGCCGCGATGGTTCCAAATTGTGGGCAATTGTCTCTAGTAGCCCTATTGTCAACGAACAGGGTGAATATCTGGGCGCGATCGCTATGGTTACGGATGTCACAGCTCGTAAGCAAGCAGAGGAGGCACTGCAAGCCAGCGAGGAACGCTATCGCGAACTGTTCGAGAACGCCAATGATGTAGTGTACACGCTGGACTTGGCAGGAAACCTGACATCGCTAAACAAAGCAGGCGAACGCATAATTGGTTATACCCGCGAGCAACTTCTCAATCAGCCGATCGCTAAACTTGTAATGCCAGAGTATTTGGAAACCATGATCCAGATGTTTGATCGCAAACTAGCTGGAGAAAAAATAACCACTTACGAATTAGAAATTATTACCAAAGACAATCGTCTGTTAACGCTGGAAGTCAACAGCAGACTGATCTATAAGGAAGGCAAGCCAATTGGGGCGCAAGGCATCGCTCGTGATATTAGCGATCGCAAACAAGTAGAGCAAGCCTTACGCGAAAGTGAATCGCGGCTGAGAAGCTTAGTAGATTCCAACCTCATCGGGATTATTTTTGCAACCTTCAGTGGCAACATCATTGAGGCAAATAATGAATGGCTTAGGATATTGGGCTATACCCAGGAGGAAGTACTCTCTGGAAAAGTCAACTTTCTAGATATAACTCCGCCAGAATATCAACAATTGGATCAACAGGCGATGGAGGAGATGAAGCGAACAGGGACACACACGCCATTTGAGAAAGAATACATCCGTAAAGACGGCTCCCGCGTCCCCGTTTTAGTAGGGACAGCATATCTTGGCGGTGACAACGACTTAGGTGTAGGTTTTATGCTCGACCTAACTGAGCGCAAGCAAGCAGAAGAAAACTTGCGACAACTGTCCAACCAGGTGCAAGAACAAGCCAATACCCTGAACGCTATTCTCTCAGCCTCTGTAGATCACATCTACATTGTTGACCGTGTAGGCCGGTACAAATATGTTAGTGCCGGAGGAGCAGAAGCTGTGGGTCTTAAACCGATAGATTTCGTTGGTAAAACTTGGCGAGATCTAGGGTTACCAGCAGACACCATGCAAGCATTTGATGCCCAAAGAGAAAAAGTAATCTCCACCGGAGAACCGCTGACAACTGAAACCAGCTTCTCAACTCCCATTGGTCTGCGATACTACGAATACATCGTCGCCCCCTTCTATCAAGAGCGAAACATAGAGGGCATTGTCGTTATTTCTCGTGATACCACCGATCGCAAGCAGGCAGAGAAGGCAATGCGAGAAAGCGAAGTCAGGTTCCGGACATTAGTAGAACAGTCACCTTTAAGTATGCAAATTGTTTCTCCCGATGGTCTAACTCTTCAAGTTAACCGAGCCTGGGAGGAACTTTGGGGATTAACTCTTGACGACCTCCCAGAATATAACCTGTTGGAAGATGAGCAGTTAGTTGCTAAAGGTATCATGCCCTATATCAAACAAGGCTTTGCTGGGGAAGCGGCGATGATTCCGGCGATCGCGTATGACCCCAATGAAAGCCTTCCCGATCGCAGTATTCACCAAGAACCACAGCGCTGGGTTCGTGGTTTCATCTATCCCGTAAAAGATGAGGATGAAAACATTCGCGAGATGGTTTTGATCCACGAGGACATCACCCCAAGGATTCGGGCAGAAGAGGCAGTACGCTTCAGTGAAGCAAAATTTAGGCGGTTGGCTGAGTCCAACATTATCGGCGTCATCACTGTCGATATAGGCGGCAGCATGATTGAAGCTAATGATGCCTTCTTACAAATGATTGGCTACACGCAGGAAGAGTTGGCGGCTGGAAATATTGACTGGCAAGATCTGACTCCAGCCGAGCATTTACCCCAGGATCGAGTGGCAATTGAGCAGCTAAAGCAAACAGGTGTTTGTACTCCCTTTGAAAAGGAATACATCCGCAAAGATGGTAGCCGCGTCCCTGTGTTTCTGGGGGGTGCCTTGTTAGAGGGGTCACAAAGCACTACTATCTGCTTTGTTTTGGACTTGAGCGATCGCAAACAAGCAGAAAAGGCGCTCAAAGAAAGCGAAGAACGGTTTCGTCTCTTGGCAGAAAAAGTCCGCGTTATTCCTTGGGAAGCAGACCCCATCACTGGTAGATTCACCTATGTCGGGCCGCAAGCAGTCGAGATTCTCGGCTATCCCGTAGAAGACTGGTATAGCGACAATTTCTGGTTTCAACACATTCACCCACAAGACCGGGATTGGGCAATTAATTATTGTTTAGATTGCTCCGCTACCCTGGACAACTATGAATTTGAATACAGAATGTTGACATCAGATGGGCGGATCGTGTGGTTGTATGACATCGTGAATGTAGTTCGGGGGGAAAATCAACCGCAACTACTGCGGGGATTGATGATTGACATCAATGAACGCAAACAGGCAGAAGAAGCACTACAAGAAACTAACCACACCCTACAGGCGCTAATTCAAGCCTGCCCTCTAGGAATTACAGTTTACAATTTTGATGGCGAGGTGAAACTTTGGAATCCAGCTGCTGAGCGGATCTTCGGTTGGAGCGAACAAGAAGCACTGGGTCATTTTCTGCCTACCGTCCCTGAAGACAAACGAGACGAGTTTCTTTTCAGCTTAAATAGTGTCAGGCAAGGTCAGGCATTGACTGGTGTAGAAGGGCGTCGTCAAAGGAAAGACGGTTTACCGATTGATGTGGCTTTGTGGGCAGCACCGTTACGTGATGCCAAAGACAATACGAGCTGCATGTCTATAATTGCTGATATCAGTGAACGTAAGCAGTTAGAAGAGGAACGCGCACAACTCCTCGCTAGCGAGCAAGCTGCACGCGCTGACGCTGAAGCTGCCAACCGCATGAAGGACGAGTTTTTAGCCACACTTTCCCATGAACTTCGTACCCCCCTCAACTCCATGCTGGGGTGGACTCAGCTACTACGCACCCGCAAGTTTGATCAGAAAACTGCTGATCGTGCATTAGAGACAATCGACCGCAATACCAAGTCCCTAGCCCAACTAATCGAGGATGTTCTAGATGTCTCACGCATTATTACAGGCAAGCTGCGCCTAAATGTGCGCCCGGTAGAACTTGTGCCAGCAATAGAGGCTGCTATCGATACGCTACAACCAGCAGCGGAGGCTAAAAAAATTCGTCTCGAATCTGTACTTGACCGCTCGACAGGGAAAATTTTAGGTGATTCCAACCGCTTACAGCAGGTTGTATGGAATCTGCTCTCCAACGCCGTCAAGTTCACGCCAAAAGGGGGGCGCGTTGAGGTGCAACTGTTAGAAGTCAAAAGTATCGAGAACTCTCAATTAACTCAAAACTCTGTACGGGCGGGTTTAGCAGATGAATCTGGGTTCTTAACAGAACAATCCTTGAACATTACCCCCCCTACAACTCAAAACTCTTATGTTCAGATCCGGGTAAGCGACACGGGCAAGGGTATTCCTGCCAACTTTCTACCCTACGTCTTTGAACGCTTCCGCCAAGCAGATGGCTCGATCACGAGAACATACGGCGGACTTGGGCTAGGGTTAGCTATTGTGCGCTATTTAGTGGAACTGCACGGTGGCACAGTTCATGCTCTCAGCGAGGGAGAAGGGCAGGGAGCAACATTCGTTGTGAATCTTCCGCTTATAGAAAAGAGCAGGGGGAGAATAGAAGCAGGGGTGCAGGGGGAAAAAATTACAGAAGAAACTTCCCTGGCTTCCTCAGCCTCCCCTGCTTCCCAAGCTCAGGAAACCCCCCTCTCTGGCTTGCGAGTTCTCGTTGTGGATGATGAGGCTGATACACGTGAGTTGCTGATTACTATCCTTGAACAGTATGGAGCTGAAGTTACAGCTTCTGCATCAGCAAGTGAGGCACTTGAAGCACTGCAACGATTCAAGCCTAATGTACTCGTGAGCGATATTGGTATGCCAGAAGTTGATGGCTATACACTAATTCGCAAAATCAGGACGCTGGATGCAGATCAAGGAGGACAAATTCCGGCTGTGGCGCTGACAGCCTATGCTAGAGCCGAGGAACGCAATCAGGCTCTATTGGCAGGTTTTCAGCTACACGTTCCTAAGCCAGTCGATCCCGCTGAGTTAGCTATAGTGGTTGCGAATCTAGCTGGAAAATGGTGAAAGTTGCCAGAAGCTAAAAACGATGACAGATCTAGATAAGACCAAAGATGAACTAATCGATGAATTAGTAGCATTGCGTCAACGGGTTGCTGAGTTGGAGCGATTAGAAATTGAGCATCAGCACTCAGAGTCGGCGCTGCGGCAACGCTTAACTCAGTTGCAAGCGAGAACAGAAGCCCCACCTACTGATTTTACTAAGATTCAAGTATCTGGTTACGATATTGAATGGAACTCTGTACAGGGCACTTGTACCGCCTTAAACCTTCCGGTTGTTCTCATGTGGATTGATACCACCCTCGCAAGTCTAATGGCTGGTATTCAGGCGATGGTGGGAACCCAGCGTTTTGCTCTAGCTTTACAAAGTGAAGGACGCAAGAGCGTTGCAGCCGATTGGCAGGTGATCTCTCAATACCCAAATTTCCAGGACGGCTTCGCAGCGCTAGCTAAACTCGCAACTGTAGCGGGATGGGGAGATTGGCAACTCATCTCTATTGATTGGACAAAACAGGAGTGTAACTTTCGGATCAGGAATAGTTGGGAAGGTCGCTATCAAAAGGCACTGGGAGTCTGTTGGGGTAGCGGAATGCTCGCGGGTAAGTTAGCTGGCTATTGTTCTAAACTTTTTGAGACCAACTATTGGAGCGAGCAAACGGCATTCATTGCTAGGGGAGACGAATTCGATGAGTTTATGGTACGCCCTTCAAAGCGTTCTCTGGAAGAAGAAATCGAAAGGTTACTGGAAACTGACAATGCCACCCGTGCTGATATGGCTGTAGCTTTGCAAAAGCTACAACGAGAAGTCACCGAACGTCAACAAGTTGAGGCAGCCTTGCGTGAGAGCGAGGAGCGACTAAGATTAGCTTTAGAAGCTGCCAAGATGGGTTTCTGGGATTGGGACATTGTCAATAACAACGTTGCTTGGTCTAAAAACCATGAACTGTTATTTGGTCTAGCTGACGGCACTTTTAAGGGAACCTATGAAGCTTTCCTTGAACTTGTTCATCCTGACGACCAGAAATCTGTAGTTGCAGTACTGGCTCGTGCCCTTGAAGAAAAGACAGATTATAGCGATGAATTCCGTATTTTATGGCCTGATAGTAGCATCCACTGGATCGAAGCCAAAGGTCAATTTTTTTATGACGAGGCTGGGCAGGCAATCAGAGCGCTCGGCGTCTGCATGGATATTAGCGATCGCAAGCACAATGAGCAAGCAGTACGGGAGAGCAAAGACCGATATCGACAACTTGTGGAATTATCACCGGATACCGTTTTTATTCAAAGCGAAGGTAAGTTTGTCTTTGTAAACAGCGCGGGTGTAAAACTTTTTGGTGCTGCCAACCCTGAACAACTTATCGGTAAAGAAATACTTAATTATATCCACACCAACTATCACGAACTTGTTAAGGAGCGCATTCAACAAATTGTAGAAGCAACACAGGAAGCATCTCTTATTGAAGAAAAGTTTATCCGTCTGGATGGGACAGTTGTAGATGTAGAAGTGGCGGCATCTCCCTTCACATATAACGGTAAGCCAGCTGTTCAGGTAGTAGCTCGCGATATCACTGAACGCAAGCAAGCGGAGGAAGTTTTAAAAGAGCGGGCAGTAGTGCTTCAGAATCAGCAAGCATGGCTTGAAGATGCGCTGCACCTCATGCCTTCACCACTGCTGTTTATTGAGCCGGGAACGGCCAAAGTAACTTTCGCCAATAAAGCAGCTGACGAGCTAGCTGGAGGCAAATTTCCTCAGGATAAACCAGCAGAAGAGTACCATACTATTTACTACTGCACCGATGCTGCCGGGAAACGCATCCCGGACGAGCAGATGCCTGGGGTGCGGTTGGCGCGGGGCGAAAGTTTGCAAGGGTTTGAGATGGATTGGCACACACCAGGGGGAATCCGCTCTCTGCTCATCTTTGCCGAAACCCTCCCAGCAATGCACGGTCATCCAGCTACCTGTGTATTGGTGTTTCAGGATATTACTCAGATCAAGCAGTTACAAGAAGCGCTGCGACAACAGACAGAGGAGTTAGTGCAAGCAAATCGCATGAAGGATGAGTTTTTATCGATTCTTTCTCATGAACTACGCACACCCCTGAACTCAATCTTGGGATGGTCTCGCCTGTTATGCACTCGCAAGATGAATGAAGCTGCCACAACTAAGGCACTGCAAACTATTGAGCGCAATGCAGCGGTGCAGGCACAATTAATCGAAGATATTCTGGATGTTTCTCGGATCATTACGGGCAAGCTGCGCCTTAAAGTCTGCCCAGTTGAGATCAAACGAGTGATTGGAGCATCTATTGATACAGTTCGTCCGGCAGCAGATGCTAAGGAAATTCAGATCCAGACGCTACTCGATTCCTCTCCGGATGTAGTCTCAGGAGATCCAGATCGCTTGCAGCAGGTAATCTGGAATCTGCTTTCCAATGCGATCAAGTTCACGCCTAAGGGAGGCAAAATTCAAGTCCAAGTTGAATGCATCAACTCCCAGGTTCAAGTTTCGGTCACTGACACAGGACAGGGTATCAATGCTGATTTTTTACCCTATGTGTTTGAACGGTTTCGTCAAGCTGATGGCACAAGTACAAGGTCACATGGGGGGCTGGGACTTGGTTTAGCGATCGTGCGTCATCTTGTAGAACTTCATGGTGGCACAGTTGAGGTAGAAAGTCCGGGAGTTGGTCAAGGAGCAACCTTTACAGTTAAACTTCCGATCGTGGCTGTTCGCCGGGACGAAAGTAATTTGGTGCAATTATCTGCGATCGCCACAAGTACTGAGCCGAGCAATGATTCCCCACAACTCCAGAATTTGAGAATACTGGTTGTCGATGATGAAGCGGATGCACGGGAACTACTAACTACAATACTTGAAGAATGCGGCGCACAGGTAGCAACAGCCGCCTCTGCAAGTGAAGCGCTGGACTCGCTTGAGCAGTTCAAGCCGGATGTACTTTTAAGCGACATCGGTATGCCCAATGAAGACGGATATACGCTGATGCGTAAAATAAGGGCATTAAAGCCGGAACGTGGAGGACAGATTCCTGCTGCTGCACTAACGGCGTATGCTGGAACTCAAGACCGCACGCAAGCACTTTTGGCAGGTTTTCAGACTCATGTGCCTAAACCAGTCGAACTTGTTGAATTAATTGCGGTAGTCGCTTCTCTTGCTGGACGTGCTGGAAAAGTTTGATAGTTCGGGTAACAGGAAGATTTTTAAGTTTTAACTTTTGCGTGCCTACCTTATTGAAGAGGACGTTCCAGACACGGAAACGGCGAGACTCCGCCTCTTCTCCCGGTCACTTACTTTGGAGGCAACCCCTTTGCTAATTCTTTTCTCCTTCACCCTTTTTATCAGTGCCTTCCTACTTTTCTGGGTGCAGCTGATGGTTGCGAAGATGATTCTGCCCCTTTTAGGCGGATCTCCATCAGTATGGAATACTTGTCTATTTTTTTTCCAAGCTACTTTATTGCTTGGTTATGGATACTCCCATCTCACAACCATGTGGTGGAGCGTCCGTCGCCAAGCCGCGATTCATAGTAGTTTACTCTTAGTGGTGATCGCCTTTTTACCCATCACCTTGGCTAAGGGTTGGGTTCCTCCTCACGACGCTAATCCTATTCCTTGGTTACTAGCCCTCCTGCTTTTATCTGTTGGATTCCCCTTCTTTGTGGTGGCGACAAGCGCCCCTCTGTTACAGAAGTGGTTTGCTCACACCGATCACCCAGCAAGTTCCGATCCATATTTTCTATATGCTGCTAGTAACTTCGGCAGTCTGTTAGGCGCTATTGGCTACCCCATTCTAATTGAGCCTAATTTTTCTTTAACATACCAGCGTTGGTTATGGGCAAGCACTTACGGATTGCTGGCCTTACTGATATTAGGATGTGCTGTTTGCGTATGGCGATCGCGTAACGACTCCGTAAAAGTACTTTCTTCAAAAGACAAAGGTAAGGAAGAAGAACTAACTCAAAACTCAAAACTCAAAACTCAAAACTTTTCTACTACTCAACAAAAAGCTCAGTGGGTGCTGCTATCCTTCCTACCCTCCAGCTTACTTTTAGGAGTCACAACTTATTTAACAACTGATTTAGCAGCTATCCCACTTTTGTGGGCTGTGCCCTTAGCCATTTATCTGTTGAGCTTCATTTTGACTTTCGCCCGTAAACCTTTATTACCTCATAAGGCTTTAGTAGCCATTTTGCCTTTATTATTGGCACCGCTGATTATCTTATCTTTACTGAAGGTGATGCAGCCTATTGAGGTATTACTTCCCTTCCATTTAATAGGATTTTTCATTGTTGCTTGTGTTTTTCATGGACAATTGGCTCAGACTCGTCCTCCTAGCGAGTATCTAACGAGTTTTTACTGGTGGATTTCTGTAGGCGGCGTTTTCGGTGGGTTATTCAATGCGATCGCTGCTCCTCTGCTGTTTCCCACTGTGTTAGAGTACCCTCTAATATTGGGGCTGAGCCTTCTACTTTTAGGAATTCCCTCTTCAGAAGAAGCAAGACAAAAAACAAAAGAGGAAATAAAGGCCAAAGAAATTATTCAAGCTTCACTCTTAACTGTTCATTCTTTAGGAAATTACCCTGCATTAAGTAAGCGGCACTCCTGGACATTACCTATAAGCATAGGTCTCTTACTCGGCTCTCTAATTGTTGGTTTCCAAATCAAATCTTTTAATAACAACCTGATTGGTATTATTTTTGCTTTTATCCTACTTTTTGCCATCCGCTACGCTTTTACTCTACACCCTATACGCTTTGGCGTTGGTTTAGCCTTGATTGTGCTACTTAGCCAGTTCTACATACCAAGTATGGGTGCAGTACTCGATACTGAGCGCAGTTTCTTTGGAGTTAATCGGGTGTTGTATGACAGGCGTGAAAATTATCACAGCCTTCTACATGGCACTACCCTGCATGGAAAACAAAGTCTCGATCCAAAACGTCGCCGCGAACCCTTGACATACTTTTATCCCACAGGCCCAATTGGACAAGTTTTTAAAGTTTTAAATAATACTAAACGTCTATCTCACATCGGTGTGATGGGGTTGGGTATCGGCACTCTCGCTGCCTATGCAGAACCTACGCAACAGTGGACTTTCTATGAAATAGATCCGACTGTTGACAAGCTAGCTCATAATTCTCGCTATTTTACCTTTTTACAGGACTCAAAAGCTCAAAATAAAATAGTTTTAGGTGATGCTAGGCTGGCTGTGGCGGATGTTGAAAATGATTACTATGACTTGATTATTATGGATGCTTTTAGCTCAGATTCCATTCCAGTTCATTTAGTGACGCGGGAAGCAATCCAGCTTTACTTTAGCAAGTTAACCAAACAAGGTTTACTGGTAATTAATATTTCTAATCGTTACATCAATCTTGAGCCTGTTTTGAGCACACTAGCGCGTAATTTAGATTTGTCAACCCTTAGACAGTTGGAACTAAATGTTTCTCCTGATGAAAGAAAACTTGGTAAATCGCCTTCTCACTGGGTACTATTAGCCCGTAACCGCAGCGATTTTGGCAACCTTATTAATGACCCGCGTTGGCAACCAATCGCAGAAACTTTGCAAGCACCTCTGTGGACAGATGATTTTTCCAATATCTTCAGTGCGCTGCGCGTTTTTCAATAGTTTTGCTAGGGAAAAGATAAGCAGGTGGGCAGAAATAGATAGCCAGAGAAAACGCATCTAAATTATGGCTAGTAAATAACTAAAATCTCTGTCCAGCGCGAATTTCCAAAATAAGATGCGTTTGCCCTGAATAAACAGTACTATAGCTGAACTAATTATCAGAGAATGCTGACTGGCGACGGCTCTCGTCAATGGGCCAGTCTTCATTCTCACCCCCAACGATCAATCGCTCAACGTCAACGAATTCTTTGCTGAGTTGTCTGAGGGCGTTGATCAGGATGTCGAGTGCGATCGCATCACTCGTACCGAGATCGAACCAGCAGCGACCCCATTTGCCTTCATACTCAAATTCGCTCATGTTGTGCATCAGCGCCATCAGGCTGTTCTCAGCTGCCTCGGTGTCGTACTCCATGTAGCTGAGATCTAATCCGACTTCCTGAACCTGAATATTTTCAGCATTAAATCCTCCCAGCTTTCCTAAAAAAAACCAAGAGTTAAAGACTTCTTCAATGTATTGCTTCTCCTTATTAGAGGGGACAGTGCTGAACTCGACCCACATCCACAGGTCAAAAGAGTTATACTCGCGGAACTGAATTATCATCATTAAAATCCTGATTCTGGCTATTTTTTCGCTTTCTTACTTATTTTTGTGGTTATCTGTTGTTTACTAGCATCTTTTTTTAGTATCTGTATTATTACTTATCCTTATAGGCACCTCAAGCATTATATCTTTTGCAAAATAATCCTTGTTATTACCCACATTGATTTGACTGAAAAACAAATTTCGGGGGCAGATGCCTCAAGCCCTCCAGACAAAAGTAGGGGCACGCCACTGCCTGCCCCTAGTTGCTTGCTAATATGCCTACATCTGCTGCTACACCCTGTATAGGTTAAAGCCGATATGGGGAAGGAGAAGATCTCAAGATAGGGGCATACTGTACGCCCCTTAATAGGCTGCCTATTTTACGGCTCACTATCTAGTCTAGTCGTGGCAATGCTACTGGTCCCCAGGTACCAGAGCCGTTTTTGATCGAAGTTTGCAGAGTCTTGCAATCGCGATCTTTATTATCAAGGCGGTTTTGGTTCTTGCACTGCTCAGAAAAAATCTGTGCAACAAGACCTTTCGGAAGTTGATCTGGTTTGCTCAAAGCGGCCTGAAAATCCTTTTTAGCTGACTCGAAAAAGGAGGAGCTTTTTTGCTTGTTACCCTGCCCTACAAGGATTTGAGCTTTTAGATAGTGTAAGTCCGGATTGTTGGGAGCCTGTTGCAGCGCCTTATTAACATATTCAAGTGCCTTGTCGTACCGCTTTAGATCCCGGTAGCCGATCGCAATACCACGATCTGCCAGATATTCTGGGCTAGCATAGTTTTCTAATTGTTCAATTCCCTGACTTGGGTCGGAAAAGGGTAGATTGACAGCTAACATCAAATCCATATATCCCTTGAGCAAGTTCACTTCTGGATCGTTGGGGGCGATTTTTTTAGCTTCATCCAGATACCGAAAGACTTGCTGAAGTTTACTCATTGCTCCCAACGCCCCTTGCTGTTTAAAGCTGGAAGCGCCTTCTAAGAAATGACCCACAGCTGTGTAAAGATTACTGCGTAAGGGGTCAGTGCGGTTTAGCTTCTGGGCAGCTTGCAGGGTTTTGGTGGCGTAAGCGTTGAGGGCGTTCCAGTCAGAGTTTGTATAAGCGAAAGACGCCAGCATCGCATAAGCTAGGGGTTCATTGGAATCTGTTGATTCAGCTTGCTGGAGATAACTTTCTGCTTGTCGATAGTTGCCGTCCTTAAAGATAGCTTTAAAAGCAGCTTCTGTATTGTCTCCAATCTCGTGAGTATTACTGGTGCGAAATACGTCTCCAGCTAGAGTTGGCGGAATCCAAAAGCTCAGTGAAAGTACCGCTGCACTGGCAATCCCAGAAATAATTCGCTTAGGCGCAGGAAATAAATTTGTCATAGCTATTCTGAAAATAATTTACGCTCTTCGTAAAGGTAGTAGAAAATGCTAAGTCCTCTGTCTCAATGTTAGACATGAGGCGATTACGGTTTGGGATAGCTAAAATTTGTTGCAGTGCCATCTCAACAAAAGGAAGCAACCTATGTCTGCTTGGGAACACCGTTAGAGAAAAGGGGCTAGATGAATTTGACGCTGTTAGCGATTGCAAGTTCCAGCTTGAGAGAGTTTGTGGGTTAAAGAACAACAGCTAACGAACCCAGGGGGTTGAGAATTCCCCTCTCGCGCTATCCCTAATTTCGATAAAGTGGAGAGGCAGCCACTTCTAAGTCAGGCGATCGCGCAATCATAACTTACTTGCCTGTTGATGCTCTACCTCAAAAATCTGATTTACCACCCCCCAGCCGCTCCCAGTGCCATTCTGAAAGCTATCAACTTAGAACTGGGACCCCAGCAATTGGGGCTTGTCATTGGTCCAAGTGGCTCTGGCAAAAGCACATTTTTAGAAATTATGGCGGGACTAGCAGAGAAAACTGCCGGTGGTATCTTCTGGCGAGATCAGGAACTCACACCCGATCACCTGCAACAGCTAGGTGGGTTAGTGTTTCAGTTTCCGGAGCGACATTTCTGTGGGGGTACAATTCTAGAGGAACTGCGGCTGGGGCACCCAGAGTTAGGCTCTGGACGGGTAAATGAAGCCCTCAACGAAGTTGGACTTTCCCATCTCTCCCTGCACACCTCACCTCAATCTCTAAGTGGCGGTCAGCAGCGACGCCTTGCCTTGGCAGTGCAACTGATTAGACAACCCCATCTACTTTTATTAGATGAACCCACAGCTGGGCTAGACTGGTCAATGCGGCGTCAGCTGGTAAATTTATTAGCTAAACTTAAAAGCCATTGGACACTGCTAGTTGTTACTCATGATGCTGGTGAGTTGCTTAAAATTGCTGATCGCTGCTGGACTATAAACCACGGGGAACTGCAACCAGTCGATCCCAAAACATTGGCAACTACAGACGCGCAGGAACAACCAGTAGCCTAAGAAATGAGTGAACTAAAAACATCGCTGCTGCCGGAAATGACAGATGTATGGCAGCAAACTCTAAGTTGGCAACCAGATACTGTTGGGCAGTTACAATTTCAATGCCTTTATGACTTAATTTTGGCAGGCAACCAGCGTCTGAACTTGACCCGCATCACGACGCCAGAGGAGTTTTGGGAAAAACACCTGTGGGATTCTCTACGAGGGGTGGCACCCTTGTGGCAGTCGGTGACATCGCCACAAAGGGCGATCGACATTGGCACAGGGGCAGGGTTTCCGGGATTACCGATTGCGATCGCCCGCCCTGACTGGCACATCACCTTACTTGATTCCACCCGCAAGAAAATTGCTTTTATCGAAACCCTACTCCCCCAACTAAAACTAGAAAACGCCGTTACCTTAGTCGGTAGAGCCGAAGAAATAAAACGGATCTCACAGCACCGCCGCAGTTACGATCTTGCTTTATTAAGAGCTGTTGCACCCGCCTCTATCTGTGCCGAATATGCCCTACCGTTGCTGAAAAAAGAAGGTTTAGCCATCCTCTATCGCGGGCAATGGACAGATGAGGAGACAGATGCACTGCAACCAGTTGTTAAAAAGTTAGGAGGTGTCATCGAATCCATAGAAGAATTTACAACCCCGATAAGTAATAGTCAGCGTACCTGTTTGTACTTGCGGAAAGTGTTGACAACACCCGCAGGATTTCCCCGTGCTGCTGGCATACCCCCCCAAACGCAGCTTTAGTCATTAGCGTGGAATCTTGCTCTAAATTCTGTCTGGACTTGAAGCCGGGAGAGGTTCACTAAACTCCTCCATTAATTTGTTCCGAGCACATTAATAAATTACCTTGTGCTTTCGGAGGCTTTGCAGGTTGTATCGTGGGGTCAGTTGGGGGTCTTTGAACCTCTCCAGATGTCCTGACTGCTGCTAAACCTTCAGAAAAACTTCCAGCTTGCTTATATCGCGCTTTTGCGATATTTCTACCTGTCTGGTCAATATAACTCCACCCATCAGGAAGCAAGACCGCTGCAAGTCCTTCGTTGAAAGACTGAGCCGCTGCAAATTGAGCTGCTATAACTATTTTGCCTGTCTTATCTATATATCCATAGTGGTTATTTACTTGCACCAGCGCCAGTCCCTCAGAAAAGCTTTCAGCCTGTTTGAATCGTGGAGGAATAACCACTTTTCCTGTTTTATCGATATATCCATACAGGTCATTGAGTTGAAACACTGCCAACCCTTCGGAAAACGGAGGAGGAATAAAATCAAATTGGGTGGAATAACCACTTGACCTGTCTTATTAATATAGCCCCAGCGATTTCCTATCTGAACATCTGCCAATCCCTCAGAGAAGGAATGAGCGTAGTGATATCGCGGGCGAATTACTACTTTCCCTGTTTTATTTATATATCCCCAACATCTGCCCACTTTTACCGCCGCTAGTTCTTCCGAAAAGGCTGTAGCCTGAGCAAATAGCAGTGGGATTGCCATTTTCCCTGTGGTGTCAATGTAGCCCCAACGGTTGCCCTGTACAACAGCAGCTAACCCTGAATAAAAATAGGGAATCTGCCCCAGGTATCTAACATACTCGAATCGGGCAGGCTGGGTATCCACCAAGTTATTAGACTTGATCGGATTGCTCATATTCAACCAAGCTAGTTTGGGAGGAAAGTTAGCAGCTTCATCAAATTGGGGGCTAATTACGAGCTTTCCATTTCGATCGATATGCCCCCACTGCTTATTTATACGGACTGGAGCCAGACCATTAGAAAAGGGATAAGGCTCGTTAGGAACCGACGATATAACTAACTCCCCTTTCTTGTTGATATAGCCGGACTTCTTACCAATTCCTACCCCAGCCAACCCCTCCGAAAAGTTAGATGCATAATCGAAACGTGGCGAGACAACGAGCTTTCCCGTCTTGTCAATGTAGCCATAACCTGGGCTACAAGATACCAAGCCTAAAACAGCAATATAAAGAAAGTAATTTTTCAGGCTAACCAATGTAAATATTTTTTTCATTGTTGCGACAGCCGTTGAATTGATTCACCCCCCAATATCTGGTGAGCTTCTTCTAGAAAAGCTGGGATTTTGTCAGCGTGGGGACTGTTTGCTAAACATTGGCGCAAGTCGAGTTCTTTCACCCGGTCTGCTTTGGCACCTGGAAACCAGTGACTGGCGTTCCCCAGCAGGTTATAGCGCATTTTTGCGTAGTCAATCATGTCATAGGCGATCGCCAAATTTCTCAGCCACAAAATCACTGGTATATTTAAGTTACCCGGCGTTTCTTCAGAAGTGGGTAAGCCAACCTGCCAAGTGCGTACCCAATCTTCTCCAAAGTGAGTTATCGCCTCTTTCTCCAACCTATCCAAAATTGGCGGTAAAATTTCCGAGGCGTGGTCTAGCAGTTGCAGCGTTTTTAAGTGTTCATCAAAATCATGCGGTCGTGACGCCCCCACACTCAGAGTATGTACCTGAGGATAACTTAGACAAAACAAATCGTTAAATACCATCGGACTCAAAGGTTGGCAAAGTTTTACCAACTTGGCAGGAGGTTTATATAACATCCCTCCCTTATCCGAAGGACTAATAATAAATACCCCCATATCGTGACGGGTAGCAGCCTCTATTGCAGCC
Source organism: Aphanothece sp. CMT-3BRIN-NPC111 (assembly GCA_019359765.1). Taxonomy (GTDB): domain Bacteria; phylum Cyanobacteriota; class Cyanobacteriia; order Cyanobacteriales; family JAHHGU01; genus JAHHGU01. The sequence goes on from JAHHGU010000003.1 coordinate 93,126, forward strand.
CAATTAATTTGATTTATGTAGTACCAGTGCAAATTAACATAGTCGAACTGGTTGGTTTCAATTGTCTTCACAATTACATCGGTCGGACCATGAGTCGAGAAGCCGATAAACCGCACTTTTCCTTGTGCTTGCAGCTTCTGTGCCACCTCTAGACAGTCACCAACACGGATGCTGTCATGTAGTAACTCAGGGGTATTGATGCCATGTAGGGACAGCAAATCAACGTAATCTAGCTTTAGGAAAGCCAAAGACTGCTCAAATTGACGCTGGAATTCTCTAGGGTCTGGTTTAGGCGAGACTTTAGTTTGAACAATTAGCTGATTTCGCGGCAAAGTTGGTAAAATCTGCCCCAGCTGCATCTCGGATGTTCCATATCCTCGCGCCGTTTCGATGTGATTAATACCAACTTCTACAGCACGACGAATTGTAGCTTCCAGATTCCGCTGATTGTCTGGCGGAATTTGCTGCGCCGGAACGTCCTGCCACTTGAACTGGTATCTCATACCACCGCAGGAGAACACTGGCATCTGCAATTCTGTACGCCCGAATCGTCTATACTGCATCATTTTTTAAAAGTTTTGAGTTTTGAGTTTTGAGCTTTGAATTCAATAATTATGAGTTTTCCATGTGTGAACTTTCAACTAAAGTATTCTCTTCTAACTCAAAACTCAACATTCATAACTTAAAACTCTCGTACCGTGGGCTGACCATCCTTGACTTCGCCCACCAGCACTAAATCAGTTACGCCTACGAACAAGCCATTTTCTAACACACCGGGAATGTTATTCAGCGTCTTTTCTAGTTCTGCTGGGTTGTCAATAAAGTCAAATTTGACATCAATTACCATATTGCCCTGATCGGTAATAACTGGCCCAGCTTTTTTGACCCCCATACGCAGTTCTGGCTTACCACCCAACTTTTCAATCGCCCGCATCACTGGTGTCATCGCCATCGGTATTACTTCCACTGGCAACAAAAAGGTGGAACCCAATTTGTCAACAAGCTTAGAACTGTCCACTACCACGATGAACTGTTCTGCTAGCGTATCTACTATCTTCTCGCGGGTATGAGCAGCACCGCCGCCTTTAATCAAATTCTTTTGTGGATCGACCTCATCGGCTCCATCAATGGCAATATCAATGTGGTCAACTTCATCTAGGGTGGTTAAGGGAATCCCGTACTGTTTAGCTAGTACCGATGCCTGAAAAGACGTTGGGATGCCTTTGATGTCTTTGAGTTCGCCTGACTTGAGGCGAGATCCCAAATATTCAATTGTATAGGCGGTTGTCGAGCCGGTGCCTAGTCCCACTATTGAACCCGACTGTACGCGGGCTGCGGCAGCTTTTCCCACTTCCTGCTTCATTACCTTAACCGGGTCCTGTTCTGCTGTCATGCCAAAAACTCCTTTGAATCCACAATTCAGCTTACCAGGCTAGTTAAACTGTCGATATCTTTTCACTCATGTGATCTTAATGCGATCGCCCTTTATATAGCCGCTAATGTTAAGTTCGCCTATTGATTCACTTAACCTATGTTGTAAGATGCAAACGGTTCCCATCGGCAACTGTCCATGCAGCTTGAATTTGTTCCTGTTGAAGAATTTTACTTTGCTCTAACCTTAGCTGTACGCACCCTGGAGGATCTGGAGGCACCGGGGTTAGCACAGCAAGTGCGATCGTGCCTTGAGAAAGAATGTGGCCAACCCTCAACCGTTGCCTCAGCCAGCCAAAATACATTCAACTACGTGTTTCGCGTTCAAGGGGTAGACAACAGCCCCGCGAAACAACTGATCGTTTCCGTAGCAGACTGGCAAGATAAATTGCGCTTAAGCAGTGATTACGGCTGGACTTTGGATGAAGAGCGTAAGCCAATTCGCACTGAAAAATTTAAGCAACGAGCAGAATTTTCCCAGGATCTGCGCTCATATTTACACAATTGGTTGCAAGTTGCCTTGTAAATTGCCAAATAAAAAACAGCTGGCTTAATGCAGCTAGCTGCATTAAGCCAGGGTACCGTCATCCCACGACTCAAAAGTCAGTGAGCGTTTACGTACCCGTTGGTTCACTATTTAAAAGCCCACAGTGTCTGGAGGGAAATAGTTATATTGCACCGCTATCTCGCGGTAATCTCATCTCCGCTTTCCTCTTAACGCCGAACCGCTATACGACTTAGGCGGTGAGAGGAAAGCGGGGTTTTAAGATGAAACCAGTCTGGTGTTTGGTGCTTTGCTTGAAAAGCCAAATAAACTAGCCGGAGCGAGAATTAAGGATTGCTGGCTTGAGCTGCCAACATTTCCTTCAACTTTGCTAATTCACCCGCCCAACGGGGGTCGGGTTGAATAGCGTCTGAACCACCACCACTAGATGATGTTGTAGTAGTGGGGGCACGTCGAGACTTCTTATTATTGCCGCGACGCCCAGAGGAACTGCTGGGGCTGCCGCCACCACTGCTGCTAGCTGGACTGCTGATAACTGGGCTGCTGATAGCTGGGCCGTCGCTAGCTGGGCTGTCGCTGTCGCTAGTTGGGCCGCCTTCCTCATCCCCTTTACCCTTAGTTCGTGGCAATGCCTTTTCTATTTTGAGAGCGGTCTCTTTGAACATATAGCCGTTGAACTTGTCAATAATTTCATCAGCTTGTTCATCCGTATCCACAGTCACAAAGCCAAAACCACGGCACTTTCCGGTTTTACGGTCTTTAATTACCTTGGTGGAAACAAAGTCACCAGCTTCCGCAAAAACCGCTTGCAGTTCTTGGCGATCTACATCTTCTTTTGGTAGATTGCCCACATATAGACGAATAGACATGAAAAATACCTCCAGACTCGGATTCAAACAAACTTGCTTGCAGGCGTCAACATGATATTAGCGAAGGAAAGACCTCGATTGACGAACAGTTCTCAAGCCGATCAATTTTCAGGCAACCCCTTGCTAATCTCAACAACATGACTCTGTTCAGTAAAACCAGGCTACTCTGTATCCTGCGTCCAACCCTTTGCTCGCGACTTTCAGATGTATGGTTCACAGGCAGCACAAATCAAAGCCCAAGCGTTTTATTATAGTCCTGTTCAAAGCAGGATGTTCACACTATTTTTAAAGGTATCATGCCCTTTGCTCTAGAGCTACTTCAATAGGCAGATTTCAGCCTTTCGCTATATTAGGTCAGAGCATGATTAAGGAAACGCCCGACGCTTAAACAACCTCACTGAAGGAGGCGGTCGGATCAGTCCCTGTCATGGACGGAATAAGGATTTTTTGCCGCCCTCGGTTAGTAGTAGAGGCGTTACGGCGGAACCTGTCTACTACTGACAGAAAACAGTGGTGTAGATTATACAAATTAAATGCACAGTAGCTTATACAGTTCTCCAGAGCATTTTTTGAGAACAGCTGCGATCGCCCTTTATCTGTCCCCAGATCTAGAATAGATTTATCCGAAGTTGGCTAGACCAAAGATGGGACAAACCATAACTGTTTTAGCAATTATCTTCTATTTAATCTTTGCTGGTCTCAAACTAGACCGTGAATATCAGCGAGGCGTTATCTTTCGTCTCGGCAGGAGCAAGGGCGTAATGGGACCAGGGATGTATTGGATTATTCCCCTAGTAGACCAAAAAGCTCAGGTGGATATCCGAACAAAAACAATCAATATTGAACCCCAAGAGACCGTCACGGCCGATAGCGTCACGATTCGAGTTAATGCTGTGCTTTACTACCGAATTATCGACCCTATGAAGGCTATTACGAAGGTAGAGAACTACCAGATGGCGGTCTACCAAGCGGCTTTAACAACTTTACGCAATGTCGTTGGTCAAAACATTCTGGATGATGTCTTACAAAATCGGGATAAAATTAACACCAAAGTCCAAGAAATTGTAGATGAAATTACGGAGCCGTGGGGCGTTGTCATTGAACGGGTGGAAATGAAAGATGTAGAAATTCCCCCCAATATGCAACGGGCGATGGCTAAGGAAGCGGAAGCAATTCGGGAAAAACGCGCCCGTCTGATTAAGGCGTCGGCAGAACAGGAAGCCTCGATTAAATTAGCACAAGCCTCGCAAAATATTGCTGCTAACCCAGCGGCTTTAGAATTGCGGCGTCTGCAAATGCTTACAGAAATTGGGGCAGAAAATAACACGACAACGGTGATTATGATGCCCTCAGATTTTATTCAAGCGGCGAGGAATTTGTCGGCACCCCAGGCGAATGGCAATCAAGCAGAGGCAACACCCTTCCAGCCAGAGGTCTTTTTTAACGCGAAGCCAATTTCGGAGGACACCCCCTGAGACCAGTCATAAGCTGCAATACATAAATCTTGAGAGGGCGAACCCAGGGCAGCATCGATAAACCCAGCCGACGAATTGCCAGCAGGGGCAACCAGCTGTTAGAAAACATCCGATCCAAGAAATCAGTGAAACCTAAAATTGCTAGGTTTTCTTTCTTGCGCCAGCCTTCGTAGCGTTTTAGCACCCCGATGTCGCCAATATCTTCGCCCAGATCGTGGGCATCCTGTAGAACTTGAGCCAGGGCAGCTGCATCCCGGATACCCATATTCATGCCTTGCCCACCGACTGGATGGCAACAATGGGCGGCATCACCAATTAAGGCTAGTCGTGGCAGGGTATACCTGGCTGACTGCATCAGCTGTACTGGAAAGATAAAGCGATCGCTATCTAACTCCAAACGCCCTAGCAAACCACCAGTACAGCGTTCTAATTCTGCCAGGAATTGTTCTGACTTTAGTTCCCGTAAAGCTTTGGCTTCCGCATGGGGGGCAGTCCAAACAACTTGGCAGCGGTTTCCAGGAAGAGGTAGAACCCCCATCGGACCAGTAGGCCAAAAACGTTCATAGGCGATATTGTGGTGGGCTTTTTCCGGTTTAATCGTTGCCACAACACAGGACTGCCAATATGCCCAGCCTTGGGTACGGATACCAGCTGCGGTGCGAATGCGCGATCGCGCTCCATCAGCTGCTACTAGCAAGCGAGTGCGAATTTTATATGTCTCCTCACTGGCCACGTGCGATCGCATTTCGGATTGAGCAATCTCACCTTTGACGACAACTTCCAATTCCACCGCGTCGGTTTTATATTCAGCCGTTACTACTTCTGCTGGACATAGCCAGGATACATTTGGGCAATTTTCTAGCCACTCTTGCAAAGCCGTCAACAGCACCCGGTGTTCGGCGGCATAACCAACGGTGTCAGTGCCTAAATCCTGTGGGTTAAATTGCACCACACCGCCATAATCAGCATCAGACAGTTGAATTTGGCTGAATTGAGTGATGTGGGGCAGTATTTTATCCCAAACACCTATGCCTGAGAAGATGCGACCAGATAAAAGGGAAATCGCATAGGCTCGTCCTTTGGCTACAGCCGCAGACTGTTGTTGAGCTTCAATTACCACCACACTTAGCCCGGAATCCTTTAAAGCAGCCGCCAGGGTTGCTCCCACAATGCCCCCGCCTACAATCGCTATGTCGTAATCAAAGCCCACCTGGGGTTCTGATAGCTGTGGTGTTGATATAGTTTGATTTAGCTGTTGCAACCCCATCTTTAACCAAATTTGTCCAGCGATTAAGAATATATAGCAATTAGCAGTTAGCTTTTAGCAATTAGCTTTTAGCAAAAATACAGTTATAGCAGCATCTCGCTTGTGCATGGGGGCGAGGTCGATTGTCACTCTTCCATTATGGCGACTGCTATATACTTTCCTCTATTGTGAAGCCAAAAATTGGTGCGCTTGAGTACAAACGGCACTTAATACTGTGCCAGCAAAATAAAAAATCAGCGAAGGGGTAGATTGCGCGTGGCTGCTAGTAGTTAGTAGGTTTATTCCCACTAACTACTAGCAGCCACGGCCTTGTTCACAAACTACTGGATCGATGCTCTAAGACTTAGGGCCCATCTCGATCACGGCACTACGCATGAAATTAATCCGCTCTTCGAAGTCCAGTTGCTTGATTTGATTTACAAAGTCTTGTGTTTCCGAGGGCGGTTGATAGTCAGACGGCAATTGAATAACGGCACCTTCTTCCATGCCTTGTGCTAACCGCAGCCAAACATCCAACTTAGAGCTGGAACTTACAGACTTATAGGTACGGGTAATCTGAGTATCTGCTCCTGCCACAATGTCGCGCTGCGCCTGCAACTGTTCTTCGGGGGACATCGCCCGGATATGATCGTATAGTACTGCGGCTTCTTCTTGGGCAGAAGTTGTATTTGTTGGTGTCAGCTGGTCTTTGATATCCAGGTACCCGTACCACAGTAAGGCAAGTTGAGTATCTACATCAAAGCTTTGAAAAGTCTGTAGGGCTTGTTTGCTAGTTTCATTGGTAACGAATGTCATTTAAATCTCCGAATGCTTAACGACAGCTGAGTTTTTTAAGTTTTGAGGCAATTTTGTTTGCTTCACTATTAAGTTTTAATAAGTTAACCACTGTGATTGACCTCCCTGAAGATATATATGCAGAGCAGTACTAACGGCGGATGTAGGTATGCGATCGCGCCTATAGATCCTTTACAGAAATGTTTAATTGGATACATTGCACAGAACGGGTGGGTGTTGGGGAGATTTGGTTGAAAGCAATAAAAGTCTTAGCAGAGCAAGGTTCCAGGCTTTGCTCCCTACAATTTTACTGAGATGCAATTGTAAAAAGTTTGTCAGCTAACTAGATTCAAAGACATCAATCGATCTGCCATGTCAAAATTAGCAGTGACGTTTTGTACATCATCCAAGTCTTCAAGGGTATCTATCAATTTGAGGAGCGATCGCGCTTGTTCTGGATCGGTTACTTCCACTGTATTATTGGGAATCCAGCGCAGTTCTGCCTCTGTCACCGCAAAACCCTTGTCTTTTAATGCTTGGCTAAGTGCTTCCAGATTTGCCACAGAGGTAAACACTTCCGCACCCTGAATGTCACCGTCATCTATCAACTCATAAAACTCGGCTTCACCAACAACTGCTGCCTCTAACAGCTTGTCTTCTTCAACCGTACCGCGCACTAATGCAACGCCTTTTTGCTCAAACATCCAGCTCACGCAGCCAGTTTCACCAAGATTGCCCCCATTTTTACTAAAAGCTGCTCGTAGATCGGCGGCGGTGCGATTGCGATTATCTGTAAGCGCTTCAATTAGAATTGCCACGCCCTCAGGGCCGTACCCTTCGTAGCGAATCGCCTCCAGCTGGGCGCTATCGCCTCCAAGTTTGCCAGCACCTTTGGCAATTGCTCGTTCAATATTCTCATTGGGAATTCCAGCCGCTTTTGCCTTTTCAACCGCCGTGCGGAGTTGAAAATTCCCTTCTGGGTCTGGTACCCCACTACGAGCTGCTACAATAATCGCTCGCGAGAGTTGGGTAAAGGTCTTGCCCTTCACTGCATCCACTCTCGCCTTCTGACGTTTGATATTAGCCCATTTACTATGTCCTGCCATATGACGAAAATTAATACTCAGTAGCCTTAGATATCTTCTTTTAGGATACCTATATATATGCTTGGAGTTTATCCCAGTGCTAAGAACCTATCCGAAAAGTAGATTAAAGATGTTTTTACCGCAGATGAAAGCAGATAGACGCAGATGTTTTCTCTACGAAAATTATTTTTCGGATAGGCTCTAAGTACGAGCGCTTAATTCTTTGTATGATAGGTAGAGCGTCAGCGTTCGCGTAGCATTTCCGCAGGAAACAACAAATCAAATCCTTGCTGTCATTCAATCAGAAAATTTTGGATGCAAGGATTTTGGATTAACCCCATAACTAAAGTTAGGGGTTTGGGCATTGATGCTACGCATTTATGAGTTTTCTATAAATAAATTTAGGGGCTGGGAACCGGAAATTACGAATTACGAATTATTTTTGGTTTCCTGCCTCCACTCAAACTACGCTATGGCATCCTTTAATTAAGTTTTTCTGCTCATCTGGGTTGGCAGACGTTTGCCTTCAATTAGCAACTTTTCAAACTCGGCAGCTGGTAAGGGTCTGCTGAACAAATACCCTTGCATGGCATCACAGTTGTGTTGACATAGGAAAGCCTGTTCCGCTTCTGTCTCTACGCCCTCAGCAATTACCTTCAGATTCAGACCGTGTGCCAATTGAATAAGAGCAGTTGTAATTATGGCATTTTTTGTATTGTGCGTGATATTGCGGACAAAGCACTGGTCAATTTTCAATATATCAAATGGAAATTGTTGTAGATAGCCCAAAGAAGAATACCCAGTACCAAAATCATCAATTGATATCTGAATTTTCAATAGTTTTAATTCATTAAAAATTTCAATTGCTGCTTCTGGATTATGCACAATAATGCTTTCCGTTAGCTCTAGTTCTAGTAACTCAGGATTAAAATTAGTTTCTGCTAGTATCTGATCTATTTTTTCAATTAGATTTGGCTGATTAAACTGATAGGCAGATAAATTCACAGCCACTCGTAAATATGAGAAACCTACCGTTTGCCAAGCTTTAGTTTGAGCGCAAGCAGTGCGTAGAACCCATTCGCCAATGGGGATAATTAACCCAGTTTCCTCTGCCAAAGGAATAAATGTTGCTGGGGAAACCATCCCCCGTTCTGGATGATGCCAACGTAGCAAAGCTTCGGCACCAACGATTTGCCCAGTGCAAAGATTAACCTGGGGCTGATAGTACACCTCTAACTCTGCCCGTTCCAATACATGGCGCAGGTCAGCCTCCAGCGCTAATGGGTCAGAGGAAACGAGATTTATTTTATTAGTGTAAAACTGATAGTTGTTTCCCCCCTGCCTTTTAGCATCGTGCATTGCCCCGTCAGCCTGCTTCAGCGAGGTATCGATGCCACCGCTATCCCCAGAATAGAAGGCAATACCGATACTAGCAGTAATAAAGACTTCGTATCCGTTCACCTTAAAGGGTTGAGATAGAACATCCAGGATGATTTGGGCGAAATTAGCAGCATCTTGTTTTTGATTAATAGTTACCAAGATGATGGCAAATTGATCCGTGTTCAAGCGACCGAGGGTATCATTACCACCAATACAAGTTGTTAGCCGTTCAGCTACTGCTTTGAGTAACAAGTCGCCGAACGCAAACCCCATGCTATTGTTGATTCGATTGAACCGATCTAAACCAATGCACAGAATTGGAACTATTTGTTGATTGGGGTTCGCTTGAGTTAATACCTGGCAAAGTCGCTCTCGCAGCAACTGTGCATTGGGGAGGTTGGTCAAGCTATCGTAATGAACTAAATAATTGAGCGTTTCTGTTGCCTTGTTGAGCGTGGTGTTGTAGTTATCTTGGATGGCAGCTTGTTTGCGGAGCCTAGTTGCGATCGCACCCAGCAATTCAGATATTGTAAATGGCTTAGTTAGATAATCATCCGCCCCCAGTTCCATTCCTTGACGTAGATCAGCTTTAGTGGCTTTGGCAGTCATAAAAATGAAGGGTATTGTTGCCGTCGCTGGATCTTGGCGCAACGCCTCCAGCACCCCGTAACCATCGATTTCCGGCATCATCACATCGCAGAGAATCAAATGGGGTATATGTTCTGATGCCAACTGCACCCCGATGCGACCATTCTCGGCACCTACCGCCTCAAAACCCTCAGCATCAAGGACTTCAAGAATGTTTTCCCTAACTGATTTCTCGTCTTCAATAACTAAAATTTTGGTCATCAATCACTATCCATTTGTTTAACAGTACAGCAAGGTTACTGTAAAGAGTATGCCCGCCTCGGCTTCATTCTTAACCTCAATTTTATCACTGGGCAATTTCAGGTGCTTTTTTCACCATAACTAGCTTCAATCCTGCTCTCGAAAGAGAATATACATTATCAATGGCTATAAGCTTCTTGATAAGCTTGGTTGCCAGGTTTATTATTTAGCGGAAGCGTAACTCTAAACGTTGATCCAGAGCCGACTTCGCTACCTACAGTGATATTGCCACCGTGCAAATCTACGCACTTTTTGACAACGGCTAACCCCAGGCCAGTTCCAGGAATCATCTCGACATTGGTAGCCCGATGGAAGGAATCAAATATGTGTACTTGATCTTCTGAGGGAATACCAATTCCGGTATCTTGAATTTGAAATATTACCTCCCCCTCTAAACAAACAAGTTCAAAATTAACAGTGCTACCTTGAGGTGAATACTTAAAGGCATTCGAGAACAAATAGCTGAGGATTTGCCGCAGTAGTTGTTCATCTAGCCAACAATCGCTGCATTGACCTTGAGCAATAAAGCGAATAGAGTGCTGATTGTTGTCACCCAGTTGCATCTCTTCCACCAGCTCGTGGCAGAATTTTTCCAAATCAAGCGGTGCGGGGTTGAACTCTAGTTTTCTTTGTTCGGCTTTACCCATGACCAGAACATCATCTAACATCTGAGCCATACTCTTGACAGATGCTTGAATGCGATGGAGATGTCTAAGTTTTTTCTCTTCAGACCACTTTTGGCTGTAATGTTCAAGCAATTCCGCAGAAGACAAGATAGTAGTCAGCGGGGTGCGGAACTCGTGGGAGGTAATAGAGATGAAACGAGATTTAAGTTCGCTAAGTTCTTTTTCTTTCTCTAAAGCTTTACAAAGTTCGGCTTCCAGGTTCTGGCGCTTAGTAAGAGCCTGTGTTGCTTCTAAGAAATTACGTCGTAACTCTAGTTGTGTCATCACTTGATGAGCCAAAATCTCTAAGGCTTCTTGCTGTTCAAGGCTGACTTTTCGCGGAACATAGTCAATCACGCATAGGGTGCCTAGAGCTAAGCCATCTGAGGATATCAGGGGTGCGCCAGCGTAAAAGCGGATATGGGGGTCTGATGTAACTAAGGGATTAGCCGCAAATCGTGCATCACTCAAGGCATTCTCGACAACAAACACTTTGGTTTGCAGGATGGCGTAAGCGCAGAAAGCAAGATCGCGGCAAGTTTCCGTTGCCCTTAAACCTACTTTGGACTTGAACCATTGCCGATCGCTATCAATCAGGCTGACTAAAGCACTTGGGGTATGACAAATGCGGGCGGCTAGGCTGGTGAGATCGTCAAATGCTTGTTCAGCCTCCGTGTCCAAAATCTGATATTGCCGCAACGCTTCTATCCGCTGTGCTTCGTTATTTGGCAATGGTGCTTTCATGCATCCAAATGGGTTAAATTTTTAAAACTATACCCATTTACATTAACAAGTCCTGAGGCTTTTCATATCTACAGGCAGGAGGTTCTTCACGTCCCAAGCTTAGGGGAGGAATATCCTCCATCCGGCTCTCGATTTTTACCTACAACATTCGTGCTTCTCAGACACTTCTGTAATTTTTTGCAGGAATACAAGCTGTTGTTATCGACGATGGAATTAGTTTTGCTCTAAAAAGCTTGTTTTTCTAACCTGGTACTGAAGCTAAAGAAAGCTGCTTCGCTAATGCTCTCAGCAGTTGATTCCTTGTAAAGGGCTTACTGAGATAATCATCTGCTCCCATTTCAATGCCTTGGCGGAAATCAGCTTTGGCGGCTTGAGCGCTAAGAAAAATAAAGGGAATTGCCGCCGTGGCTGGATCTTGCCGCCAAGCAGCCAGCACCCCGTAACCATCAAGTTCGGGCATGATCGCATCACAAATAATCAAATCTGGTATCTGTTCTTTAGCTAACTGCACCCCAATCAAACCGTTTTCTGCTCCAATAGCATCAAAATTCTCAGCCTCCAGCATTTCCAGAAGGTTTTCCAGGACTGCTGGCTCGTCTTCAATTACCAAAATTTTCTTCATCTGTTTTGTGCTCTTGTTGATAATTCAAGGGAAGCGTGACTTTAAAAGTTGTGCCAGATCCAACTTCACTTTTCACTACGATCTTGCCTCCGTGCAAATCTACAGACTTTTTAACGATGGCTAGCCCCAGCCCCGTCCCAGAAATCGTACCCACATTGGTAGCGCGATAAAATGACTCAAACAGTCGTTGTTGATCCTTGGGAGGAATGCCGATGCCGCTATCTTGAATTTGGAAGACTACTTCTTCACCTAAATAAGTGAGTTCAAAATTAACGATGTTACCTTGGGAAGAATATTTAATTGCATTCGAGAGCAAATTGTTCAAAATGTGTCGCAGCAGTTTTTCATCTAGGCAAAAAAGAATTGGGGACCGGGGCAATTCTTCGCTTTCTATTTCGCTAGTAGACGAACCTTGAGTGACAAACCTAATTGTGTGGTGCTTGCCCTCGTGGAGTTGCAACTCTTCCACCAAATCACGGCAGAATTTTTCTAAATCAAGCGGTACAGGGTTAAAGTTTAGTTTTCCGGCTTCTGCTTTACCAATTATCAAAACATCATCTAGCAGCTTGGTCATTTGTTGGACAGCCGCCTGAATGCGATGCAGATATCCAAGTTTTTTCTCATCGGACCACTTGTGCCTGTAATGTTCGAGTAATTCTGCCGAAGATAAAATAGTGGTCAGCGGCGTGCGGAACTCGTGAGAAGTCATAGAGACGAAACGGGATTTGAGTTCGCTAAGTTCTTTTTCTTTTGTCAAAGCCTTACGAATCTCTCGTTCTACCCGTTTGCGTTCGGTGATATCACGCGCTATACCGCGATAACCTTGAAGCACCCCTTGGCTATCGAACACGGGGGAGCCACTGATTTCCAGTACAACTAAATTAGTATTGTGGTGAATGAGGGTTGTTTCTAGATTTGTGAACCGCTCTTGCTTAGAGGTAAAGTGTTCAAGAACGGTAGCAACTCGTTTTGCCTCATCCAAACACATCAAGTCGAATATGGTCTTACCTAGAACCTCGGCCGGTTCGTAGCCCACGATATCGCGTACTTTAGGATTGACATACGTAAACACACTATTGCTATCGAGTTCCCATACCCAGTCATTTGTCTGCTCAACTAAATTGCGGAACTTTTCCTCGCTTTGTTTGAGCACATCCTCCGCCCGCTGGCGTTCGCCAACTTCTCTGTGTAATTGCTCGTTGGCATTCTTTAATTCAGTAGTTCGCTCCTCGACTCTAATTTCCAGCTCGTCTTTCGCTTTTTGCAGGGTTGCTTCTGTCTGCTGGCGCTGGGTGATATTTCGTGCTTCTAATTGACGCCCGACATCCGGTGGCAGAAGATATTGCAATTGCTTCCCCAAAAATACATCCGGTGGTACGTGCAAATTATCAGTTCCACGTAGATGGCAACTTAGGATTGTGCCATCGCTGTTGAGCCGAAAGGAGAGATCGGGAAACGCTTGAAAAAGTGCTTGCAGATCAGAGGTGGTTTGGAGTAATATTTCCTCCTCCTGCTGGGTTTTTGCAAGTTTTTCTTGTGCCTGTTGGTAAAGTTCAGCTTGGTGGATAGCGACTGCACAGTGATTGGCGATCGCCTGCACAAAAGTTAATTCTGCGGCAGTCCATTCCCGTTCATCATCACATTCATAAAGACTAATTCCGCCCAGGTATGTTTGCTGGTACAACAGCGGCACAATCAAGATACTGCGAATACCCCCAACTCTGGCTGATTCCTGAATTTCCGGTGCTAGTTGCGGCTCAATTCGGGGTATAACCACCGACTGACCTTTTACTAAAGTTGGATGGTAATAGCAATACAGATCGCTTGTACCCCGAATCAGACTCTCCCCTCGATCTGTGGTTTCGCTGACGTGGCTAGCCCTGATGAGGTTGTTTAAATTGGGTCTAAAAATTAGACAGCGGCTCACCTTAAGAGCTTCATGCAACTGATCTACAGTTGTTTGCAGGATGTCATCCAGTACCAGCGTGCTTCGCATCGCCCAAACAATGCGGTTGATCAGTTCTGCCTGCTGAGCTTGTTGCTCAAGTGTCGCGTAGGACGAAGTAGGGGACATAAGCATTGCTGCGTGTAGTTCTGGTGTGCCCTGCTGCACGAGTTTTGCCAGTTCGAGGTCTTGTTTATGACCAAGAAGCGAGTTGTTAAGCTGCATAGTTCAAGTTAATCGCTGAAGCGATCGCTGGCTTATAGCTATTGCATAGTCTTAAATCTAAGTCTTTTTATACTTATGTCTGTGAGCAATGTCACCTTTTAATTTTATTAAAATATGCCTCTCTATAATTAGATAGCTTTACCAAATTACAATCATCCGTAATTATACTTAATATTTTTCATGTTAGGATATTTATATACGTAAAATTACCCTTTAATAAAATTATTAAAAATTAAATTTTTCCCTGGATCTTGGATTAGCACTTGCGAGAAGATAAATTTCACTTAATTTTCTAAAAAAGTAGCAATTACTAATTTTATTTTACAATAATTACTACTTAGTTTTTTATTTTCTTCTTTGTTTACTTCAATGAGATATATTAATTTGCTCTAAGTTGTAAATCTAATCACACGCCCTAGAAAAGGGTAGAACCTTAAAAACTCCCTTTTCAACTCGGTTGGAGGAGATATTCTGCGTAAGTCTTATAGTTGTTTATGGGGAAAATTCTAGCCCTGTGCGGTTAAAACCGCTATGTGCTACGCACACGCACTTGCGTTCGTGTTGCTTCCCTAGAGAGGTCTAAAGACGCGCTCGTTTCCCGCATACCGAGGTTTCTCTATGAGTTTTTTGCAGCGGCTGAGCTGGTGGTTGGTATTGAGTATCTGCCTGCTAGGTTTGGCGGGATGTCAGGTTTGGCCTGGGCGCTCTGATGACGCTGGTGTTATCCATCTGACGCTATGGCAAGGCATAAATCCGCCGCCGAATCGCGATGTTTTCCAGTCTCTGGTGGATAGATTCAATCAAACGCACCCAGACATTCAGGTGGAATCGCTATATGTGGGGCAACCGGATCAGCAGCTGCCTAAGATTTTGGCGGCGGTTGTGGGGAATGCGCCTCCAAATATATTGTGGTTTTCTCCCATGCTTAGTGGTCAACTCGTGGAACTGGGTGCGATTCGGGCTTTGGAAGATTGGCTTGCAACTTCACCTGGGCGATCGCAAATTGACCCAGCGCTGTTTGAGGCAATGGAATACCAAGGGCATACTTGGTCGGTGCCATTAGGGACAAATAATGTAGGGATTTTTTACCGTCCTAGTTTGTTTAAAGCCGCTGGAATTACTCAGTTGCCGAAAACTTGGGAGGAGTTGCGGCAGGTTGCCCGTAAGTTAACCGGGGATATTAATGGTGATGGTCGGATAGATCGGCACGGAATGCTTTTGCCTTTAGGAAAGGGGGAGTGGACAGTGTTTAACTGGCTGCCGTTTATGTGGAGTGGTGGCGGGGAATTGACCAACTCCCGAACAGATGCGATCGCAGAAAACGTGAATTTAGTTAATGAGGGTGCGATCGCCGCTTTGCAGTTATGGCGCAATTTAATAGAAGATGGTTCCGCTGTTCTCTCTTTGCCAGAACGTGGCTATGAGTTGGATAAATTTCTCGCTGGGAAAGTGGCGATGCAGCTAACAGGCCCTTGGACGTTGGGGCAACTGGTAGCAACTGGGGTGGATTTTGATGTTTTTCCCATTCCGGCTAATGTGCGATCGGCAACAGCAATGGGGGGTGAGAATTTGTTTATTTTAAAAACGACCCCGGAACACGAACGCGCGGCTTTTACGTTTGTTGAGTATGTTCTAAGTGAGGAGTTTCAGACCCAGTGGGCGCTAGGAACGGGTTATCTGCCAGTAAATTTAAAGGCGCGACAGAGTGCCGCATATCAAAATTTTGTGGCTAAGTTGCCAGTTGTGAAGGTGTTTTTAGAGCAAACACATGTAGCGCGATCGCGTCCCATATTCCTTGGTTACAACCGCATCTCAGAAAACCTGGGCAGAGCAATTGAAGCCGTACTCTTGGGCAAAAGCTCGCCTGTGGAGGCACTCAAAGCCGCCCAGAAACGGCTAGATTTAATTTTTCAATAAATTGCTAATTGTTAAGAGTTACTAGGTATAGCAATTAGCAGTTAGCTTTTATCAAACATACAGTTATAGCAGCACCTCTGAGTGTGCATGGGAGTGAAGTCGATTGTCAAGAGTCATTATCCCCACTAACCATTAACCACTAACTATTACGCTTTGGCTGTGAGTGCAGCTTGAACGAAGTCAAAAAACCTGTAATACTTTTGGATAAAGCCTTCTGTTTACCTTCGGTAGTCTGCACCATTACTTGATACAGCCGTCGGTTTACTAAATACATCCTGTCTTTAACGATATATCCTTTAGTTTTAACTACAATTTCTCTGCCAGGATAACCCTTTAGTTTAAAATTTCGCTGACTCAGTAACTTACCTTGCGCTAGCTTCAAAGCTACATCGCGTCCGCTATCAAATACTTGGTTAGCGCTTGCTTTTTGGGTAAGGTTAATAGGATAGTCAGAGTACATAACCAAGTACGTTACAGTTCCTTTATGCTGCACAGCTACGAAACCGCGCGTACTAACTGAGCCGATCTGAGTCTTCATGGTATGCCTAAACGGCTTAGGCGTACCGGGCCTCAAAACACTAAACCCTGCGTTTGGTGGAGTGAATTGCTTCCAGGTTGACCGACTTACCTGGGCTGGTTGCTTGGCATGACTCGGCTCAGTTACTGGAGATCCGCTTAGTAAAAGAGCGGTTGCCAAGGATGATAAGACAAATTTGAGCTTCATAAGTTTTTACGCCTCTGCCCTTAGTAGGATATTTACAATTTAGCAGCACAAATGGCTGCTCCAATTAATCCCACCTGCGAATTCAGCACCACATACACCGGCACCCTTTGGGGTATAGAACTCACCCGACCTTTTTGGGTAAAGGCATGGAGGAAACTTCCCTCCTGCATCAGCGGCAGATTTTTAGCGGCGATACCACCAGCGATATAAAGACCCCCATAAGGTAAGAGTTTGAGAGCCAGATTACCCGCCTCAGCGCCGTATATTTCTAAAAACATTTGCATCGTCTGTAGTGAAAGGCGATCGCGCTTTTCTTTGGCAGCTATGGCAATGGCAGCTGCTGGATCGACGCTTTTCTGACTTTGCTTAGCTTCTTGCTCCCACTTCCTAACGACTTGCCCGACATCTGGAGATTCATCAGCAAACTGTCGATCTCGCAAGAACTGATAAATAGATGTAATACCCCGACCGGAAACAACGCGATCGTAAGATACTCGCTGGATATTGTGCTTATCTAGCAAGTATTTCAACAGCTGGAATTCCAACTCTGAACGGGGGGCAAAGTCGGCATGTCCGCCCTCGGTGGCAAAAACTTGATAGCTATCTCCAAGTTTGATTAAAAATCCCTCTCCTAAACCCGTGCCAGCGCCAATCACCCCCATAGGGGCGTCTGGCTGAGGTTTTCCAGCTTGCAAGGTGTGCAAGTCGGACTCGGCTAGACCCTTTATTCCATAACCAACGGCGACAAAATCGTTGATTAAACTAATCGGCGTTATTCCCAGTTCTTGTTCTAGACGTTTAGCATCCAGCGACCAACCCAAATTGGGTAGCACAGAGGTATTGTCAACGATGGGACCTGCGATCGCAAAACAAGCTTTTTCCGGCACCGGCTTCTCGCCTAGATGCCCAGCAGCTTCCTCTAAAAACTGCTGCACCACTGGCAGCAAATTGGGAAAGTTGCGGCTAGGATAAAGCGCCTCATAGAGGGTATGCAATGACCCTTGATCTGATGTATTAACCAGCCGCAGAATCGTTTTCGTGCCGCCGATATCTCCCGCCAAAAGTAATGTCATATTCTAGTGGAACCGAATTACTTTTTCAGTTTCGCTCAAGTGGGAGGTGTCCCCGTTGAGTTCCATCACCCATTCTTGGTCTTGACGCACGAGTTTAACCAAGCAACACAGGACAGCGTTAACTTTGGGTTCGGTAGTTCCACCCAGTAAACCCATAGTGGCACCTACTACCGATGCACCGTGACCCACAAGTAGGATATCCTCTGGAAACTCAGCTGCTAGCTGCCTCGCCGTACAAGCAGTGCGTTCCAGTACTTCTTCGCTGGTTTCTGGATAGTTCGCGACGACGCGAGAAGTATAAGTAAGGTCAATTCTGGGAAAGCGTTCAGCTAAAGCTTCAATTGACAATCTTTCTGGCATTGCAGGCATCCAGTGAGGATTAAGCCATTCGCTTAAGCCAGACTCAAGCTTGATTGGCAGATCTAGCGCTTCGGCAACAAGGTCAGCAGTTTGCACCGTTCGCAAAAAAGGCGAAGCAAAAATATGGACAATACCTTCTCCCACAAGGCGTTGCCCTAGTTGCTGTGCTTGCACCACACCATCATCCGAAAGAGGTGGGTCGTAGGGTCGCTCTGCCGTGTTAAACCATTCGGGGTTAACAAAGTCCAGGCGGTTTCCATGTCTGGCAATCCATACGGTTTGAGGCATGGCTTGATTAATGATTTAAATTCCCGATCGGGATTAATACAGAACTACCCGCTGCGCTATGTATCATAGCATTCGTTGTATTCTCTCTTCACCAAAAACGGGCGGCATAGTCAAGCATAGCTGATATCAGGACAACCAATAGTTAAGGTCGCCTCTAAGTTATACGTTTACGTATACGCGATCTTATACATCTTGTTTGCATAATTGGCTTTTATCAACCTTCTGGCTACCTGCTTAAAATCAGCGAGGTCATTCTCCGCAAGGATTCTAGGATTTGGATAATGGAATTGTTCCAACAACACCGAAGCTGGGGGATGGAGTCCCTTTTTGCTTTTGTCAAGCTTTATATAGGAACTAAGATGGCCATGCAGCGACGGTTAGGCTCTTCCTTAAGAAATAATTTATCAGCATTTCCTACGATTTTCCAGAAATTTGTTTTATCGGATGCATATATCTACGTCTATACTGGGTACTCTCATATTTAGCAGCACCTTGAAGAAAAAATCACGAAACCTTATACGACTTAATCGCTCAACTTTCTCATAAATGTTACAATTATTAAAGGTGACTGCCCTTGACTAAAAATTGTATGACAACATCAATGTGCAAAAAGACTTGGGCAATTGGGCTGGGAGCATTATCCGTATTCAAAAGCCTTGCCTCACCTCACCATTCCCTCATCCCTATTGGCAGACCCTAACAAAATATAAATTCACATTTCCCTCATAAAAGCTGATTTACTGGATTCCTTTCTTTGTCGGCTTTTATACAAACATCTTTACTCTCCCAACCTTCGCACTCTTACCCAGCGCCATGAAAACTGCTCAAACATCCACCGACACCGTCCGTGCTTACCTGCGAGAAATTGGCCGCGTGCCGCTGCTGACCCACGAGCAGGAAATACTTTATGGTAAACAAGTGCAACGCTTAAACGCCTTGCAAGAGGTGAAAAAGTCTTTGATTGGGGAGCTAGGCGATCAGCCAACCCTCTCTCAGTGGGCGCAAGCTTCTGGGCTAGAAGAGGCAGAACTAAGCTCTGCGATCGCATCTGGTGAATTAGCCAAGCGCAAAATGGTCGAAGCTAATTTGCGATTGGTAGTTTCGGTTGCCAAGAAGTATATCAAGCGTAACATTGACTTGCTGGACTTAATTCAGGAAGGCACCATCGGTATGCAGCGGGGAGTGGAGAAATTTGACCCGACCAAAGGCTACCGATTTTCTACCTACGCCTACTGGTGGATTCGGCAGGCTATCACCCGCGCCATTGCTGAAAAAGCTCGTGCAATTCGCCTCCCCATTCATATCACAGAAAAGCTCAACAAAATTAAAAAAGCGCAACGCTATCTAGCTCAACAGCTGGGACGTGCAGCTACTGTCTCCGAGTTGGCACAGGAACTGGAATTGACACCTAAGCAGGTTCGGGAGTATCTGGAACGGGCGCGTCAGCCTCTGTCGTTGGATTTGCGCGTGGGAGATAACCAAGAGACAGAATTGGGAGATCTTTTAGAAGACACAGGTTCCTCCCCAGAAGACTTTGTCAACCAGTGCTCGCTCCAGCTCGATTTGCAGAAACTAATGGAAGATTTAACGCCGCAGCAACGAGATGTGTTGTCCCTGCGTTTTGGTCTTGCGGATGGGAAACCTCAAACTCTCGCCAAGATAGGAGATTGCCTCAATATTAGCCGCGAACGAGTGCGACAAATCGAACGGGAAGCTCTATCTAAGCTTCGCAAGTATAAAGCCAATATAGGGGAATATCTCGCTAGCTAGTGCAGCGCGGCAGATGAGTCATACTGCCTCTGCGCTCCTCACTGGTGAAATAATCCGTAGCCTTTGGTTCGGTTCTGCTCACTTTGCTATCAGCATCAGCCTGTTACATTAGTTCATAGGAAACTATTACAGGCTGTTACAGTCGATTAGAGGTAGATAAGACAGATGGCTCCTCCATCGATCTGAAGCTAAGGGGACAGCACTCTCTAGGAGGTAAAAGGTGAATAACACATCAAATCGAGTCCCAGAGTTTTTTGAAGGCGATGCAGAATCCAGCAACTTGCTGTGGCAATATGTCCAATCTATGAGTCCAGATACAGTTACCCAGCTGTCGAAACCCATGTCTTCTGAAGTGTTTCAGGTTATGGAACGCAACATTGTGGGGCTGCTAGGAAACCTACCTTCAGAACATTTCGGCGTTACGGTGACAACCAACCGTGAAAATTTAGGTCGTCTTCTGGCCTCCGCCATGATTAGCGGCTACTTCTTGCGTAACGCTGAACAACGTATGGCCTTTGAAAAGTCCTTGTCGGGGGCTGAAACCCAACAGTAAGACGCCGGTTAAGTCAGAAGATAGACTTCCGGTGTCTGTCTCGCCAAATCTACCTCGCCAAATCTACACAATAAACTTTTGCAGTTGCGGCAATGTAGGACACCGACAGGCAGGGAAATGAGTCTGTCGGATTCTGCTTTTTGGCAATTGAAGCCATGCGTGAAACTTCTTCCTCTTTACCCCATAAGTTCATAGGCGTAGCTGTCATCTGGAACGATCAAGGGCAAATCTTGATTGACAAGCGGCGTTTGGAAGGATCTATGGGTGGCCTGTGGGAATTTCCGGGTGGCAAAGTAGAGCCAGGTGAAACTGTTGAAGAATGTATCAAACGAGAAATTCTAGAGGAGTTGGGAATTGAAATAGAAGTGGGCGATCGCCTAATTACTATCAATCACGCTTATACTCACTTCCGCGTCACCCTCACCGTACATCACTGCCGCCACCTTACAGGCATTCCCCAGCCCCTCGAATGCGACGAAATCCGCTGGGTAAAGTTGGATGAACTTGACCAGTACCCCTTTCCCCAGGCAAACATCCATATTATTCATGCCCTACGTCAGAATAGTTTTGAGTTTTGAGTTTTGAGTTTTGAATAAACTTAGTAATTTTGGCAGTATTTACCCGCCTTAGTGTTCGCGTAGCGCGCCCTAGGCATCAGTAATCATAACCTCGTTGATATATGCTTCGCAGAATCTGTGTTTCGCTGGCAATGACAAGCCGAGTTTGCCTAAGTCATGTTTAACTTTTGAGTTGTAAATCACTTCCTCTACAGTTCTAACTTAGAACTCAAAACTCAAAACTTAAAACTTAAAACTTAGAACTCAAAACTTAAAACTCAAAACTTTCTTAGTAACTTACGAGCGATACACTGGCAATGTGAAGTTAAAACAACTGCCCTTACCTGGAGGCGATTCTACCCAAATTCTGCCATAGTGCGCCCGCACGATGCGTTGGCACAAAGCTAAACCGATGCCATATCCATCCTGTGCTGCATCCCGATCTAGCCGAAAGCGGTCTTCAAAGATGCGATCGCTATTCTCCTCCGGAATGCCAGGGCCGTTATCACAAACAATAACCTGAATTTTTTCCGTTGTGCGGTGAAGAAGAGTCAGATCAATGGTGCCACCTTCGGGAGTATATTTAATTGCATTATCTAACAGGTTCATAATCACCTGGCGCACTCGTTCTTCATCAGCATAAACATAAGGCAAATCCTGAGGAATATCTGCTTCTAGGTGCTGGTATTTGCTTTGAATGGTTTGTTTAATCTGAGCAAGAACATCTTGACAGAGCGCCCTTAAATCCAGCTTGTGAGGTTGGATATGAAATTCTGCATTGTTTCCCTTTGCAGCTTGCAGGATATCTGCGATCATTCTATCCATGATGCGGATTTGGCTACGAGCCTGCTGAATTAACTGCTCTCTCAGCCCCGGTTTTAAATAGGTATTATTTGAGTCTTGAGTCAATTGCAGCGTTCCCAACGCCAGGGAAGCGGCTGTCAGAGGATTACGCAGGTCGTGAGCTAATATTGCAATTACCCGATCTTTAAATTGCAACTGCTCAAGCAGTTCTTCTTTTTCTTGTTTGAGGCGAAAGGCTTCGTCGGAAAGTTGAATTAGTTCTGCTACATAGGCGATAGAATTCATTCCATCTAAATTCGATGTTGCCGATGTTGGTAAGTCAGCGGTAGGCTCTAAATGTTCCCAAAAATCTTCTGCGGCACTAGCCCAACGAGGCAACCAGTTTTGCAGCTGTGCCACCAAATTACTACCAGCAAGGGTATGCCTAGGCTGCGGATAGATTTTAATCAGGGTTGGAGTCGCTACGAGTTTAAAATGTTCAGCCAAATACGGCTGTTGCCCCACACTGATGACCTGAAGTTCAAACGGATAGTCTGCCTTGAGGTTTTCTAGACAAGTGCGGATTTCTTGGAGCTGTTTTCGGGAACTGGGACGTTCATCGACAAACAGCAATAACTGTAGCGACGCTTCCGAATAAATAAGTTTTTCAGGAGCTGCCTGCATGCAATTTTGTTTTAGCACTAAGGACAAACCGATGACACCTTGGCATAAGTAATCTCCTGGGAGTCTGGCACGAGCGCGATCGCCAAACGAGTTTGTCGTCTCTTAGTAGAGCCGGGAAAACCCTAGCTTCACTACCCATAACGCCAGACAAAGGATTACTGCTACTAAGTCCTCACCATTTATCCAACTCCCTGTAGAGGTTGGCTATTAAAGCCTCTTTCTTGAAGAAGTTGTATAAGGTGCGTCAATCTATTGACAAAAAGCGACTGATTCATTTATGCACTTTAGATGCACATCAGCTCAGGATTGACTGTCAATTACACAGTTTAGTTGCTTCCTTTAAATTTAATATCTATTTTAGATTTTGCCACTTCTCATGCCTCAAGACCTCAGCTTTACCCACAAGTACCCAAAGGCTTATAAAATCTTAAAATAATATAAAACTTCCCAGCCTGCATCAGTTCCACATCCACATACGAACCCACCAATCACTATGGCTATTGGCTACGTTGCCCTTGTCCTTCACGCCCACCTCCCCTTTGTCCGGCATCCCGAAAGTGACTACGTCCTGGAAGAAGAATGGCTGTTTGAGGCGATTACAGAAACCTACATTCCCCTGCTGCATGTTTTTGAAGGCTTAAAAAGGGACGGCATCGACTTCAAAATGACGATGAGCATGACGCCCCCTCTGGTGTCGATGCTGCGCGATCCACTCCTGCAAGAGCGCTACGACGAACATCTGGCTAAATTAGAAGAACTGGTTGAGAAGGAAATTGAGCATAACGAGCATAACGGTCATATCCGCTACCTCGCTGAACATTACGCCACCGAGTTCAACAAAATTCGCCATACTTGGGAAAACTGTGGCGGGGATTTGGTTGGGGAGTTCAAAAAATTTCTAGACAGCAACAACCTAGAAATTATCACCTGTGGCGCTACACATGGCTACCTGCCGCTGATGAAGATGTATCCCCAGGCAGTGTGGGCACAAATTCAGGTAGCTTGCGAACACTACGAGCAAACCTTTGGGCGTCCCGCCAAAGGAATTTGGCTACCGGAATGTGCTTACTACGAAGGGCTAGAGCGGATGCTAGCTGATGCTGGCCTGCGCTACTTCCTTACCGATGGTCATGGGATTCTCTACGCCCGCCCTCGCCCCCAATATGGCAGCTATGCCCCAATTTTTACAGAAACAGGTGTTGCTGCATTTGGTCGCGATCAAGAGTCATCCCAGCAGGTGTGGTCTTCTGAGGTGGGATATCCTGGAGCCGCAGAATACCGAGAGTTTTATAAAGATTTGGGATGGGAAGCAGAATATGAGTACATCTTGCCCTACATCATGCCCAACGGGCAGCGAAAGAATACTGGCATCAAGTACCACAAGATTACTGCTCGTGGGGCAGGTTTAGCTGATAAGGCACTCTACGATCCCTATTGGGCAAAGGAAAAGACTGCTGAACACGCAGGTAACTTTATGTATAACCGGGGGCAGCAAGTTGAGCATCTTT
This sequence comes from Aphanothece sp. CMT-3BRIN-NPC111, assembly GCA_019359765.1. Classification (GTDB taxonomy): domain Bacteria; phylum Cyanobacteriota; class Cyanobacteriia; order Cyanobacteriales; family JAHHGU01; genus JAHHGU01. Next base: position 117,218 of record JAHHGU010000003.1, read on the forward strand.
ACGGCATCATGGAACGCCCCCCAATTATTGTTTCTCCCTACGACGCCGAGCTTTTCGGTCACTGGTGGTACGAAGGTCCCTGGTTCTTAGATTATCTGTTCCGCAAGTCCTGGTACGACCAGAACACATATGAAATGACGCACTTGGCAGATTATTTACGCACTAATCCTACTCAGCAAGTTTGCCGTCCATCCCAGTCAAGTTGGGGCTACAAAGGCTTCCATGAATATTGGCTCAATGAAACTAATGCTTGGATTTATCCCCACCTGCACAAAGCAACAGAACGCATGGTTGAGCTAGCACGTCTGGAACCTGCGGATGAACTAGAGTGGAAAGCGCTTAACCAAGCGGCGCGAGAACTGTTGCTGGCACAATCTTCTGACTGGGCGTTTATTATGCGTACTGGCACGATGGTGCCTTATGCTGTGCGGCGGACGCGATCGCACTTGATGCGGTTTCACAAACTCTACGACGAAATCAAAGCAGGCAAAATTGACAGCGGTTGGTTAGAAAAAGTAGAAGAGATAGACAATATCTTTCCCGAAATCAACTATCGTGTCTACCGACCTCTTTAGGTAAGTAGAGCAACTTAATTATTTGTAGGATGGGTAGAGCGCAAGCGTTACCCATCAAATTTTTGCAAATGTTGGGTTACTGCGCCCTCGAACCGCGCCTAGGTGCCTTAACCCAACCTAAATTAGTCTTTAGCTTAATGAAGTGACTTATTTATGTGTTTTCCAAATTAATTCTTTGGGTAGTAGGGGCACTAACGTCTGTGCCCCTATATTTTTACAGATGCATTCGCCCCTGAGGTTCTGATCGAGGCTAATCGAAAACAGAGAGGTTGAGATTGATGAACAGCACCAAACTGCACTGGTTTCAAGTGGCTTTACGGTGGCAAGGGTCAGTAATTCCCGCTATTTTTCCCCGTGTTCTCTTATGTGGTAGCTTTGCGGTGCTAATTTCTCTTCTTCAACAGTCTGGGCTATCACTATCCTTTCCCTTATCTAGTAGTATCATCCCCGATGTTGTTTTAGGTTTATTGTTAGTTTTCCGAACGAATACTGCCTACGAGCGCTTTTGGGAAGGTCGTAAATTATGGGGAAGCTTAGTAAATACCGTTCGTAACCTAGCTCGTCAAATTTGGGTTGCAGTTATAGAACTTGAACCTGTAGACCGAGAGCAAAAAGTTGCCATCTTGCGGCTGTTGGTGGCTTTTGCGATCGCCACAAAGTTGCACTTAAGGGGAGAACCAGTGAATAGTGAACTAGAGGAGCTGATGTCGCCTTCTAGGTATGTAAAGCTCAAAACAATGAACAATCCTCCCTTAGAGATTGCCTTCTGGATTGGGGATTATTTACAGCAGCAGTATTACAGGAATTGCCTTAATATTTACCAGATGAGTGATATCCAGAAGTTACTGGATACATTGGTGAATATTTTGGGAGGGTGTGAGCGCATTTTGAAAACACCAATGCCTTTGGGATATGCTATTCACCTCAAACAATTGTTGTTGATTTATTGCTTGTTCTTGCCGTTTGTAATGGTCGGCGATCTTAAGTTATGGACTGGGCCAATTGTGGCTTTAGTTAGTTTTACTTTATTTGGAGTGGAAGAAATTGGCTTGGAAATCGAAAATCCCTTTGGTTACGATGGCAATGACTTGCCATTGAGTGCTATATGTAATACTATGCGGCGTAATATTGAAGATTTAATTACGCTTTCTCCCAGCGTTCACTCCTACATTGGCGATTCAAAAACTCCTCAAGTCGAGTCAGCAAATTATCAGCCACCCACACTTGATAGCTAGGGAGCTTAATTTGTGCATGACGCCCCTCAGATGCTAGTACATACGAGCAAAAGTATTCTATTAGTTCCTGAAAGCGATGGAGGTATGGGGAGATTGCCTAAATTTTTGCTTTGCCAATAAAAAAGCCCCTCAGCCCATAATCACATTGCCCTTGTTCTTTAGCTTGGTTGTGCAGTGTCCTGGAATAATTAGGTCAGTGGTGAAATTCTTTTGCTGAATATGGGGAATATTAAGTGTATCAGTTTCACTGATAGCTTTCATAGGACAAAAGTGAAAATGTCAACAGTATCTTCTGGAAACTTATCATCGCCGCGTAATGACAATACACCTGTGGGGATAAGCTACTTGGCAAAAGGAGAATATTTCGCTCTGCTCAAGCAGGGTGTGGCCGCCTGGAATGAATTAAGAAAAAAGAGCATTGAAGCAGGCTCAGACCTTAAAAAGATTGATCTGCGGGGAGTAGATCTTAGCCGAGGCGATCTGCGGGGAGCAGATTTGAGCCGGGTAGATCTGAGCCGCGCCGATCTGAGTCGGGCAGATTTGAGTCGGGCAGATCTCTCTTGGGCAAACCTCGGTCAAGCTAACCTTCGTCGCGCAGACCTCAGCCGTGCAGATCTGCGTGGGGCGGATTTGCGTGGGGCAGATCTCTCCTGGGTAGATCTGTCTTGGGCTAACTTGGAAGGCGCAGATCTAGAAGGAGCAAACTTTCACAAAGCAGACCTAGTTTGGGCTAACTTTCGTGGGGCAAACCTCCTGCGGGCAATTATTTACGGAGTAAGCTTTCATCGGGTCAACCTCTTTAAGACAATCATGCCTGATGGAAAGATTCATGATTAGCGCTCTTTTGTCACTCTAATGAGATAGCAATAGACCTCGAAGGGTGAAAACTTACTCTAATGGATGATAAGGCGGTGGTCGTAGACCCGCTACAATTGCGATCGCCAACTGATAGAACCTTTGGAACATAGCTTAGTGGGCATAAGCCCCTCAGTGTAAGGATTTTAAGTTTTTTTATGCAAAAAGTAATAACAGAGGGTTAGGCGACGCCAAGCATGGATAATTAACGCTTTTTGTCAAAATCAAAGCACTAATACCAAAGACGTATTGCTGGCTTGGTGGCAAACTTGTTATATTTATTTACATAACTTGAAGAATAGCCGCTCTTGTGAACTACACCTCTAAATAGGAAAAAATACTCAATCAATCGACAAGCGAGTAGAACAATCGTGCCAGCACTTCGCCAGAAAAACCGATTTTTGCATAAGTTCTAGCCGCCTGATCTTGATCACATTAATTTATAGGGGTTTGCCCTATTGTGATTTTATCGACATTCTTTACAGAACTTAATATAAAAAACATCTGCATCGCATAAAGGAGCTAGTCACCATGACTATTAGTGAGAATGCTACAGCAAGGGCTATGCAAAACCAGTTTCTCGTTACTAAATTTCAGTACCTTAGTTGGGGGAAGTTTAACGGTCAACTAAATATACAATCAAACACAGGGCAAAAGTGGATATTATTTTTTTGCCAAGGACGTTTAGCTTGGGCTACAGGCGGTTCCCATTCCACAAGGCTTTGGCAGCGACATCTCATTAAACATTGTCCAGAGATTGCTACTAGCTTTATGGGTTTTCGAGAAACCGACCACCTCAACTGCTGGCAATATCAGGCTCTAACAGTGTTACTGAAACTACAGCAGATCACCAAAAAACAGGTTGTGGCTGTAATTGCAGGCACTATATCAGAAGTATTGTTTGACATAATTCAGCAAGCATCGGTACAGCACCTGAGTTATACCTCTAACGAACAATGTCTTAGAGAGCCTCCATTAACACTGATAAATACAGAACTTGCCTTAAAGCATGCTTTACAATCTTGGAAATCCTGGCATGATGCTGGCTTAACTAAGATATCTCCGAACCTAGCACCAATACTGCGACAACCTGAGCAATTGCAGCAACAATCAACTGCTGCTGCTTATCAAAACTTTGTGACTTTAATTAATGGTAGCCATACCTTGCGGGATCTAGCAGTGCAAATGAAGCAAGACTTACTGCTATTAACCCGTTCTTTGGTTGGCTATATCCGCAAAGGGATAATAGGACTAGTTGAGGTAGCTGACCTGCCCCTAGTGACAGATACCGACAAAATTGCTAGTAGTGCAATACCAACTTTAACCGGAAAGGCTAAGGGGGCAAGACCACTGATTGCTTGTGTAGATGATAGCCCCCAAACTTGTCAGATGATGGAACAGATTTTCACCAAGGCGGGCTTTCGGTTTGTAAGTATCCAGAATTCTATGGAAGCGCTGCCAATACTGATAGAACGTCAGCCAGATTTAATTTTCTTAGATTTGATGATGCCAGTCGTCAACGGTTATGAAATCTGCTCTCAGCTGCGGCGGGTTTCCCTATTTGCCAATACACCAATGATTATCCTGACAGGCAGCGATGGTCTTATAGATCGGGTTCGCGCTAAAGTAGTTGGAGCGTCTGAATTTTTGGCAAAACCAGTAGAGTCTCAAAAAGTCTTGGCTGTGGTGCGGAAGTATTTATCTGCCCCATCGGGAGGGATGAAAACATCTAACATTCAGTTCACTCAGCCGACTATGCAAATGTCATAGGGCAACTTGAGAGCGATTTTCTTAGCAAAATGGCGTTTTTTAGTGAAAACTATCTTAGTGGTTGACGATTCGTTAACGGATTTGGAAATCGTAAGCCTTTATTTAAAAAAAGCGGGCTTAATTGTAGTTAGTGCGATGAGTGGCGAACAAGCGGAGGAAAAACTGCATCAAAGTCAGCCAGATTTAATCGTTCTAGATGTAATTCTTCCCGATCAAAGTGGCTTTGAACTGTGCCGAAAACTGAAAACAGATCCCCATACTAGCAAAATTCCTGTTGTAATTTCTTCTACGAAGGGAACTGATGTAGATAAAATGTGGGGTAATATGTTAGGGGCAAACGCTTATTTGCCCAAACCTATAGATGAAGCAGAATTGCTACGCACAATAGAACAACTGATACCCACATGAGGGGATAAAGTTGATATAGTTAGTATTGATATTATTGGGTGCCTCGCTGAAAAATGCTTTTTCGCCTAGTATTATCACTAAATTTATTGCACGTAGTCGCTCAGATTTTGTAAGTTATCTGCTATAGGCAGCGTTAGTAAAAGCAAAGATGAATATTTTTGCAAGCAGTCTAATCTAAAACCTCAATTTGGTATGAGTAATGTTTGCTCTCGAACCGCCAAATTCAGCCAATTCTCCGCAAAGCTCAGAACAGAAGTTTTTAAGTTTTAAATTAGGCTTAAAAGATACAGCTTTGTTGCCTCTTGAGTGTGTTACAGAGTTGTTTCAAGTCTCAGTGGCAGATATTCTACCTGTTCCTCAAGTACCTAGTTGTGTGTTGGGGGTTTATAACTGGCGGGAAGAGATGCTGTGGTTGGTGGATTTAAATGCGCTGACTGGTTTTCCTCCCCTGATTCAAGAAGATATTTCGTTGTTAACACTGATGGCACTGGTTGTGCAAGCACAAGGTCAATTTATAGGATTAGTAGTGCAGCAGGTAAAGGATATTGAATTACTAGATACTAAAAAATTGAAAGCCCCTGAAGCTGGATTATTTAATCCAGAATTATTACCTTTCTTGCAGGGCTATTTTATTGGTGCCAATAATGAAATACTGAAAACTATTGATGCAAAAGCGATTCTTGAAGCTTCTTTGTGGCATCCCCCTACAAATAGTTTTTAATTCAGAGCTGGAAATTAAATAATTTTATTTATTCCAGGTTTTGTGTCGTTGTATAGAAATACTAATTTATTAATTGCTATTGAATTAGCATTAGCTAAAATTAAGCATTAATAATTTTTTGAACTCACAACTTTCCTAAAGAGGTGTCTCCTGTGACGAGCGTTTACGAACCTAATCATAAAATTGAGTCGGCTGCTTCCAATTCTGTTAAACTGCCTTCTGACCTAAAGAATAACGTAGCAAGTAAGAGCGAACAAAGCTTGTTTGAAAACAATTCTCTGCTGAGAGTAACAGCGGCGGTTAAAGATCTAAAAGAGGAATTAGAGGGAGACGGATGGCTGATAAAAAATCAGATGAGCGAGCAGTTTGAGGAAATTGAAAATTTTGTGGCGATCGCACCAAAAGAATTTCAGATTAGTTTAGCAGCAGCAGCCCAAAAACAGTTTCTCTCTCAGCGCCAGCGGGTGAGTGCGATCGCAACTCAGATGCGTTCATGTTCCGACTCTGGCGCACTGCTTAACACTACTGTCACCGAAGTTAGGGAAGCATTGAGTTGCGATCGCGTACTCATCTATCGCTTTGGTGCAGGCGAAAAAGGTGTTGTAGTAGCAGAATCCCTGAAACGTGGATGGACACCAGCTTTGCATGAAAGCTTGCCAGCTACCTGCTTTGGGTTAGATGAACCCCAAGAATATTTAAAAGAGCAAGTTGTATCAATATCAGATATTAACAGCGCCGCAATTACCCCTTATCAACGACAGCTACTAGAGAAATTTCAAGTTCAAGCCTTCTTAAGCTTACCGATTATTATCGGTACTGAATCTTTTTCAGACAATACCCAATCCAAAATCGATTTATGGGGATTGCTTGTCATACAGCAATGTTCTGAATCACGTCAATGGCAGGAAGCGGAAATTAATCTACTTGAACAGATTTGTACACAATTAATTGTTAACCTGCAAAACTTTGAATTTCGCTCTCAGCTACAACAGCAGATAGAAAAGGAAAAAGCAGTCGGCAAAGTCATTGACAAAATTCGTCAGTCTCTAGATCAAGATGCTATTTTCAAGACAATTACTCAAGAAATTCGCCACTTGCTAAAAGTTGACCGGGTGGGAGTCTATAAATTTGCTCCTGACTGGAGTGGCGAGTTTGTCGTTGAATCTGTAGGCGGTAACTGGACAAAACTGGTAGGGCCAGGGATTAGAACAGTTTGGGAAGATACTCATTTGCAAGACACCCAAGGGGGTCGGTATCGCTACCACGAAACTTTTGCGGTTGATGATATCTATAAAGTCGGTCATTCTCCTTGCCACGTTGAAATATTAGAGCAATTTGAAGTTAAAGCTTATGTAATTGCTCCTATCTTTGTGGGAGATAAGCTTTGGGGTTTATTGGGTGTCTACCAAAATTCTGCCCCCCGGCATTGGGAAGCATCAGAGATAAAATTGCTGTCTCAGATTGCTGGACAGTTGTGGGTAGCTCTAAAGCAAGCCGATTCTCTCAAGCAGTTGCAGACACAATCTGAGCAACTGGCTAAATCTACGGAACGGGAGCGTGCAGCAGGTAAAGTCATCGATAGGCTGCGGCAATCTTTGGATATTGACACCATTTTTAAGACAACCACAGTCGATGTGCGGTTGCTATTGAAAGCAGACCGAGTGGGTGTTTATCGCTTCAATTCAGATTGGAGTGGTGAATTTGTTTTAGAATCTGTCGCGCCTGAGTGGACTCCCCTGTTGGAGAAACAAGCTAATCTTAAAGGCTTGCAAGCAAACCAAAGTGATTGTAGGGCTGTTCAAAACTTGAGTTTGGGCAATCGGAGAGTTAAAGATACTTACTTAGAAGAAACAGAGGGCGGTCGATTCCGTAGCAAAGGGAGTTTTGCGGTTGAGGATATTTACAAAGCAGGGTTCTCACCGTGTTACCTGGAGGTGTTAGAGCAATCTCAAGTCAGATCCTATGCGATTGTTCCAGTGTTTCAGGGTGAAAAACTTTGGGGGTTGCTAGGTGTTTATCAAAACTCAGGACCGCGCCGATGGGAAGAAGCGGAGGTAGCTTTATTAGGACAGATTGGCGATCAACTGGGAGTCGCATTACAGCAAGCTGAGTATTTACAGCAACTACAGACGCAATCGCAGCAATTAGCAGAGTCCGCACAACGCGATCGCACTTTAACTAAAGTAATTGACCGAATCCGCAAGTCTTTCGACCTAGACACAATATTTAAGACAACCACCCAAGAAGTCCGCAATCTGCTTAAAGCGGATCGGGTGGCGATTTACAAATTCCGCCCCGACTACTTCGGCGACTTTATCGCGGAATCTGAGGCTGCTGGTGAACCAAAATTAGTAGGGCCGGATCGGTTTACGGCTTGGGAAGATCCTTATTTAAACGAACACCAAGGCGGCAGGTTTCGGAATAACGAAGTTTTGGTGGTGGATGATGTTTACAACGGCGGCTTGACAGATTGCCACGTAGAAGCACTAGAAGTATTTCACGTTAAAGCCTGCATCGTGGTTGCCATTTTTAAAGGACAGCAGCTTTGGGGGTTACTCTCAGCGTTCCAAAATAAACAGTCGCGTCACTGGGAACAGTATGAAGTAGACTTGTTGCTCCAGGTGGCAGCACAAATCGGCGTTGCTATTCAACAGTCTGAGTATTTGCAACAGCTACAGGCACAATCGCAGCAACTAGCGGAGGCAGGAGAAAGGGATAAAGCCGCCAAAGAACTACTGCAACAACGGGCATTACAGCTGCTAAGAGCAGTGCGACCAGCTTTAGACGGCGACTTAACGGTACGTGCGCCGATCACAGAAGACGAGCTAGGCACGATCGCTGATGCCTATAACAACACCCTACAAGCCCTGCGAAAGATTGTCATCCAGGTACAGACAGCGACTCAACAAGTTGCAGAAACTTCCAAGACTAGTGATGCCTCAATTGTGAGACTTTCTAGCCAAGCCCAGCAACAGTTTCAAGAACTGAACAAGGCTTTACAAGAAATTCAACAGATGGTTAACTCCACTCAAGCGGTGGCGGTAGACGCACGGCAAGTAGAAAGCGCCGTGCAACAAGCAAACCACACAGTCCAGTCAGGGGATGCGGCGATGAACCGCACTGTAGAGGGGATTTTAGAAATTCGAGAGACGGTTTCCCAAACTGGTAAAAAGATTAAGCAGTTGAGCGAATCATCTCAAAAAATCTCCAAAGTGGTGCAACTAATTAGCAATTTTGCCACCCAGACAAATGTGCTGGCGATGAATGCGGCAATTGAGGCCACCCGTGCTGGGGACTACGGACGCGGGTTTGCGGTTGTAGCCGATGAAGTGCGATCGCTTGCTCGTCAATCAGCAGCTGCGACTACCGACATCGAAAAGTTAGTTGAAGAAATTCAGGCAGAAACTGGGGAAGTTGCAGAAGCGATGGAAACAGGCATCCAGCAGGTGGTAGAGGGAACTAATTTAGTAAACGAAACCAGGCAAAGTTTAAATGCGATCGCCGCAGCAACAGCCCAAATCAGTCAGCTAGTAGAAAACATCACCCAAGCCACTCAAATCCAAACCCAGCAATCTGTAACGGTGACTCAAACCATGACAGATGTAGCAACTATAGCCAACCAAACCTCTGAAGATTCTATTCAGATTTCTGCCAAATTCAAAGAACTGTTGGCAACAGCTCAAGAGTTGCAAGCTAGTGCGGCTAAGTTCAAAGTCAACTAAATAATAGTTTTGAGTTTTGAGTTTTGAGTTTTGAGTTTTGAGTTTTGAGTTTTGAGTTTTGAGTTAAGGAAATAGTTTTGAGTTTTGAATTAGGAGGAGGGATGGCGGAGAGCATTATTCAAAAGAAGAGTTTTTCCTTTGCCCTAGAAATTATTCAACTCTACGGCCAACTCCAAGAACGGCAGGAATATGTGATCTCCAAACAACTGCTACGAAGTGGGACAAGTATTGGGGCGAATATCGAGGAGGCTAGCGCAGGTCAAAGTAAAAAAGATTTTCTCTCGAAGATGTGTATTGCCTCAAAGGAAGCCAGAGAAACCCGATATTGGCTAAGGCTGCTACAAGTATCCCAAATTGTAAATATAGCATTTCTCGTGCTTGTGAGGTACAGTTTAATTCAAGCCTATAAATTATAGAAATTAGCAATGAAACCCCATTCAATTGAATTTCGTCAAAAAATCATTGAAGTCCATGAACAGGAAAGAATATCAATTCGGAAACTGGCTGAACGTTTTTGTGTTACCAAAAGCTTTATTCAAAAATTAGTCAAACAATATAAAGAAACCGGAGACATTCGCCCTTACCCTCAAGGAGGAAGTCCTGAACCGAAACTTAAAAAAGAGCAATTAATTGATTTAGTAGAAATTATTGAAACTAATAACGATGCCACCCTTGAAGAACTGTGTAACTTGCTCGAAGACAAAGTTCAAGTTAGAGTCAGTCGAGCCACAATGGGAAGAATCACACAAAAATTAAACTATACTGTAAAAAAAAACTCTCTACGCCGCCGAAAAAGAAAGTGAAAAAGTACTTCAACAGCGAGTTGAATTTTGGTCAAAAATTCGAGATATTCGGGTAGAAGACTTGATTTTCATAGATGAGTCGGGGGTTAACTTAGCAATGATTCGACTGTATGCCAGAGCTTTAAAAGGAAAAAGAGCTAGGGGAGGAAAACCCCAAAAAAGAGGAAAAAATATTTCTTTAATTAGCGCTTTGTCAGTTCGAGAAGTCGTAGCCTCTGCCAATATTTATGGGGCAGTAGATGGTGTTACGTTTGAAGCTTTTGTGCTTCAGCAATTAATTCCTAAACTCTGGAATAATGCTTGTATTGTCATGGATAATGCCAAAATTAATCAAGGAGAGATGGTCAGAGAGTTTATTGAAAAAGCTGGAGCCAAGCTGATTTATTTATCTCCTTATTCTCCCGAGTTTTCTCCCATTGAAAATTTTTGGTCAAAAGTTAAATCTATCTTGAGACAGACAGCGGCAAGAACCTACAAAGATTTAGTTGATGGCATTGCCAACGCAATGATTAAGGTAACTCAGCAAAATATTCGTAACTGGTTTGCTCATTGTTGTTATCGTACCTCATGAGTATGAGAAATGCTATAGTTGTAATTAATAATTACCGAGAGCCTGGGATGGAACGGTACTGGGTGCCATTGGAGCCAGAAAGCGCTTTGTTTGGTACCAAGTTTGCCGATCGCTTCTTTTTAGTTAACCTGGGCGGAGATATTGCTTTTATCAACGGCACCCTCAAGCACGCGATCGCCTGTCGCAGGTATCCCTGACTACAACCCCATAGTGCGACTGGAAAAACAATCCTAAGTATGAAAACAAAGCAAGTACAGGACATGACAACCTTTACATATTCATCAGCAGATGCAGAAATTTTTTACCCAGACAGTGACGGTCAACCGATGGCAGACAATACTAAGCAGTTTCGCTTGATCGTCATGATTCAGGGGGGTATTGATGCCTTATTTAAAGATGATCCTAATGTTTTTGTCGCTGGAGACTTGTTATGGTATCCGGTACAAGGAGACAACACTATTCGCCTTGCCCCTGATGTCATAGTAGTGTTTGGCAGACCCAATGGCGATAGAGGTTCTTATCAGCAATGGCGCGAGGATAATATTATTCCCCAAGTCGTTTTTGAAGTCCTTACTCCTGGGAATGCACCAAAAGAAATGCTAAGAAAATTAGCTTTTTATGACCGCTACGGTGTAGAGTAATATTATCTTTACGATCCAGAGGAAATAGAGTTAATGGGGTGGCTGCGACAAGGAGATACAAAAGCAAAAGTCAAAATCGGATTAACTCTATCGGTGAAGCTCTAGAATAGTTCATCAAAGATTCCTTTGCAGATACCATATACGAAACCAACCTAATGACCAAACTGGAAAAGCATAGCCAGTTATTTTCTTATATAGGAAATCAAAACAATCCTCCAGATCTAATGATAAAAAAGGTAAATGCAGTAGAAGTCAAAAAATACAATCCTTAAATTATGCTATAACTTTAAATAGCTCATACCCAAAAGCTAAGTTATATCAAGACAGCGCGATGATTACGTCAGCCTGTCGTAAATGCGAATCCTGGACAGAGAAAGATATAATTTATGCAATTGGAGTAATTCAAGAGTGGAATGGAAAACAAGTTGTGAAGCTGCTATGGTTGATTTAGGGTGATTGTTATGCAGCTACTAAAGAAATATATGAACGAATTAGCAAACCAATAGCAAGCGGCATTAATCAAATACAAGGCGTTTAATTTAGTAAAACGAAGGAATTAGGAAGAGTCAACAAAGTAGATCCTTAAAATAGCCTCTATTCTTTTTAGCAGAAAATGTCAGCGGAATATTAGCGGGAAAACATAGCCATGCTTTTAGTAATATTTTATATAAATTTAAAGAAGCAGGCTATAACGTTAGTTATCAATTACTAAATGCTAAGAAGTTTGAAGTTTCGCAAGACAGAAAAAGACTAATTATTGTTGGATACCATAAAAAGCTAGGGGAAATTTTTGAATTTACCAAACAGAGCCAAAAAGTTTTGACCTTGAAAGATGCTATTTATGATTTGAGGCTTGTAGAACCTATTCAATCTAGCGGTAAAGTAGAAAAATATTATTATAAAGTGCCTAATCATGAATATTTAGATATGGAATTTTCCAGTATTTATATGTCAAGAAACAGAGTAAGGAGTTGGTCAGAACCATCTTTTACAATTCAGGCTGGTGGAAGACACGCTCCGATTCATCCTCAAGCAAATAAAATGATTTTTGTAGAACCAAATAGACGTATTTTCGATCCAAGCTCTTCCAAGCCATACCGGAGGTTATCTGTAAGAGAATGTGCAAGGATACAGACTTTTCCAGATAACTTTATATTTAAGTACAAAAATATAGCAGGCGGATATAAGATGGTGGGAAATGCCGTGCCTGTAAATTTTGCACGGATATTAGCAAATAAAATTATGGCAGATATGCAGGAGTATCATCGCTTGGGATTTTGTACTAAACTCCATCAAATTGAGTTTGCTAGGCAGTTAAGTTTAATCAACTTATGACAAATGACTCGTATAGGGCAAAGCCAAACTAAAACTAAAACAAAAGTTTGGATGGTAGAAAATGGTAAAGCGCGATCACACTCCGATCAACTCGCCACCGAGGAACCCCTAGAAATTCGCTTTTTGAAAGAGTCCAGCGCAACAGAGGCGGTGCCATCAACGAAGTCACAATTACCACCATGACAATAATTGAGTACATCTGCTGGTTCAGTACCCCCAGCGATAGACCAATTGTGGCAACGATAATCTCTATCGCTCCCCGTGCGTTCATGCCTGAACCCATTGCCAAACCTTCCCAGTGGCTTAAGCCACTTAAGCGTGATCCCAGGTAAGCTCCAGCAAACTTACCAATACAGGCGACAGCGAGGACAATTAGACCAATTATTAACGTTTGCGGTTCTGATTACTAATACCTATAGAGAGAAAAAGCGGATCGCGCTTACCTTCACTTCAAACACCTTGTTTGATAATGCAGTGGTGCTGTGTGCCTCTAAAATAAGTAACTGCTATTAGTCAAACCGTGATGGAATAAGTTGTTCTCATGCCCCTCGACCCACAAGCAAAGAAACTTTTACAGCAACTAGCTGAGATGGAATTGCCGCCCCTTTCCACGCTAGAAGCGCTACAGGCACGAGAATTGGTTGCAAAGTTGCGGGGGAAGGAACTTAGACCCCAAGCAGTTGGCCGTGTAGAAAACCGCACCCTCTTAAATATTCCTGTCCGTATCTACACACCAGAGGGGAGTACACCCTTACCCGTGCTGGTCTACTTTCATGGTGGCGGCTGGGTGCTGGGAAACCTAGATGCGGCAGATAATATTTGTCGCTCTCTAGCTAATGGCGCGGGGTGCATAGTGGTTTCGGTGGATTACCGACTGGCACCAGAACACAAGTTTCCTGCCGCAGTGGAAGATGCCTATGCTGTGACTAACTGGGTAGCAAAAAATGCTGCTACTCTTCATGGCGATTCTACTCGCATTGCTGTGGGAGGAGATAGCGCTGGGGGCAATTTAGCCGCAGCGGTGGCACTGATGGCACGAGATCAAGGTGAGCCATCACTGGTGTACCAACTCTTGATTTACCCAGTAACTCAGTATGGATTTGAAACCAAGTCATACCATGAATATGGGCAGGGTGGCTTTGGTCTGACAAAAGAGGAAATGGTCTGGTTCTGGCATCACTATCTCGCCGATGCAGCCGATGGACAAAATCCTTACGCCTCACCACTATTAGCTAATACTCTTACTAAGCTGCCGCCAGCGTGCATCATCACCGCGGAGTGCGACGTGTTACGGGATGAAGCAGAAGCTTATGCAGCGCGCTTGCAGTCTGCGGGGGTATCAGTGCAGCAGCATCGGTATGATGGCATGATTCACACCTTTGTAGGTATGGGAGCAGTGCTAGACCGGGGGAAGCAGGCGCTTGCAGACATAGCAGCCGAACTACGCATAGCTTTGGCTACTTAACTTAGTGGAATGTCATAAGGGAGGCGATCGCTACTCAAACCCATGAATATCTAGATTCAAAAGCATACATAGCATAAAAGACAATACTAGCAATAGAAGCAACGATGATGGCTCAGTTAATACTTTAAGCTTTAAGTTTGACAAGACTCTTTACCTCTTACATGGCATATAAATCAGCTGCATTCCTACTTTTCCCGCTTCCTCTCTCCTGCGGTTATACCTGGAATTAGCCGCCATCCCTAGCCTTTGATTCCTTAGTTCTATCCCATCTCAAAAGCTTACTAGGACAAGGTGACGGTTTAATCACACTCATATAACATTACTGCGATCGCATCTCTAGTTTCGCAAGGTTATTTCATTTTCTGGCTTTGTGACTCAAACGATGGCTAAGTATGCCAATTAACAAAGCCCCAACAATACCCAGAAATAAAAATAGTATCTTATCATTAGGTTGATGAAATGTTTCTGAAGCAAGCAGGTATCCCATGCCAGCCATTCCTCCTAAAACAACGAGCCTAAAGAAGTCTACATACAAATGACTTGGGCTATTAGTTTTTCTAAAATCTCGCCAAAAAGTAATTGTATCTAAAATTAGAAAAGAGCCAATTGCTGAAAAAATCAATAAACCGACGGCATATTTCATGTTTTTATCTTTTGTAGAAAAGTTGCAATACGGGCGTTTTACAGTGATTGCTACTATCGCCTAGAGCCATACTTATTCAATCTAAAACTAGGATAGTCTTATCCCAAGCTGATTTTATTGTAATAACAGCTTACAGCAGGTGCGAAACATCTTACTTAACTTTCAGGCTCACTATTGATTTCAATCTCAAAAGTTTCCTCATTAATCTCTAGGAAAAGCACATTAGGCTGACAGCAAACTTGACAATCTTCCACATATGACTGCTGCGTTCCGGCGCTTAAATCAACGAAAGCCAAATTCGGTTCACCACAGTAAGCGCAGCTATACTCAGTTGTGTTTTGCATTTTGATAGCTAGGAGAAATTAAGGTAAAACTACGCTTGTAAGCTAGTTATAAAACAGATTATAGACGGCGATCGCTCTTAATTTATACTCCTGTCTGTAATTTACTATTTTGCTTATGCTTTGATTGGCTCAGAGGTAGAATCCAGGGCTATAAGCCTTGTCGTTACCCACATCTTACCAACTCTTTGACGATGTCAATCTAAAATCTAAAATTGTTGAGTCCGCCAGAGACTTAAGCCTCTGGCTAATAGCTTAAGTCCACGCTTTGTGAACTGAAAGTTTTTCCTCAGCCCTCTTTTAGAGGATTTTGCTATTAGCCGGGGGTTTTAACCCCTGGCTTGGTAACAGAGGGAGAGAAAATGATGAGACGAATCAAGGTCTATCTTGCAAGGCTCTAAACTGTTCCTCATCAATGCGCCCCGCTTGATATAGCGTTTCTGTAATTTCAGAGATAGTTAAAACCGCATGAGCCTGATAACCATTTTCTCTGAGCTTGTCTTTCACCCCTTGCTCATGATCCATAAACACCACAATGTCATGAATATTTAATCCAGCCGATTTAAGCTTTTGCGCCCCTTCCATTGCACTTTTGCCACTGATAAGAATGTCATCCACCACCACAACAGTTTCGCCAGGATGGAAGTTACCCTCAATCAGCCGCCGAGTTCCATGAGCTTTTACCTCCTTGCGTGGAAAAATCATCGGGCGATTGAGGCGTAATGATAACCCCGTGGCAGTGGGCAAAGAACCATAGGGAATGCCTGCAATACGGTCAAAGCTGAGGTGTTTGAGAATATCCGCATAGGCGCTAAGAATTTGATGGAAAATTTGAGGATTAGAGATAATTTTGCGTAGGTCAATGTAATAAGGAAAAGTGGCTCCAGAAGCTTGGACAAAGTTGCCAAACATAATGCAGCCGATGTCATAGAGCTGCAAAATTAAGTCGAATTGGGGGTGCTGATTTAATAAACAAACGTCGGGCATCCACAAGTCACAGGTATAACCCTCACGGATCACCTGGGTTCTCGCTTGATTAACCTCCTCGCGCAGAGACGCGATTTCCTCCCCTATATGCTTATTAATCAACATATCTAGAGGCACGGGGATGAGCAATCCGTCACCGTTGGCGTTCAAGCCAGCTGCTAGAGTCTGGGTAAGGTCGCCGCCTTCTGCCCAGATGCTACGAGCCAAGATAAATCTTTCTGGAGCAACTGCACGAATTCTAGCCAGGACATCAGGTACTGTGGTTCCTACTTCCAGACCAAGTTGTTCTGGAGTTCCCCAAGTTTTTGATTCTTTGACCACCTGCAAGTAAAGAGGAGACTCGCTTGTGGGAAACTCTTGCAAAGCTACTGCCGCGGGATTAGAAGTACAGCACAGGATAAAAACCGCCTTACCGGGGTAAACCAAAAAAGGCGCTACATGGTCTTGCCCTGCATAAGGACTCAAAGTTATAGCATCGACCTGCCACTGTGCAAAAACAGTCTGAGCTAAGATGGTGCTGGTGTTGAGATCGCCGTGCTTGGCATCCAAAATAATTGGAATATGCGCCGGGATAGCTGCCAAAGTTTGGTGAAGTAGTTCCAGCCCCTGAGCGCCCAAAGCTTCATAAAAACCGAGTGTGGGCTTATAGGCACAAACCAGATCAGATGTTTCTGTGATGATGAATTGCAGCCATTCCCACAAGCTATTAATAATGCTTTCAGAGTCATCTGGGGAGCCGTAATGGGTGGGCATCATCTCTGGATTTGGATCGAGTCCCACAAAAAGCAAGCTTTGATTACGTGCGATCGCCCCATTCAATTTATCGAAAAAGTTCATCTTATATTTCTCCGAGAGACTCCCGCTGAAACGCTGCGCGTTCTAGCGGTGAGAGGTTTCTTGAGCGCTAGTTGAGTGCGGTTGCTCCTGCTGCGCCGCCAAAGATTTTCTCCATAAACTGACTACCTAACTGTCAAAGATAGTAGATAGGGAGGGACAAGGAGGACAAGGGAAAGATCAAAGTATTATGTATGAACGGAACTTGGGATCAACCTTTTTCCCAGCATCTGACTCCACAGCCCCTATTTGTCAGGCGTTTTCACAGGCTGAGAATTTGTAAGAGCAACTTCTTTGCTGAACTTATCCCTCCTCACTAATCTCATAACAGACTTTTACAGAGAAGGTGGCGGGTGTGGACTGAGGCACTAAGCTAGAAGAAAGAGCAATTGCATATACCCCCATGAAAGATGAAGATAAGACCAAAGAGCAACTCATCAACGAGTTGAGGGAGATGCGCCAGCGGCTTGTTGAATTAGAAAAATCAGAAAACAAGTTAAAGCAGGTTGAGAACGTCTTGCAGCAAGAACGGAACTTGGTTGCTAGCCTTCTCGATACAACTGACTCTTTAATCCGCAACTTTGTCGGAGCAGTCCTTGATGTCGATAATGCCTTAATCGTGGTTCTAGATCCTCAAGGGCGAATTCTCAACTTCAATACTACCTTCGAGCAGATGACGTACTACTCATCGGCTGAAGTCAGAGGTAAGTATATTTGGGATCTCGTCGCCGTTTCCGAAGATATGGAGAAGGTAAGAGCTACTATCAAGGAGATAAAGGCGGATAATAATGCAAAGCACATAGACTGCTCTTGGCTAATGAAGGATGATTTGTGCAGACAGATCTCCTGGTCATATATGACCATACAAGCTCCTAATAGCTCGGTCGATTACATTTTGGCGACTGGTGTTGACATTACCGATAAAAAGCTTGCGGAAGCAGAAATTATTGATGATCTGCAAAAGGAAAAAGATCTCAACCAGCTGAAGTCTCGCTTTGTCTCTATTGCCTCCCATGAGTATCGCACCCCACTTGCTACAATTCGCATGTCTA
Source organism: Aphanothece sp. CMT-3BRIN-NPC111 (assembly GCA_019359765.1). Taxonomy (GTDB): domain Bacteria; phylum Cyanobacteriota; class Cyanobacteriia; order Cyanobacteriales; family JAHHGU01; genus JAHHGU01. The sequence continues at coordinate 135,176 of JAHHGU010000003.1, forward strand.
GCGAGTTACTTGAAAAGTACAGCCACAAGTTGAGTGAGGAGAGGAAATATCAAGAATTCAATCGCATTAAAGCTGCTGTCAACCGGATGAGTGAGTTGATTGATGACGTTCTGCTGATTACTAAAGCAGAATCCCGCTTTCAAGAGTTTAACCCAACAAACATCGATCTAGAAAAAGTCTGCGGCGATCTAGTGGAAGAAATAGAACAAAGTACTCGCAGCCATCATAAAATTGCCTTTAGCAACCACTGTTTATCTACAAAAGCTTGTATGGATGAAAGGTTGTTACGGCATATCCTGACAAATTTGCTCTCAAACGCCATAAAGTATTCACCTAAAGGTAGTACGGTTAATTTTGAACTAGCTTGTCAGGATGGAGAGGTAATATTTAAAATCAAAGACCCCGGCATTGGTATTCCTATTGAAGATCAACAACGACTTTTTGAGCCATTTCATCGCGCCAAAAATGTTGGTAAAATACCTGGCACAGGACTTGGTCTATCAATTGTAAAAAGCTTGGTGGATTTACATCGTGGGCAAATCAACATTGAAAGTGAAATTGGCGTTGGTACGACTTTTATAGTAACTCTTCCTTTAAATAGTGTAGTAGAAATAAATTACAAATGTGTAAATGATTGAAAATAAATCATTATTTTAGACAAAACTTCCCAAGTTAAGCTAAAATATCAAATTGTTTGTAATGTTAGCATTAAAAATCAACATTGCTTTTAAGATAACTATCTATTTTTGTATTTCCATTGATTGTATAGTATACCAAGAGCATAAAAAGTATTAAATACTAAGAATAAACGGAGCGATTACATCTGTAAATGAAAATTAAATGGCTTACAGCAACGGGTAAACCTTTTGGTTTTATACTTCTTTTACTCAGCACCCAACTTCTCGCTGGGCAAAGAGCCACAGCCAAAAATACTTTTGGTTCGCAAACAGACAATTTTATTGTTTCGGCGGAAGCATCTTCTGGTACTCAGGCTCAATCTCCGTCAGCCATTTGCCCAGCACAGCTGGGAGACGCGATTGATGCAGTCACAAACCGCCCCCAATTTGCCCGCTCTCGTTGGGGGATTTTAATTCAAAAATTGTCCTCCTCTGACACGCTTTATGCCCGCGATCGCTCCCGCTACTTCATACCAGCCTCTAATGTAAAGTTGTTCACAACAGCAGCAGCCTTACGCCAGCTAGGCCCCCAGTTCCGGATTCGCACATCGGTTTATAGCGCCAGTGCCGATCCCAACGTGAAATCTTTGCGTCTAGTAGGACGGGGCGACCCCAGTTTGACAGATGCCCAGTTGACAGAATTGGCACAACAGCTGAAGCGTCAGGGTTATCAGCAGGTACAGCAATTGCTTGTCTCCGATGGTTACTTTAAAGGATCAATCGTTAACCCTAGCTGGGAATGGGGAGATCTTCAGGCAAATTATGGCGCGCCAGTAAACAGCTTAATTTTGAATCAAAATGCTGTGGGGCTAACAATATTACCCCAAGCCCTGGGGCGTCCCCTACGGCTGGGCTGGGATGATCCCATAGGCGGCAGTGGGTGGCAGCTGGAAAATAATACAGTAACATCTGCACCAGGGTCACAGGCGTCTCTTGAGACTATGGGTTTCGTGGGCAAGCCAGTATTGCGAGTTACAGGTCAGCTGCCTGTTGGTGCTGAACCTAATACGGTTTCTCTAGCGGTTCTTGACCCAGCGGAATATTTTTTACGGCACCTTCAGGCAGCACTGGCATTACAGCAAATTAATGTTACACAGGCACGGGTGGTGTCTAGCCCAGAGACTGGTAATCAACGGGAATTGGCAGCAGTTGAATCTCCGCCGCTTGCCGCTTTGTTGATGGAGACTAACCAAAACAGTAATAATCTCTATGCAGAGGCGTTATTGCGATCGCTTGGTGCCACAAAAACAGGGGCAGCGAATGTTTCGCCTGTACAGAATTCTGCTTCAGAAGGCTTGGCTGTTGTCAAACAAACATTAACTGCATTAGGCGTTGACCCAAAAAGCTATATCCTGGCTGATGGTTCTGGGCTTTCTCGTCATAATTTGGTCACTCCAGATGCGATCGCGCAAACTTTAAAGGCAATGGCACAGTCCCCAACGGCAGAAGCTTACCGGGCGTCTCTTCCAGTTGCTGGTGTTAGCGGCACGCTACAAAATCGCTTTCGCAATACTCCAGCCCAAGGTATTCTCCAAGCGAAGACAGGAACAATGAGCGGCGTTGTAGCTTTGTCGGGCTATCTAAATCCCCCAGGTTATCAACCGCTAGTTGTTAGCATTATCGCCAATCAATCCGACCTGCCTGCTGCAACAACACGTCAAGCAATTGATGAAATTGTTCTGCTTCTGACTCGCTTGCACCGTTGTTAACCTAGATGGCCCAACGAGCCAAAGCCCATTCTTCTTGCTACCAAGATGGCGCATCCTTCCATCGCTCGAAAGCTGTACAAGAGTATTGGCAACAGTGGCAGGAGATGGGCTTATTCATTTTCTTCTTCCCGCCCAAAGTGACACAAGAGAGTTAAGTTGCGATCGCCGAAGGCGGGTCTTCGACCATCGCGCAGCGTCTTCGTAGGAGAATCGCCTCCCCTAGTTCTCCCCGATTACTCTCTAACTTGAAAAACATCAAGTCAAAAGCCTGCATCAACATCCTAAAAATTAATTTGGCAGCACCCGAACTAAACAAGCGAGTCATCCTACTCCCAAACTTATGCTCATGCGATGCATCGCTTTTTCAGCCAATCTATCAACTTGCAATTAAGGAGAATTTATATGCCGTTTTTGATTACCAAAACCCAGTTGAGTTCGCGATTTATTACCCAAATGGTAGCTTGTGGTTTGACCTTAGGAACTCTACTGCCAACGCCTACTCAGGCACAGACTCAGGGTTGGAATTTTGAACCCTCTACAATGACTAATGTCAATGGTACCCTATTCTTTCGTGCCTATAACCCAACTACTGGGTGGGAACTGTGGAAGAGTGATGGCACTACTGCTGGCACCACTATGGTCAAGGATATCTATCCGGGGAGTAGTAATTCTTCCCCATCTAATCTGACCAACGTCAATGGCACTCTACACTTTCGTGCCTATAACCCAACAACTGGTAACGAGTTGTGGAAGAGTGATGGCACTACTGCTGGCACTGTTTTGGTCAAGGATATCTATCCGGGGAGTAATAGTTCTTCCCCCTTTAATCTGACCAATGCTAATGGCACTCTATACTTTAATGCCTACAGCCCGACAACGGGCAGCGAGTTATGGAAGAGTAATGGCACAGCTATTGGGACTGTCTTAGTTAAAGACTTAGTTCCAGCTTCTGGAAGTTCTCATCCAGAGAACTTGATCAACGTCAATGGCACTGTATACTTTCGTGCCTACAACTCAACAATTGGTAGCGAGTTGTGGAAGAGTGATGGCACTACTGCTGGCACTGTCTTAGTCAAAGACTTAGTTCCCGGCTCTAGTAGTTCTTACCTGTATAACCTGACTAGCATTAATAACTCCCTTTACTTTACTCTCAACAACTCAACAAATGGTACTGAGCTATGGAAGAGTAATGGTACTGACGCCAGCACTGTCCTAGTTAAGGACATCAATCCAGGTTCTGGTGCTTCTAGCCCGTCTTACCTAACCAACCTTAATGGCTCCCTATACTTTCGTGCCTACAACCCAACAACTGGTAACGAGTTGTGGAAGAGTAATGGCACTAGTGCTGGCACTGTCGCAGTTAAGGACATCTATCCAGGTTCTAATAGTTCTACTCCGTCTTACCTGACTAACGCCAATGGTACCCTGTACTTTAGTGCTAACCAGTCAATGACTGGTAGCGAGTTGTGGAAGAGTGATGGCACTAGTGGTGGCACTGTTTTGGTCAAGGATATCCTTCCCGGGTCAGGTAGTTCTAGCCCATCTTACTTGACTAACGTTAATGGCACTGTGTACTTCCGTGCCTACAACCCAACAACTGGTAACGAGTTGTGGAAGAGTGATGGCACTAGTGGTGGCACTGTTTTGGTCAAGGATATCCTTCCCGGGTCAGGTAGTTCTACCCTGTATAACCTAACTAACGTCAATGGCACCCTGTACTTTGGTGTTTATAATCAAACAACTTCTAAATATGATCTCTGGAAGAGTAACGGGACTGGCGCTAGCACTGTCAAAATTTATCCATAACTTATAAGTAGCTCCACCTAATTATTTGTAGGATGGGTAGAGCGCTCTTGGTTACCCATAAACCCCTTGAGATGGTTGGGTTTCGTTCCTCAACTACAGGGGGTCAGGGTTGCGTCAGATTACCTGATAGTTCCTGAATTTTTTGCCGTACTCCTGATATAGAAAGACCCTGAAACGCTTGAGCTTCTTTTCTTACGAATTTTACACGCCCTGAAGCATAACCGACTACTTGAAATACACCTGGCTTTGCAGAAGGTTTAAATAACTTGTCTCATACTGTGAGAAGTCTAACTCAACTTACAGTCTGTGATACCTGCAATTCTTGTGTTAGGGTCATAGTAATCCTTCAAAATTACTTGATTAGCGCTTTTATCGCTAGTAGGAATAAAGTCAAATTCTGGCTTATTGAATTTTGTGCGTGCGTTATCAATAGCTGTTATGTAGGATGAATGAAATGTATCTTTTCGATAATCGTAGGTATCAGCATTTTGTCAGCGAATAGCTACGCAATCAAAGCAAAAAACTCTGTGCGCTGATGCTTCAGGAACCAAAATAAATGGTGCAAATCCAGAAAAAAGTGGGAGTGGACTCAAGCGTTTAAACGAGAGTCCGTGTAGCCGTGCCTAGACGGCGTTAGGCTGCGTAAGTTTTATTTCAGTAACCGCCTTCTTCTTCGTATTCCGGTTGTTTAGTTTTTTCAGGGAGGTTGAGCTTAGGAGCTTTGTAAGGTTGAGGCTTAACGTCGTCAGCCCAAGCATCTCCTTCTACTACTACGTCGTCTTCGTAATCGTATTCCTCTTCGTCGGGTTCGGGTTGAGCATAAGCTTGCTTCTTATACTGATGTCGCCTTGAGGTATCTGTTGATGCTGCGCTCCAGTTATCCTCTTCTACGTCCTCTTCATAGTAAATTGATTCCGACTGCCGCCGAAGCTGTGGCTGAGGCCGTGGTTCTTCCCAATCATCCTCATTCCAGGAATCTTGAACCACAGTTGTAGAAGTGCGAATTTTTGTTGGTGTGTTAATGGGGATTCCAGTTCCTAGTTGATTATCTGGTCGAACTTGCGGCGTCAAGTAAGCTTCATCTTCGTCGCGTTCCCAAGGCGCTCTGCTGATGCCTAGGCGCTCCATAATTCCTACTGTTAGCTGATTGAGCCGCTCTTCGGAGCCTTCAAACACTATCAATCGATTTGGACCTGAGCTAACGATTTCCTCAATTGGCAGCTCATAGGTACTAAGAACTTGGTCGGGAATTTGCGGAATCCCTATAGAAGCAATGATTAAGGAGGAAACTTTGCCGTTATTAACGTTGTACTTGAAGCCACGCACTCGTCCCAACAGTTCCCCGGTTTCTGTGATCACTTCGCTGTTGATGAGGTTGCTGTAGGCATCAACGTCAATGTCTTCAATGATGTTTTCATCATCAACTAAGATGACATCGCCCATTTGACGGATGCTGCTGAGGAACATATATCGAGGCATCCCAGCTATCGAGATCAGGTTATCTCGTAAACCGAGAGCCACAACTTCCCGCCTGTCAATGTCTACCAATAGCTCCTTAACGACTCCCAGCCGCTTAGCGCTGTCGAGAGTAACAACTGGTGTATTTATGATGTCGGAGCGGTGACTGATTTGTTCAAATGTCATTGGAGGTAGAATCCCGATCTCGAATTCTATAAATATTAATATTAATCAAATCATACAGAGACTTTTGGAGACTGTATTTTCAGTCCCAAAACTTGAGTATAGGCCCCTCGCGCCTGGGTGACGCCTATAGTCCGCTCTGATGACTCAATCATGGGGCGTCGGAGACTCACAACAATAAACTGCGCTTGTTGTGCTTGTTGTTTGATCATTCTAGCTAATCGCTCTACGTTTGCCCCGTCGAGGAACATATCGACTTCATCAAAGGCGTAAAAAGGAGAGGGGCGGTAGCGTTGCAGGGCAAAAATAAAGCTAAGAGCAGTTAAGGATTTTTCTCCCCCGGACATGGAGGCAAGACGCTGCACAGGTTTGCCTTTGGGGTGGGCAACTAGGTTGAGACCGCCGTTAAAGGGGTCTTGGGGGTCATCGAGTTGCAGGTAGCCATCGCCATCCGAGAGTTCAGCAAAAATTATCTGGAAGTTTTGATTTACGGCGTCAAAGGCTTCCTTAAAAGCACGTAGTCGCAGGGTTGTGAAGTTTTCAATCCGCAACAGCAGTTCGGTGCGCTCAGCTTCTAGGGTGGTTAATTTCTCGGTGAGTTCCTCAAGGCGGGTAGTGGTGCGATCATATTCTTCCAGCGCCAGCATATTGACTGGTTCCATTGCCTGGAGGCGTTTGGTGAGCGATCGCATTTGCCCTTGTAAAGATGCCAAATCTCCTGTCTCTACATTGTCTGGAACTGTGGGCAGAGGGTCGGGCAATTCCGCTTCCTGGGCTTGCAACTGAGTTTGCAGGGCAGCGAGTTCCTCACGACGAGTTTGTTGGGTTTCCTGGAGTTTTTGCAGCTGCCATTCCAGCTGTTGCTGGGATAGATGGCGTTCTCGCAGTTTTTGTTCAGCGCGATCGCGCTGCTGCTTTTCTTCTCCTAACTTGTGTTCCAGTTGAGCCAAGGAAGCTTGAGTTTGAGCAATTTGCTCGCTTATCGCTGACAGCTGTCTTGAGGTTGTATGCAACTTCTCTACGATGCCTTTCTCCTGCCCTTTGTATTCTTCTTGGCGCTGATGCGATTCCTGAATTTTTTCTTGCAGGCGCTGGTGCTGATTTTCCAGATCTTTTAATCTTTGCTCGGCGCTGCGGAGAGCTTGTTCCCGCTCATTCAGCTGAGTTTCCTGAACTTTGATAATTGCTTGAATTTGTTGCCACTCACTGTGAGTTTGAGACTGTTCTAGTTCTGCCAGCGCTTGCCTAAGTTTTGTCAGCTGGGCAACTTGCGCGGGTAACTCTATATCTAAGGCTTGCAGGCGAGATTGGGCTGCCTCTAGTTCCTGGGTATTTTTGGCGAGTTGCGATCGCAACTGTTCAGCTTGAGCAGTTATACTTTTAATTTCTTTCTGTAACTGTTCAAAGTGCAGCTGAGTTTCCCGCCGCTGTTGCTTCGCCTCTGTCAGTTCTTGACTTAGATGTTTTGTTTTTGCACTAACAGAATTAATCACCTCGCCACAACGCTCTAGAATCTGCTCAATGTCTTGCAGCCGATTTCTTAGGGCAGTTGCTTCAGCGGATTCGCTGGGGTCACTTGTACCAAAGCGCAGGCCAGAACGTTGGCTACTACTGCCACCAGTCATAGCGCCGCTGGCTTCTAGGAGTTCGCCATCTAGGGTGACAATACGATATTGACCGAGGTAGCTGCGGGCTGTTTCCAGTGTTTCAAAGACAACTGTACTGCCGAAAACATAAGCGAAGACATCACGGTAACGGCGATCGCATTCAATCAAGTTAACGGCATAGTCAATAAATCCGTTGGCATAACGCAAAGCCACTGTGGGGGATAATCGCGACGGCTGTATTTTATTCAGAGGCAAGAATGTAGCTCGTCCAGCCCGTTTTTGTTTCAGCAGTTCAATCGCTGCTGCTGCCACAGCATCATCTTCAACCACCAAATTCCCCAGACGCCCACCAGCAGATGTTTCTAAAGCTAGTTGGTAACTCTGTTCAACTCGACCCAACTGGGCAACTAACCCACAGATACCGCGTATTCCCGCTTGCAGAATGACTTTGGTGGCGAAGGTGCCTTGAGCTTCTTGCTGGGCTTGAGCTTGAGCTTCTAATTTATCCAACTGGCGTTGTTTGTCTCGTTGCTCAGAAAGCAGGCGATGATGAGTTTCCTGTTGGATTTCCAGTTCTTGTTCTGTCGCTGCCAGAGATTGGGCTAATAATTGGATTTCTTGAGAAGATGCCGTTAATTTCTGCTCTAAATCAACTACATAAATTTGTTTTGCCGCCAGATCCGGATCTGTTACTTGTAATAGCTGGTTTTGCTCGGCTATTTTCTGCGCTAGCTGGGTATGACGCTCTCTTAATTGAGCTTGCTCTGTACGTTGGGGATCGATAGTTTGCAGTAATGTTTCAATTTGACGACTAAGGGCGGTTTGTTGCTGTACCCAAGCTTCAGAAGCTTGGGCTATCGCACTGGCATTGTCTCGGCTTTGGTTGAGGACTTGCTGCGCTTGATCTCGCGCCACCCGTAGAGACACAATATCCTGCGTTTCTACAGCGTTTTGTTCTTGAGCCAGCTGTTCTAGGGTTTGCTGGTGCTGTTGAATTTCCCGCTGGGTATCGTGCAGACGCTTCTGAGTTTCTTGAGCAGATGTTTCCAATTCCCTTTGCTGGCGTTGTAGTTGACGCCGTTCCGCTTCCTGAGTCGCCAGAGTTGATTGCAGGGCGAGAAGTTCTTCTTCTCCTAAAGCTTTGACACGAGCATTTAGCTGGTCGAGTTCAGCCGTTGCTTGCTGAATTTCTGCTTTCAGCTGAGTTAGCTGGGCTGTTAGTTCGGTACTGGTGCGATCGCCTGCGGCTATTTGCTCCTGAAGTTGCCATTCTTGTTTTTGGAGCGATCGCCATTTGAGAACTGCTTCCCACTGTGCCTTTTCCTGGAGTTCAGCTCTTAACTTTTGGTATTTTTCGGCTTTGACGCGGTCTTGAGAGAGGCGATCGCGCTGGGCAATCAATTCTACTTCCACAATCCGGCACTTATCTTCCCGTTCCTTAACCGCTTCTAACGTTTCCTTCGCCTGAACAATCTTGCGGTCAAACGCTGCCACCCCAGCTAATTCGTCGATAATCTCCCGGCGTTCCCGCGAGTTCATAGAAATAATGCTAGTGACATCCCCTTGCAGTACTACGTTGTAGCCTTCTGGATAAATCCGCAGTTGATTGAGTTGTTCGTGGAGTTCAGTAAGAGTACAAGATTCACCATTAATGTAGTAATTCGAGGTGTAAGTACCCTGCTGGGTAACTCGTAACTTGCGGGTGACACTCCACTCTGAAGAGAGTTTTGAGTTTTGAGTTTTGAGTTCTGAGTTGGAAACTAAGGAAGTAGATAATTCTCCCTTATCGCCTTCTTCTTCAGGTGCTTGAAGTGCATCAGTGATGTCAAACGTGACTGTGACGCTGGTTTCTACAGTGCCGCGATGGGGTTGGTTGTGGTTGACTAAATCAGGTAGGCGTTCTGCCCGCATCCCTTTAGAACTAGCAAGTCCGAGGCAAAATAGCAGAGCGTCGAGAATATTCGATTTGCCTGAACCATTTGGCCCAGAAACAACAGTAAACCCCGGCAACAGGGGAATTTGGGTGGTGCCGCCGAATGATTTGAAGTGCGAGAGTTCCAGGCGCTTGACGTGAACCATGTGCGCTGGCTATGTAGGCGAGTGCGGATAGGTACAAGTGTATCAGTCTAACGATTCAAGAGCAGGTTAACACAGCTGGTATTGTCGGGGTCAATATTAAGGCAGGATAGCAGGGAAGGGCGATTAGCTTTTAGCAGATAGCTAATTGCTTGGTCAGTCATAAAATTTTAAAAAATATAGCAGTCCCCATCAAGGCTCTTGACAATCGACAAGAGCCTTTATGCACCCAGATCTGCTGTTATAACTGCCTAATTGCTAAAAGCTAACTGCTAATTACTATTTATGAAAATTCGGGATATCGGGGAACAGGGTCTTTTAGAACGATTGCAGCGCTTCTGTCCACCAGGAATGGTGGGGGATGATGCGGCAGTGCTAGCTACGACTCCAGGGCGATCGCTCGTCGTCACAACTGATGTACTAGTGGATAAAGTGCATTTTAGCGATCGCACCACTGCTCCAGAAGATGCCGGTTGGCGTGCAGCTGCCGCGAATTTATCTGATTTAGCGGCAATGGGGGCTTCCCCTCTGGGAATCACCGTCGGTCTTGGCGTTCCCAGCGATTTATCCGTTAACTGGGTAGAGCAGCTCTACCAAGGACTAACAGCTTGCCTGCAACAGTACGACACTAGCATCGTCGGGGGCGATATTTGTCGGTCGCCAGTCATTACTGTGGCAATTACTGCCTTTGGCGAGGCGTCCCCCAATCGTCTTATCCGGCGGTCAGTTGCTCAGTTAGGGGATGCAATTGTTGTTACCGGAGTCCACGGCGCGGCGCGGGCTGGCTTGGAATTGCTGCTACATCCCGAGCTAGGCCAGCATCTGAGTGACGGCGATAGAATGTCTTTAATCCAGGCTCACCAGCGACCTAAACCCCGTCTGGATGTATTACCTGTCCTCTGGGATATTTTAGACTCCCAATCCAAAATCCAAAATCCAAAATCCAAAATTCAAGTAGCTGGTATGGACAGCAGCGACGGTCTGGCAGACGCCATCGTGCAGATTTGCCGCTGTAGTGGCGTCGGTGCTTTCATTGAGCGCAGTAAGATTACCATCCCACCTGCTCTCTCGCAGCTAATTTCACCAGAGCAAGCCTTAAACTGGGCTTTATATGGGGGCGAAGACTTTGAACTTGTGCTGTGTCTGCCGCCAGAAAAAGCCCAGCCGTTGGTAGAACGACTGGGTAATGGAGCAGCTATTGTGGGAGCGATCGCGCCACGCGCACGCTACGCCAACGCAACTAGCTCAGAGATATTGTTAGTAGACTCTAGCCGCGTCTATCCCGATGAGCACCTAACTCTCACTCAAGGCTTTCAGCATTTTTGAATTAGGTGCTAGTTGGTAATAGCAATGAAAGTTATGAGTCCTGAGTCCTAAGTTAAAAAAAAAGTTATTGAATTCAAAACTCAAAACTCAAAACTCAAAACTCTAACTGACCCACTTCTTACCAACCAGTTCAGCAAGATCGACAACCCGCTGGCTGTACCCCCACTCGTTGTCGTACCAGGAAACAACCTTAACCATGTCACCACCCATGACCATTGTCAGGTTAGCATCCACAATCGAAGAAGCATCAGTTCCGCGATAATCGGACGATACAAGCGGCAAATCGCTGTATTCTAGAATCCCCTTCATTTCACCCTCAGCCGCTCCTTGGAGCGCCTTGTTCACTTCTTCAGCGAAGGTCTGCTTCTGAACCTGAATTACCAAATCCACAACGGAAACGTTAGGAGTCGGTACCCGTAGGGCAATTCCATTCAGCTTACCTTTGAGTTCTGGTAGTACCAAAGCCACAGCTTTAGCTGCACCTGTTGAGGTAGGAACAATGTTCATTGCTGCTGCCCGTGCCCGACGCAAATCCCGGTGAGAAGCATCCAGTAAGCGCTGGTCGCCGGTGTAGCTGTGGGTGGTGGTCATTGTGCCTTTGATAATGCCAAATTCTTCATGCAGCACTTTGGCAACAGGTGCTAAACAGTTGGTAGTACAACTGGCATTGCTGATGAGTACGTGCTTGTTGTGGTCATAGTCTTTATCGTTGACACCGACCACAAAAGTACCGTCATCATTTTTACCTGGAGCTGTAATCAAAACTTTTTTAGCTCCAGCCGTTAAATGCTTAGATGCCCCTTCCCTGCTGGTAAAGACGCCAGTAGACTCGATGACCAGATCGATTTCCCAATCTTTCCAGGGCAAGTTTTCTGGGTTGCGATCCGATGTGCATTTTGCCGTCTTACCATTTACGGTAATGGAGTTGTCATCGGCACTGATGTCAGCCTTAAACGTCCCTAGCATCGTATCGTACTTCAGCAGGTGGGCGTTGGTTCTTGGGTCAGAGGTGTCATTAATAGCGACGACTTCGATGTGGCTATTTTCTCGACCCAACCAGCATCGCATGAAGTTACGTCCGATGCGTCCAAAACCGTTGATCGCTACTCTAATCACAGCGTCTTGCCCTCAGTATACAAGCTCAGTAAATTCCTATTGATGACCCAGATCATATCGCAAAGGCTGAACAATGCGAACCCTTGGTTAGCGATGATCCCAGAAGAGTGTGGGAGTTTTTCGGCTTTATCGGCGTCCAGGTAATGGCTAGCAATGTAAATTCAGACCCCTCGCTGGCACTAAGTAACGAATAAATCTGCGATCGCGGCAGTACTGGCGAACCCGACTTGAATACATCCCCACCTTCGGCATTTCCAGCACTTTTCTCTGCCAGATGCGGTTCTTTCCCCAAGCAAGTTTGATTACTTAATAACTTTCCCCGATGTTGAGATGAACAAGACACGGAGACAAGGAGAGGAAAGACCGCAGGGCTTGTACCACTTGAGACACTACCATCGCTCTTGGCGTCCTTTTGAATCTTGGGAATAGGCGTGGAGTCCCTTGATGTGTCACAGATCACATAACCCTTTTCGAAATCAAAATAAATTTTAGGTGTAAATATAAAAACTATCTCTAGATAGACTAATCTGGGTCATAAATAGCCTAAGGTGCAACTTAACTAAACCTAGTACTAATAAAAGCTGGATACTAATTTGGCACTCTCCAGCCTAAAGCCACGACGAAGATTCTTAATTCATCGAGTAGACTTACATCAAACTGTCCTCGTGGCAGTATCCAGACCCAAAGCCTACTCAAGTACCAACTACCTAAAAGTTGCAACTCAATGCAGAGATCGATCTCTCCTTCATCGTTTAGCTTTTTTGCAGACGCCAATTCCCGTGTGCCTCACGCTACGAGTGAAAAAACAAACAAGATTGTTTTGTGTGCTTGGTGGTTGAAAATTTTACCCAGCAAATCTATATTTATTGCTGAGGCCCATATTTTCAGTTTTCCAGGTATATAAATTATTTGAGACATCCTGGCTGTTTAAAGAGCTTTCGCTGCTCTGTAAAGATGATACTGCAAGCAATAAAGCCGTTACAAAGACGCAACTTTAAACCCAGCTTCTTAGTAAATATTTCCCAGGATGTTTCTGTAAAAATGAATTCTTGATATGATAGCGCGTGTTATTGGTTAAGTCGGGTGTGGTGTGGTGTGTAAGGAGCTACAATGCAGAATTATGTTGATTTTAGCGGAAGGCCCTTCCATTTCATTGGCATTGGTGGAATCGGAATGTCAGCCTTGGCCTACGTTATAGCAAAGCGTCATCTACCTGTATCTGGATCGGATATTCGTTCTAGTCACATTACGCAGCGTTTGCAGGCAGTCGGCGCTCATATTTTTATCGGTCAAGATGCCACCAACTTAGAATTTTTTCAGCCTACGGCAGACCCAGTGCCTGAAATATTACCGGCGGCAGTGATGGGGGTGAGCCATTCTCAGGGAATGTCTTTAGGTTCCCCAAAGCAGGGTAGTGGATTGGCAACAGCAATACCATCGGCTTTCTTGCCTCAGGTAATTTGTTCAACAGCAATTGATTCTGCTAATTCCGAGTATCGAGCAGCACTAGAGAAGGGCTGTCCTATTTTTCATCGCTCGGAGTTATTGGCGGCTTTAATTCAGGATTACCAGACTATTGCAGTAGCGGGTACTCATGGCAAAACCACTACCAGCAGTATTATTGGCTATATGCTGCTACAGGCGGGCAAAGATCCCACGATTGTAGTGGGCGGTGAGGTGAATGCCTGGGAAGGCAACGCACGTGTGGGGAACAGTCCTTATCTGGTTGCGGAGGCGGATGAATCGGATGGGTCGCTGGCTAAACTTTCAGCCACTATTGGTGTGGTAACGAATATTGAACTAGATCATCCCGACCACTACGAGACGCTGGAGGACGTGATTAGCATCTTCGAGGCATTTGCCCGTCACTGTCAGACTCTGGTGGGATGTATTGATTGTGAGGTAGTCCGAAACCGCCTGCAACCAACAATCAGCTATAGCCTCCAGTGGAATAGTGGTGCTGACTACACAGTTGATTGTGTAAGTTCTAGCCCAGCCGGAATGTCCGCTCGCGTGTGGGAGCGTGGAGAAATCTTAGGACAGCTGAACTTAAAGTTGTTGGGTCAGCATAATCTCAGCAATGCGCTGGCAGCAGTGGCTGTGGGGCGCAAGTTGGGTCTGGACTTTGGGGCGATAGCGACCGCTCTTGCCACATTTGAGGGAGCGAAACGCCGATTTGAGCTGCGGGGTGAGTACAATGGCATCTCCTTTATTGATGACTATGCCCACCATCCTAGTGAAATTCTGGCAACGCTGGCAGCCGCGCGCTTGCAAGTTAAGCATTCACAACGAATTATTGCCATATTTCAGCCCCACCGCTATAGCCGGACTCTTACTTTTTTACAAGAATTTGCCCAATCCTTTCAGGATGCAGATATTGTCGTTGTTAGTGACATTTACAGTGCTGGAGAACCCGATTTAGGGCAAATTAACGGTCAACAGGTCGCAGACGTAATTGCTACTCACCACGACCAAGTACATTACCAACCCTCTCTTCCCTCAATCTGTAAGTTTCTTACAGAAAACCTTAGAACTGGCGACTTTGCCCTCTTTCTGGGGGCGGGTAACCTAAATCAGATTATTCCTGAGGTTATGGCTTTCTATCAAAAGACGGATGACAGCTTATCTTAAGTAAGAAGTGATGAATCATACTGCACGCGGTTAGAAAATTGGTTTTTGTTGTTAGTAGTTAATGGTAAGTAGTTAGTAGGAAGGCTGTCTACTAAACACTAACTACTTACCATTCCAACAATAAAGCTCGCTTTCTGACCACGAAGAGTATAATTAAAAGCTCAAAATTGAAAATTAATTTGAGCTTTCCTAGCCTCGATTTTATTGGCATTCAAGCGCGTGTATTGATTGATATGACTCTGTCCTACGATCCCTCTAGCGTTCTCAACGCTGCGACTGCTCAACAGAAAGATGCACTCAAACCGCTAGAAGTTCCCTTACCAGGAACAGACTGCGTGATCAGGTCTCATGTTTCCTTGGCCGGCCTGACATCTTTTCGAGTCGGTGGTCCCGCAGAATGGTACGTGGCTCCCCGACGCACCGAAGAGCTGCAAGCGAGTTTAGAGTGGGCTAAATCTCAAAAGTTACCGATCACTTTATTGGGTGCCGGTTCAAATTTGCTGGTGAGCGATCGCGGCATTCCCGGTTTGGCGATCTGTACTCGCCATCTACGTCAGACCCGGTTCGACCCAGAAACTGGTCAGGTAACAGCTAGCGCCGGTAAACCGATTGCTCGCCTCGCTTGGGAAGCTGCTGAACGCGGCTGGCAAGGTCTGGAATGGGCGGTTGGTATTCCTGGCACCGTAGGCGGAGCCGTAGTGATGAATGCGGGTGCCCACAGCTACTGCACTGCTGACATCCTGGTAAACACGCAGGTGATATTACCAAACGGCACTATTGAACAGCTTGCCCCTCAAGACCTCGGCTACAGCTATCGCACCTCTATTCTGCAAGGCAGCCCTTCTTTGGTTACCGAGGCTACCTTCCAACTGCGACCAGGAGCCGATCCAGCAGAGGTTATGGCAACGACCGAAAAAGATCTAGAGCAGCGTCGCACGACCCAACCTTACAACCTACCCAGCTGTGGTAGTGTTTTCCGCAATCCCCAGGGTTACCATGCGGCATGGTTGATTGAACAAACAGGTCTAAAAGGCTACCGCCTCGGCGGTGCTCAAGTGGCTCAACTACATGCAAACTTTATCCTCAACTGCGGTGGTGCCACAGCCAGCGATATCTTTGGGATCATCCGCTACGTTCAGCAGCAAGTGGAACAGCGTTGGTCTTTGCACTTAGAGCCAGAAGTGAGAATCTTGGGTGAGTTTCAACCTGCCTGAGAAAGTTGGAGAGGATTCAGGAATACTAAGATTAAGATCAACTAGCACGTCCAACTCATACAGCCGGAAATAGTCATGACAAAAGGACAAGGATTTGGCTTCGGTCTCGGAAAAATGAAAGAACTGACCGAAGCTTTCAAAAAAGCTCAGCAGGTTCAAGAAGGTGCCAAAAAGCTCCAGGAAGAACTGGAGCAAATGGAGATTGAAGGGCAGGCTGGTGATGGTCTGGTGAAAGTAATTCTCAGCGGCAACCAGGAACCCCGTCAGGTGCAAATTTCAGCGGATGCACTCAGCCAGGGAGCAGAAGCGCTTTCTCAACTCGTCACAGAGGCGATGATGGATGCTTACGAAAAGTCCACAGCAACCATGCGGGAACGCATGGAAAGCCTCACGAGTGGACTGAATCTTCCAGGACTCTAAGCAGATCTACCTGAGAGTAACAGCGTCGTCAGCTCAGGCAGATGACCAAATAATTACTAATTCGTAATTCGTAATTCGTAATTTCAGGGGTACAATCTCTCACTGATTTAGGACTTACGCATATCAACGGTAGATATGGGTTTGGTGAGGGGGTAAGGGTAGGTAATACTTACCCTTACCCTTTCAACCCGCTGAGTCACTTTCACCATTTGCGTGAGTCCTATGACTGTAACTACGAATTACGAATTATCAACTACGAATTATTTTTGATGCCCTACAAGCTAATCTTCGTTTGCCTTGGTAATATCTGCCGTTCGCCCGCAGCAGAGAACATTATGAATTATTTGATTGAGCAAGCGGGTCAAAGCTCCCACATTGTCTGTGATTCAGCTGGCACCGCCAGCTATCATGTTGGTAGTGTTCCGGATCGACGGATGGCTGTAGCCGCAGGACATCGGGGAATTAGCCTCCAGGGTCAAGCACGGCAGTTTCAAAAGTCAGACTTGGAAAATTTTGACCTGATTCTGGCAATGGATCGGGAGAACTACCGGGATATCCTTTCGCTCGACTCAACTAATCGTTATCGGGACAAGGTGCGGTTGATGTGTGACTTTTGCCAGCATCATCGGGAGCAGGAAGTGCCTGACCCATACTACGGCGGCCCAGAAGGATTCAATCGGGTGATTGACCTACTCCTCGATGCCTGCGAAGGTCTACTGGAATACGTTGTGAACCAGCAGCAGAGCGCAGTGAGCGATTAGCAAGTTCTGCTCAGACCTATCTAATTCACTAAGTGATGTTCCAGCGCAAAACGCACGAGTTCTGCTCGGTTGCCGGTTTCAGTTTTTCTCAGTAAGCTGCTGACGTACTTTTCCACTGTTCGAGAGCTTAGGTGTAGCTGGTTGCCAATTTCGACGTTAGATAGACCGATTGTCAGTAAATCCAAAACTTCCTGTTCTCGCTTGGTCAGGTTGAGGGCAGAGGGCTGAGGAACAATTGCTGGTGTTTGGTCATCGTCGGTATCCAGAGCTGACGTGGGTGGTGGTTGAATTGGCGATCGCGAATTTGTTTCTGTAGGGTAAGAAAATCGCCACTCTGAGTGAATCATCTGCGATCGCTCTAGTAAATTGCGAATCATCGCGCCCAGCTCTTGCATCTCAAAAGGTTTGGGCAGATAGAAGTCGCACCCTAATTGATAGCCGCGAATCCGTTCTGATGTACTGGAGCGCTCTGTCAAGAAGATGACTGGCAACAGGCGAAACATCGGTTGAGTCCGCACTTTCCGCACTAGGTCATAGCCATCCATACGTGGCATGGTGATATCTGTAACTATCAAGTGAGGATGATATGCCTCTACAAGGGAGAGCGCCTCTTGACCATCCTCAGCTGTGATGACTGAGTAGCCAGCCATCTCCAGATAATCGTTAACAGAAACACGTATTCCTAAGTTGTCATCTGCAACCAGGATCAGCAATGGCATGAGGTACAGACGGCTAGTATATCTACTCCTAGACTAGGCGAAGTCCACCAGAAAAACTTTAGGAACATGAGGAATTTTTTTTAAGCTCAACTTTATCCCATCGCTTGAGCATAAATAGCAAGGGGGCGATGGTCGAAGGTCGCTTCGATGGCGATCGCATCCTTGTCGGTTAGATTTAATTTCCTCCGTTTTACATTTATTGACCAACAACGGTTTGGGGCGTGTAGGTAGGGCCATTGCAACGTGGACCATCAGGTGTCCAAACAAGTTTATCCAAGAACATCTGCCGCGCTGACATATCCGTACCCCAGGCATGGTAGATGATGTATTCAGTTTCACCATCCAGACCTTCAATAATTGAGTTGTGACCGGGACCCAGAACACGACCAGGAACAGACCGCAGCACGCGCGGTCCCCCCTCATTGCCCGCATCAGAGTAAGGACCCAGCACGCTGTCCGCTACTCCATAGTCTACACCGTAGTTCTCTGTCTCCCAGCGCCCGCCGCTATAAAAGCAGTAGTAGCGACCCGCATGGAAGCGGACGCAGGGACCTTCCAATGTGTGCCAATCATAGATGCCAGCGTACATAGGGCGATTGGCTAAAAAGCGCTGCCAGTCCGAACGCGCACGCAAGACGACAACCCCTTCCCCTGCCAACTTTGTCATTGTTTCCAGCCGGTCTACCATCAGCGCCGTTCCCGCACGCACACCCCCATCAGCGTCTAAAAAATCGCGGGCGTAGAACAAGTACCACTGCCCGTCGCGATCGCAAAACGGGTGTGGATCGATGGCAAAGGGGTACACAGAGGGGTCTAGCACCGGCTCTCCAACGTCCTGATACGGTCCTAGCGGTTCATCGCTGATGGCGACGCGCAACTGATGATCCTTGTCCTCGTGTCCCACCGAGTAGTAGAGGTAAAACTTGCCGTTGCAGTAAGCAACCTCCGGTGCCCAGAAGTTATCCCCAAGGGCGGGATCTGGTCTTACCATTGCTCTACCAGCATTTTGCCAGGTAATAAAATCGTCGGAACGCAGCAGGGGAAAGACACGCTTTGCAGCAATTTCGTCTACTTGTCCTTCCGCTTCTTTAGCGCCAGTTCCGATCGCATAATATACGCCCTCGTGCTTCCAGACGAAGGGATCGGCAAAATAGCCTTGATACACCGGATTGGTATAGGTTCGTGCTTCGGTAGCAGCTTCAGGCGTTGGTTCTTTATCAGACATGCGTAGTTCCGATACTTTTTTGCTAACGGTTGCTAACAAATACACTCTCTAAGAGAGGGTGTATCAACCAATGCACGAAGGAAAATCCCTCGCGCACCATTCCAATCCCGTAGCATCTTCTGACCAGTGAGCTTGTATTTGATGATTTTTGCTCCACCTAATTTAGGAACAATTTCACCAGTCCAGCTCACTGTTTTGGAGGTATAAGCTTCGTTGACATCCAGCACTACTTTCCCAGTTTCAAAAGCTTTGTGCTTAATGAACTGCTTGAACTTGTAGTGAGATAGTGTCAACATTTGCCTTACCGACTTTGCTCTAATTCTGCGTTGAGCTTTAAGAGACATCTGAGATGTTTCAAAAGTAGGAAGCAGAATAATGTCAAAGTGGTTAACTAGGAACCGAGCAGTCTTTTTGTGTAGCTCGTCTACCAGATTTTTGATCCTTTCTCTGATGCGTGAGGCTGCGAGTTTCATTCGACGCTTCTGCTTGCATTTAGCCTTAGAGATTCTAGAAATAAGCTTATCCAAGCGGAAGCATAAACGTTGAATTCGCAGATTGGCTGCTCGCCCTAGTTCTCCAAAACTTTCTTCAGAAAAGAACGTCATAAACGTTCTGATGCCAGGGTCAAGAGCCACAGCACGTCCTTGGTTATCGGAAACAATGCGTGGCTTCTCTCTGGGGATAGCGAGATAGTAATCACCATAGGCAAACACTAAGCGACAGTCCCCAAAGCTTTGTGGTAGAGGTTCCTTGAAAGTCGCCTCTCCTAAGATGGTGTGGTAAATCCCCTGCGGCTTTACAGCCGACTTGGAAATGTAGCAAGACTGAATGGGATTCTTTCTAGACTTGAACCGCATCTTGCTAATCCCACCGCCATCTTTAAATTTTTTCTTGGCGTTACTTACAGCTTTACAGGCATCTTTGATAGCGATGGATTTAATTTGATAGGGAATAGATGAGCACCAATCTGGTAGTGCTTCTAAAATCCCTCCCTTAATTGCTTTCCAGTTCGCCTTTGTTTCTGCTTGCTGCAAGTATTCAATGGTTTTGTTGTAGACAAACCTTGCCACGCCAAACCACTTTTTAACTACCTTCTTTTGCTCTGGATTCAGATAAATTCGAGTCTTGTTTGATATATGAACTGTACTTGTCTTATCCGTGCATTCGACAAGAGAAGATGTGGAGGATGGAGAGTAAATCTTGGGTGAGTTCTGAGTTTGGGCAGTATACAGTTTGGTCGAGAACCACGACTTCTCCACCGTTTTGCTCGACCAAATACTGAATAAGCTCGAATCCAAACCTTGCGAGTCGGTCACGACAGGCAACAACAAGCGTGAGCTGATCTCCATGCATAAGTCTGTCCAGTAAGGAGCGCAATCCTTTCCGCTTGAAGTTGAGTCCTGACCCAACGTCTCGGACGATTTCTGCTCCTGGGTAGAGATACTGCATATAGGTGACTTGTCGGTCAAGGTCGTCTCGCTGCTTGGAGGAAGAGACTCGGCAATAGCAAACAGAGGCAATTCGAGCTGAATCGCCTCTGACGTAAGACTCGATATCGTAAAGTCTTTGTCCTGCTTCGTTTTTGATGCTTTTGATTTGCCCTTCATCTGCATACTTTCTCAGTGTGTTTGGACTCAAACCCAGAAACTCGACCGCTTTTCTGAGTGGAATATATGACATACCATTTAGTAACGACTGTGAGTAAATGGCAGCAAATCCGCAACTAGTTATCCACCTTGCAAGTACAACTTATCTCCAGAACCGTTAAGGCACCGAGACAGTAATATCAAATTGACACTATCCCGCCAAGTTACGCTGTAATGGGACTCAAGAAAGCTCCATTAAGATAGAGGATGGCCGATCACAAATCTTCCTCGCTCTTATCCGTTCCATCCTCTCTCTTTGTACTTCTTCCTGCTCTTGGGCACTGGAGGGCGGAAGTGAGATCAGTTTTAGTACTTGAAATTTATATAAGTTTCGGCTTTATCCTCTGGCAATTGCTCCACCACCTGGCACCGCAGCATCTGCCTCAACTGCTCCGGCAGACTCTCATAATAGTTGCGCGGGAGCGTTAAGTCCACTTTCGGTGTGTGCAGCCAATGCATGGCGTAGCCCATGACAACCATTGGTCGCGGTATACTTGTGCGATTCGGTGAACCCCGGTGCAGCGCTAGGGGCGTCCGAATCATCACATCCCCTGGCTTCATGTAAAAAGATTCCATAGGGATTTCGCCACTGGCAACCTTTTCCAGCCCCTCGTCACGCGGGATGAGGTGGGTACCACGCGCCATTTGAAACGGGCCGTTCTCTGCCGTGACTTCCACCAGTGGGAAGTTGACCGCCAGAGCGTAAAGTGGCGTTACCACTTGGTCGGAGAACAGAGGGCGATAGTCTCGGTGTATTTCCTGATAATCCGAACCCTGCACCGGCAAATCAACCCCCATCTGCACCATCACGTATTCCTGGGGAAACACCCGCTCTAAGATACCCAAAATTACTGGATTAGCGAATACATGTGTATTAGCGAAGGGGGGAACCCAGGGCAAGGTCAGATAGTAGCGAGCAATTTCGCGAGGAGCCAGCCCCCCGGGTCGGTTTTGGCGTTCTTGGAATAAGGTCTCAAATGCTTGTGCCCACTCCTGGATCAGCTCCCTGTCGAACAGGTTGCGGATAACGCAAATGCCATCTCGATTCAGTTCTTGGGTTAATTGGTCTAGGTCAGCCGCTGTTAAATTAGCACTATTTATGGTTTGAATCATTTTGCTGCTTTTCGAGTTCATGACTAAGAAGTCCAAGTCATGGCTCCGGGTGACGTGGGGTAGTATGAACATCCTTGGCCTGACGCCAGCCAGCGTAGCTAAATCAGCAGAGAATACAGGGATTTTGGCAGAAGAATCATCGATAGGATTTACGAAATAAAGCTGTAAAGCTTACTATACAAGCCCGACAAGATTTAGGCTTAATCAACCTCTGTGCTTGTAAGGTTCCTGTTTCATGTTTTTTGAGCGATCGCACGTTCTTCGCTTATGGCTCAGCCTGTCAATGCCTAATAGAGGACGTCGCTGGTATGTTTTTGGTCACAGGTGTCTGTCGCGCCGGATTGATGCCACTATTTTTAATCATAACAATAGGTGATCAATATAAATAACTCATAAAGCACTTGTATAATTTTCTTAACTGTGCTAATCCATTTCCCCAAAAGCATGCCTCTCTGAGAACTGACGCCAAAGCGCTTAGTTTTGCCCGGTACCGCCTCGGAGTTCAGTTCCCCCGTGAGAAGAGCCACCAGCCGTCTTCGGGGTTTAGCGATCGCCTGAATCAGGCTGGCAGCAGCCAGCACTTTTAAAATTATTCAAAAACATACTTTATATTTTATAGATGTTGTGCTAATGTTAATATTCGTGAGCTAAATGGGTCGGTGCCCGAGTGGTTAATGGGGGCGGACTGTAAATCCGCTGGTTATCACCTACGCTGGTTCAAATCCAGCCCGGCCCACCACTTCAAGACGAATGAGTTAGGAGTGTTGAGTTAATAGCGCAACACCCTAACTAAAAAAAATAATCTTTTGCCCGTGTAGCTCAGTGGTAGAGCGCATCCTTGGTAAGGATGAGGTCACGAGTTCAATCCTCGTCACGGGCTTGCAAAATAACGAATTTATCAGGGTTTGAGTCCTCTAAATTTGACGCGCCAGAGCATCAATAGTTATTATACTTTCCTCTATTTCTAGCATCTCTACTAAAGCTGGTATCGCCGTAATTTCATTGGATTGCTTGTCAACTTTTTGTTGTCCTAAAACTAATTGATAAGATGTAGGTCAAGCACTAACGATAAATTAGTCTATTTTTAATTCATATAAGTGAATATTTACCCTACTAAAAAATGCCCCAAAAAAGCTTTCGTACACTCACGATTTTTATAGGGTTAGGTAGAATCAAACAAAATAGTTTAACTTGCACTTAAGAGCTATAAGCTCTCAAAAAACGTAGTTATGATAGTTGAATCGAACGGGTGCGGCAGGACTCGAACCTGCGACAGGCGACTTAGAAGGTCGCTACTCTATCCACCTGAGTTACGCACCCAAAGGTTAAATTTCCTCTCCTGGACACATTTTGTCACAGTTTGAGGCTAACGGACGAAAGCAGCAGCTTTCATATATTAGTAGAATAACTGGCTTTCTAGACCAGTGAACTTAATGGTATCAAAATTTTATCCCGGCTTCTAGGCGCAAAGCCAGCCACGATGCCCGCTTACTTCAATAATCCACTCAGCCTCTCGTCTTGTTTGTCAATAGTACACTACAAGCCAGCTTGACGTACTCTCTCAGCTGCGGCTGCGTTTCATCCTCTGCATGAATGACCGAGGTTCTCACGCTAGAGTTTTATAGAGAGTTGCTAAGCAATTACAGTTACCCCCACAGTACGCCCAACCCTGTCAGGAGTCATTTGTCAGTGTCATGTTTATTTTAAAAAGGCAGCAGGTTGAAATCTCTAGCATTCAGCACCCGAAGCACGACAGGCAAATCCCGATTCTGACTTATCAAGGGCAGAGGTTTCGCTTGATTAAGGCGTTTGGTGCCAGTCAGGGAGAAGAAGCCAAAGCCTTCTGGCGAGATCTCACGGACAATCGTGGCAAAGCGTGCGTTTTGTTGGAAGAGCCGGAGCGCTACAGTATCTGGGGCAAAATTCGTCTAGAGTCGCAGGCTAATGAGGCTACTACTAGTACAAAAATAACTGTGTTGACTCAAGCTTGTCTATTGCTGCTGCAAACGGTTTTTATAGATTTAGAAGAGTTCCTAGGTGCTAGACAAGCTGGATTATTTCAAAAAGATCTGCTCGAAGTCTTTCGGCAAGGTCACTTTCCGCAAGCCGATTCGCCGAAAGCTGTAAATCACTTACTAACGATAAACCCACTCACTAGCCTCCAAGTTCCCTTGTGGGAGGAACATCATCTCATTACCCTGTTGCAAGAACTTCATCGCCTAGGGAAAGAGTATTTCGGCAATACCCACTTTGCTGAGGGAGTCAGGGGTACTTTACAAGATATGCCAGATGCTGAACAAACTCAATTTCTTGATTGGCTGAAACAATCTCTCGTTGGTAAGCTATGGGGATAATCTAGAAAAGATTTCACAAATGTGCCATGACCAGGAGCGAAATGCGATACTGGCTGGCATCAAGGTAATTGTTCAAAGTCTCCCCTTTTATAAGTGGCCTTTCTGCTTCTCCTCGCTAGCTATTCTTTTTTGAAGCCCTATGAGCAGCTCCCAAGTAGAAAAGTTATCCCGTTATCCATCGATTCTGGCAGTTGAGACAGTTGTCTATACTGGAATTCTTTGGGCTGTGCTAGCGCTGTTGTTTTTCCTTTTGTTTAGCATTCCCGTGCCTGGGGAGAAGCGTTCGCTATGGTACTTAATTGGTACCTACATTTTTGAACAGATGCCCTTTATACTCGCAGCTTTACTGTGTTTTAGAAATTGGGGCAGCCCGAATATTGCCAGTGGGCGTAATGTTTGGCTGCGAATTGGTCTGGCGATGCTGTCATTATTTATAGGAAAATTGCTGTTTGGCTGGTGGGAGATGTATTGGGGGCTAGCTCCCGATGTGTCGCCAGGATCTCTGTTTTATATAGCTTTTTATTTGTTTCTCAGCTGGGGCATGGTTCTAGTCCTTCTCCCTAGGCGTCTGAATCTTGAGATTTGGCAGTGGGTAATTGTTGCGGCGATCGCGGCAGGCGGTGTAGCCTTAGGTGTCTGGGTTTCTACTTCCACACCGCCAACTTCACAGGAATCACCCGCTGCTGTCTCGAAATCGGCAATTGTACAGGTATCTCCTGTTGCTTCCCCCAAGAAGCGGACTGCCCTAAAGGCACCAACGGTAAAACCAACGGTAAAACAGGTAATATCTGCGGCAACGAAACCTGCCCTCCAGAAGCCCCCAACAGATTCTACCTCCGAAAATCAGCCTCCCGCCTGGGCTTTATCTCTGGAAAAAAAACTCACTCCTCTGTCTCCCCCCCTGAGTTGGTTCTATGTCATTTGCGATGTTTTCCTTTTGATTATTTCCGCGCTCCTGCTGCTAGCGTTTTGGGGTGGGCGTTTTGCCCAGTCTTGGCGGATGATTGCAGCGGCAGCGTTTTCGCTCTACATTGCAGATATGTGGTTTAACTATGCACAAAATAATATTCCTGACTACCAAAGGGGCTTTATACTGGAAGTCTTTTGGGTGTTCAGCGGGGTTCTGTTTGCTATCGGTGCTGCTTTGGAATATGACACCTCCAGCCGTGCCCGCCGTAGTGGGCGTAGACGGGCTTAGGAAAGCTATATGAGTCCTAGAAAACTTTCTGATTCAGACAAACACGACATCATTAACCTGTATCGGCAACTACCAGAGACAACCTCAACTCTGGCAAGTCGCTATGGCGTCAGTAGCTCGACGATTAGCCGCCTCCTGAAAAGCAGCTTGTCAGAGAAAGAATACGACGCGCTTATACAGCAAAAGCGTACCACTCGCACCCCAAATATTGGTTTTGAGGCTCTGCCTGAGGAGACTCTGCCTGAGGAGGCTCTGCCTGAGGGGGCTCTGCCTGAGGAGACTCTGCCTGAGGAGGCTATACCTGAGGAGGCTATACCTGAGGCGGTCAGCCAGCCGCTAGCTCCTGACATTGAATTATCCGCATCAACCCTGGCTTCCAGACGCCTACGCCGCCGTTCCTCAGCGGTACCAGCAGCTATGGAAGACCAGGCGGCAGAAGCACCCATACAAAGCTTGGACATCCCGGTAGAGCCAGAGGAAACCACCATAGAATTTATTGACGAAAGAGAAGCTTCGGATGAGGCAGAAGCCAGTGGCGTAGAGGAGATGCTAGGCTCAGGCCCCGATCAAGCAGAAGTCAATGCCTTAGAGGAGATGCTAGGGGAAGATCTAAGCGATTTAGACGATGATGATGATGAGAATGATGATTTAGAAGACATCGGTGAGGACGACTGGGACGATGACACAGATGACACAGCGGACGCTGCCAGTCAGAATCAAGTAGAAACATTTATCACCGATCGCGGCGCTAACGTTCAAGTTTTACCACTATCTGAGGCATCTCTTCCTAAAACGTGCTACTTGGTAGTTGACCGCGCTGCCGAGCTAATCGCCAAGCCCCTTAAGGACTTTAGCGACCTGGGAAAAATTCCCGCCGCAGAAGTTCAACAGAAAACACTGCCGATTTTTGACAACCACAGGGTGGCTCGTCGTTTTTCCAACCGTACTCAGCGAGTGATTAAAATTCCTGATGGTAGGATGCTCCAGAAGACTTGCTCCCATCTGCAAGCAAAAGGAATTACACGGCTGCTAATTGATGGTCAGGTCTACTCGTTGTTGCACTAGTGCATAGCAGAAGCTAACCGCTAACAGCTAAAACTTGCACTGGTTCACCAGCTGGAATAAATGCTTGACCCGCTGGCAGAACCGCCAAGCCGCTAGTTTGCGCCATGTTAATTAAATTTCCTGAACTATGGCGACCACCAGCAAGCTCAAATTCATAAACACCGGCGACTAAATCCAGACGCCCCCAGAGGTAAGTTTCCCGCTGACCATCGGAGTGCAAATCGTGGCGGGAACGCGCTTGGACAAATACTGGTTCCCAATCCCCTGCCCGTCCAGAAAGTTTCTTGAGCGCTGGTTGTACAAATCGCCAAAAGCTCACCAGAGATGAAACAGGATTCCCTGGCAAACCAAAGTACAACACCGATTTCTGATTAGAGGCAGAGTCGGTTGAAAACGTGGCAACTGTCAGGGGTTTACCTGGTTTTACAGCAACGGCACGAATGTGAATTTGGGCACCTAGCTGAGCCAGAATTTCATCAACATAGTCATAGTCACCCACTGAAACGCCACCGGAGGAAAGAACGACATCGGCCGATGCCACAGCAAGTGCGATCGCATCCTTAAGTGCCTCTGGCTGATCCAAAACAATACCCATTGGCAGAGGCGTCCCGCCCATCTGTGCCACCAAGGCAGCCAAGGCGTACTGATTCGAGTCTACAATCTGACCTGGTTGCAGGGGTTGGTCGGGCGTCACCAACTCATCGCCAGTAGAAAGAATTGCCACACGGGGACGGCGGTAGACTGCCATCTGGGTACATTGGGCAGCTGCCAGTACGGCTATTTCTGGGGCTTGGAGAACTATTCCCTCAGGCAGTAGTGGTGTCCCAGCTTTGTAGAAAGCGCCCTGATGACGTACATATGCTTGAGATTCTGGTGCCGCAAGAATAAACACGCGATCGCCCTCCGCCCTTGTCTCCTCCTGCATCACCACAGTGTCTGCACCAGCTGGCATTACAGCACCCGTCAAAATACGCGCTGCCTGCCCTTGTTGAATCGAACGTTGAGGTTGGTATCCAGCTGGAATTTCTTCTACAACTTCCAACACTGCTGGTTGCTTTTCATCACAGTTTTGCACATCTGCGAATCGCACAGCATATCCATCCATCGCGGAGTTATCCCAGTGGGGAAAATCTAGATGACTTGTCACTGGTGCAGCCAGAATACGACCAGCGGCAGATGATAAGTCTACAATCTCATTGTCTTGATGTCTATCCAGAGGTTGCACTAAACCGAGAATGATTTCCTCTGCTTGTTTTACCGGCAGCATATTACTTAGCATTTCTGCTCCTGGGAAGAAAGTAATTAATCCAAACACAAGTACTTCTTAGCTATTATCTCTGGTGCTGGTTGGTAGCTAAGGTACTAATAGCTAATCGCTTAATTTTAACTCCACACCCATGTATTTGTATGGGCGAGAATTTTTAATAACGAAGTTTTACGGCAATGTTAAGAATTACCCAAAGCAGCAGTTAACTATTTTTAGCGTATGCTGAGCAACATATGTATGATGTCTTTTCTAGTTTTCATTCTCTTGAACGCGATGGGAGATGAATTATTCGCCTAGATGGTGACTGTAATTGAAAAAGTATTGTCGTGTTTTGTATAACCCAAGATTGAACATATTATTCTAGAGGTGGCAAAGCGCCAGGAGAGCTTCAAACTCTCCTGCATTCCATCCTCGAATTTGGTTCTTTTCAGTAATATAAATCAACGTCTTTTTTTACTATAATTTACGATATCACAATGAAATATTGGTGAGTGCTATACATTGAGCGGCTTTCCTGCCTGCTCCTGCTTAGAACCTATCCGCAAAGTCGTTTTAAGATATTTTTAACCACAGATAAACACAGATGAACACAGATACCAGTACATATTCAGCTACTGAAAGGGATTTTTTGGATAGGCTCTTAGGCATAGACGAGGTACTCAGCCGCAATTTCCCCTGCAATTATCCAGTCTGGACGCCCCATCTTCTATGACTACTGAACTCGCTTACACAGGAAGACCCAAAGTTCCAATTCAGCGACGGGCCGCAGCCTTCATGATTGATTTTGTGAGTGTTTGGCTAGTTACTTTGTTACTTGGGGGAAATACTCTTTCTCAACTGCTGGTTTTTATAGTGGCATGGTTGGGTATGAGAGTAGTGCTGGTGGCGAAAAACCAGGGGCAGAGCTTGGGTCGCTGGGCTTTGGATATGAAAGTTATCGATGCCAAATTTGGTAAAACACCCGGTCTTTTGGAGCTATCCAAGCGAGAGGGTCTCACTGGTTTTGGCTCCATACTGGCATTGCTTGGTCTGAGCATCGGTCTTGCTAATAGCATTTCTTTACTACTGCTGAGTGCCCCTCTGGCGGTAGATTATGGCGTGGCTTTGGCAGATTCAAGAAGCCAGCAAACACTCCATGACCGTCTGGCGCGAACGGCTGTGGTGGCGACACACCGAGGATTTTCTCTCGACTTGAGAATCAAAAAGTTGCTTGCTCAGGCTACCCGTCGCCTAAAACAATAGTAATTTGTGTATAATTACAATCCCAATGGTCAACCACCGATTGCCATATCGGTTTAGATATGGCAGGACTTGAAAAAGTCTAATTTGACCAGCCTAAGACCAAACAAGGTATACCTTATCGCCCCAGCGCTGCGACGCAAGACGTAACGCTAGGAGGCACTCTTGGGTCACAGATTGGCTGTCTGGGTTCCTCAGACAGCCAATCTGTGACCAACGGAGCTGGTAAAATACCAATGGTACTAAGTCTGGGGGCACCCCATACAGGCTGGAACAAAGACACACGCCGAGGGTAGAAATGTAGCTGTAAGGCTTGACAAGTGCTGTGTCTGCGGCGGGCAACGTCGTGGACATTAAACAAATTGCCTGTTGAGGCGTTCTGATCTGGGATTGTGTGAGCAAATGCTCACAAGTCTAGACGTGAGCCGGAGAAACAGCAA
Organism: Aphanothece sp. CMT-3BRIN-NPC111; assembly: GCA_019359765.1. Lineage (GTDB taxonomy): Bacteria > Cyanobacteriota > Cyanobacteriia > Cyanobacteriales > JAHHGU01 > JAHHGU01. The sequence goes on from JAHHGU010000003.1 coordinate 164,426, forward strand.
GTAATCTGCGTACATACCCGTCAGGGTTGGTCGTAGAGGATGCCAAAGGATTAAAACAGGTTGACGCGGGTTAAGCCAGTGTCCTGAATCCCAAAAGCCTAGATAACATTGGTGAAGCAAACGTAGCCCCTGGAAGCGGGGGCGTACTGCGTAAGCAGACAAGGTTTGGCTCCGGTAACCTGCCTAATGTAAAAACGGGCAACCAATTATTTACAGGAAAGCGGCATACCCCGCCCCGCTTTCCCCTCCCACCAAAAGCAAAGGTGGCGGGAGTACTCAGCGGGATTATTTCAGATGGCAGCGAAGAAGGGTGTCCGGATCATTATTACGTTGGAATGCACCGAGTGTCGCACGAATTCAAACAAGCGATCGCCCGGTGTTTCCCGCTATACAACCACAAAAAACCGCCGTAACACTACGGCACGGCTAGAAATTAAAAAGTTCTGCCCTCACTGCAACAAACACGCAGCCCACAAGGAAATTAAATAGTTCTTGTTTGTTGTTTGTTCTCAACTAACCACTGACCGCTAGCTAACAGCTGCTTATGACTTACTATCGCAAACGTCTTTCCCCCATCAAACCTGAAGACCCCATCGACTACAAAGATGTCGATTTGTTACGTAAATTCATTACCGAACGGGGTAAAATCCTGCCGCGCCGCATTACTGGTCTAACAGCGAAGCAACAACGCGACCTGGCAAAAGCAATTAAGCGATCGCGTCTTATCGCATTGTTGCCTTTCATTAACAAAGAAGGTTGACCAAAATAATTCGTAATTCGTAATTCGTAATTTGATTGGGTACATGCCCCTACTGATTGTAATTACGAATTACTAACTATCAATTACGAATTATTATTGACATTTTCCCCGACTGAGCAGTAGTTCAGTTGGGGATACCCACACTGATGTGGGTATTGCCTGCTTCTAAGTAGGTGGGCGTAATTAAATATTAATTGTGGAAGTCGGTCATCGATCGCAAAGGTGATAGGTAATGGCTGTCTTACCAATCGCCAAAAAGGGGCGGCGAAGAAGCCCCCGTGTTTCAACCAGGGTCAGAATTGCCGCCGCCCCTACGTGAAATCCCTGACAAGGGCTGGTGCGGATGAGCTTAACAATCACCAATCACCCATCACCAGCCCCAAAAGGATAAACTGGATAAGAGGTGTGCAATTAATTCTACCGGGGTAATTAAAACGGGTGGAGAAGGGAACGCTAATTGAATTTTGGCAGAATGGAGAGCGCCGTCTGGCCGTAGCAGACCGTCCAGAGGGCAAAAAGCACTGGATTGTGATAGACGATCGCGGTCAATCCCACACCCTCCATCCTCGGAAAATTACCTATGAGGTTCTGGGTGAAACTTATAAGCCTTCAGATATTTCTGGTTTCCTCAAACAGGTACAACCCTACCTCGATCCTTCCAGCCTAGAGGTGGCTTGGGAAATATTGGTAGAGGATGGGGAAACGGTTGACCCGCCAGCTATGGCGTCTCTGCTGTTTTCCGATCGCAGCCCGCATTTATGCTATGCATCTCATTATTTGCTCTCAGAGGATAAGCTCTACTTCAAACAAAAAAGCGACTGCTACGAGCCTCGTAGTTCGGCTCAGGTAGCAGAACTGAAACATCAACTGGAAGTGGGAGAGCAGCGGCGTCGAGAGCAGCAGGAATTTTTGATGCGGGTGCAGAAAGGACTAGCTGGTGAGGTAGTAGAGTGGCAGGAGAGCGATCGCCCTCGCATCGAGATGTTGGAACGGCTTGTCCTTCAGCCAGAGTTTGCATCTCGTCCTGCTTTTGATGTTCTAGCAGCTTTAGGACGCCCTCAAAACCATGAAAGCGCCTTTGACTTGCTGGTGGCTCTGGGCTTGTGGAGCCGTCACGAGAATCTATTTCTGCGGCGCAGTCAAATTCCTATTCAGTTTCCTAATAAGGTGGTAGAAATGGCCCAACTAGTCGTGGATTCTCCGCCTCCAGATTCGGAATTAAATCGGCTGGATCTCACTCATCTCAAGGTTTACACCATTGACGATGAAACTACCCAGGAGATTGATGATGGCTTGAGCGTGGAAGCCCTCGCCGATGGACAGCGAACTCGGATCTGGATACATATTGCCGATCCCACCCGCTTAGTATCGCCAGGGGACGAACTCGACTTAGAAGCTCGACGGCGCAGCACCACGCTTTATCTGCCCACAGGGATGATTCCCATGTTCCCGCCCATTCTGGCAACAGGCCCCATGAGTCTGGTGCAGGGGAAAATATGTTATGCCCTAAGTTTTGGTGTCATTTTAGATGAAACTGGCGCTGTCCAGGAATACAGCATTCATGCCAGCTTGATTAAGCCGACGTATCGCCTAACTTACGAAGATGTCGATGAGATGCTACAACTGGGCATCCAGGCAGAACCAGAAATAGGGACGCTCGCAACTCTGGCAAAGCTGCGCCGAACTTGGCGTCAATCCCAAGGCTCTATTAGCATCAGCATGCCGGAAGCTTTAATCAAGGTAGATGGTGAAGAAATCACCATTAATGTTTTAGACGATTCACCGTCGCGACAGCTAGTGGCAGAAATGATGATCCTAGCTGGTGAGGTGGCGTCTCGCTATGGTCAGGAGCAGAAAATCCCCTTGCCATATCGCAGTCAGCCCCAACCAGAACTCCCCTCAGAAGAAGAATTACTACAGCTGCCTGCCGGTCCCGTCCGGTTTTGTGCGATGCGCCGTTGCATGCCTCGCAGTGAAATGAGTCTCACACCAGGACGGCACGCGGGCTTGGGTTTGGAGACATACACACAGGTAACGTCTCCTATCCGCCGCTATACTGATTTGCTGGCGCACTTTCAGATTAAGGCTCACTTGCGCGGAGACGAGTTGCCCTTCTCAGCTGAAAAGCTCCAAGAAATTATGCTGAGTGTCAGCACCGCCGCCTATGAGGCCACCTTGGTGGAACGTCAAACGAATCGTTACTGGGGGTTGGAGTACCTACGGCGTCATGCCGATGAGGTGTGGCAGGCGCTTGTACTGCGGTGGCTGCGGGAAGACGACAACTTGGTATTGATTTTGTTAGAGGATTTGGGTTTGGAGTTGGCTATGCGTTTCAAGCGCTCAGTAGCATTGGGCGATCGCTTGGAAGTTCGGGTTAGCCACGCCGATCCCCGTCAGGATGTAATTCAGTTCCGAGAAATGATTAATCAAGAGGCTCAGCCAGCTACTACCTAAAGGTTAAGAGTTTTAAGTTAAGAGTTTTAAGTTAAGAGTTATGAGTTATGAGTTTTGAGTTATGAGTTTTGAGTTTTGAGTTTGAAGTGAAGCAAGCATCAATCGGTTCGGTATATAACTTTCAGCCTTGCCAGATTGTTTGTTTAGAGGATGACAATGCTCGTCTTTATGCAGAAGTTATCCAAGTTGTGACCGCACGTCAGGTGTGTTGGGTGC
>JAHHGU010000004.1 GCA_019359765.1 Aphanothece sp. CMT-3BRIN-NPC111
GTATAGCAAATAGTTATCGAACGTGTGGACGATAGTTAACCAAGTGAAAGACAAATAAAAGCCGTCCTAGAAGGACGGGGTTTTAGACCCAAAATTTTCGATAACCGCATAATTAACTCCCTGTCCTCTACATCTAGTGAAGCACTTTCTTCTAAGTTACTACGCAAATTAGACAGCGACAAAAGTGCATTATTACGAAACGGATGCTCAGAAGGCAGTCCCTCTAGTTCATCAATTGCCTGTGACTGCACTCTTCCCTTACCTAAAATCCGCAACCATAAGCCAAGACAGTTAGGACATATATGAATATACTCAAGACGCTCCGATGGAACGTCTTGACCAAAGTTAGTTTGTCCTCAGCGATGTGTCCACTGCTATATAGCGGTAAAAAATATAGGGTGGGTAGTACCCACCCTATATGCTGGAAACGATCCTATCTGGGTTGCAACTTCGGTTAATTAACGTTCTGTCAAGTGTGTTAGCACCTGATTAGACCGCTCCACAAAAGATTTCATACCCTCAGCGTCAAATCCTTTTTGAGTCATCAGTGCTAAATCGTAGACATGCTGGCAGATTGAATTAACCAGTTGACCTGTAGGAGATTCCCCTTCACCTTGGAGAATCGTACCCTGGCTCAGATTTGCTAGGTTCTGGATCAGTGGATGTGCTGTATTAACAACCAAGATATGTTCTTCAGGAAACTCGCTTGTTTGCTGCTGCATCATGGCAGTCATTTCCCGAAGACGCCGTAACACCTCTGGTAATAGCACCATCGCTGGTGGCGTTCCTTGGGGATTGTCTGACTTCAATGCTTCCGTGCGAATATTCACTTTGGGCTTATTGATGGCTTTCTCAAATAGCTCTTTGATTTGTTCGCTGCGAGTTTTGTTTGTTTTGGGGTCAACAATTTCCCCAGCTTTGTCTTGGTCAATTAGCGTTTCGTCTAAATCAGCGTCTACGCGAGCAAATTTGACATCAGGATATTCCCGTTCTAAGAAGCTGATGAAGTGGGTGTCAATGAAGGAGTCCATAAATAAGACTTCCAAACCTTGGCTTATGTGCAACTGCACATAAGTTGCCTGAGTCGCTTCATCACTACAATAAAACACCCGGTTTTCGTGGCGTTCTTTATTGCGCTCTAGGTATTCCTTGAGAGTTGTGTAGGACGATTTGGAATTGGAAAGTTCTGGTTGGGGATTATCTGACTCGGCGTTGGCTGGGGTGACATCTTGCCAAGCGTCACCTTCTTCGCTTTGCACCTGTACTGCTGGGGTTTCAGGATTGCTTTGCGGCTTTCCGCCTTCGTAGGTGGTGCGATAGATGATAATGTCTTCGACTTGCTTTTTAAACTTGTCGTCGTTGAGGGCACCGAATTTAACGAAGGTGCTGACATCTTGCCAGCAATGGATATATTCTTCCCGGTTATCGCGATAGACTTCCTTAAGGCGATCGCCCACTTTTTTGGCAATATAATCAGAAATTCTCCGCACAGTGCGGTCATTTGTCAAGGAACTGCGGGAGACATTTAAAGGAATATCGGTGCTATCAATCACCCCCCGCAGCGGCAGTAAGAACTTGGGAATTACTTCTTCGCAGTGGTCGCTGACAAACACCTGATTGCAGAACAGCTTGATTTGCCCCTTGGTGACATCCACATCCGGCTTGAGCTTGGGAAAATAAAGAATCCCGTTCAGAATGAAAGGATAGTCAGTGTTCAGATGCACCCAAAGCAGTGGTTCTTCCTGAAAAGGGTAAAGGTAGCGATAAAACTCCAGATAATCGTCTTTCTTCAGATTTTGCGGCGAGTCCTTCCAAGGTGCTTTTTGCTTATTAATTATCTCCCCATCTAGCTTGATGGCTACGGGCATGAAGTCACAGTAAGTTTTTACCAGCTGGCGAATGCGACCTGGTTCTAAATATTCCTGTTCTTCTTCTTGTAAAGTCAGGGTAACAGTAGTGCCCCGCTCACTACGGGAGGAATCTTCTAACTGAAATGCTGGGGAACCATCACAAGACCAGTGAACCGCCTGCGCCCCTTCTTGGTAGGAAAGGGTATCAATCTCCACCTGACTCGCCACCATAAACGAGGAATAAAAGCCAAGCCCGAAGTGACCGATAATTTGTTGGTCGCCGTCTTTTTTGTACTTCTGGATAAATTCTTCAGCGCTGGAGAATGCTACTTGGTTAATGTACTTTTTCACCTCCTCGGCGGTCATGCCGATGCCGTTATCGGAGACAGAGAGGGTCTTTTTCTCCTTATCAATGGCGATCTGAATTTCTGGTTCCCCTACTTCGCCACTAACTTCACCTGCATAGGAGACCATCTTGAGCTTCTGGATGGCGTCTACAGCATTGGATATCAGTTCCCGCAAGAAGATTTCGTGGTCGGTGTAGAGAGACTTCTTGATAATCGGAAAGATATTCTCGGTATGAATAGTGATTGTGCCTTGTTCCAGCATGGTCATCTGTCTAAGTTAATTACTTAAAGGAGCTAAAGTTAGATTTTGAGCGATCGCATCCCCTTTTTGCTATGAGATTGCCCACCGATGAGTATTCGGATTTCCCTACACAGGACTTATGACTTCTTCCCACCCCCGTCGTAGATACGGGGGTCTTTTGGGGGTTTAGATAAGGAGAAAATGGGTATATAAGAATAAAAGCCTGACTAATCTTGCTTCTTAGCTAAGATCGGTGGCAAGTCTGTTAAAGTGAAGCACATCATGGTACAAAAGTACAACCCATGGGATTGTCTGCCCACCTCAGCAGAACTGCCTGATTCTGACGATACCCCCGTGGATAATGAACTCCAAAATCTAATTCCCAACCTATTGTCCGGGATTTTGGCATTGGCATGGTCTGACCGCATGGACTGGTTTTTTGGGGTAGATATGGGAATTTACCACACTCTAGGAGAGCCACCTCTAGTACCGGATGGTTTCTTAAGCTTGGGTGTGGAGCGGTTTATTGGGGAAGAGGGAAGGCTGAGTTATGTTCTCTGGGAAGAAGATAACGTGGTTCCCCTGTTGGCGCTAGAAGTGGTTTCTAAAACCTACAACGGTGAATACGAACAGAAAAAGATAACCTACGCTCAATTAGGCATCTTGTACTATGTCATTTATGCCCCCGGTCGCGGTAAGCGTCGAAAGCGATCGCCTTTTGAGGTCTATCGCCTCGTGGATGGGCAATATGTTCAGCAACTAAGCGATCCTGTGTGGATGCCGGAAATTAATTTAGGAATTGGGCGAGGGCAAGGCACCTATCAAGGATGGATGCGAGAATGGCTGTACTGGTATGACCAAGAGGGCAACAGATTACCCACTCCAGAAGAAGTGGCACAGCGAGAAGTTGAACGGGCATCAATGGCTGAACAACGCGCTGAACAGGAACGCCAACGCGCTGAACGGCTGTTGGCTCAGCTACGGGAGATGGGGATAGACCCCAATACCCTTTAGGGCGAGGTATCGGGTAATAAGGCTTTGGGTTTTGCCAACCCTTCTATTCATACCCGACACCGCACACTATTAGCGATTACTTCTCTCTGCCAAGCGGCGCTAATTCTGGCACGTAACCTAACTCTTCCAGCTTTGCCACAACCTTAGACACGCTTTCTTCTATAGTCTCCAGATCTGTTCTGCATTCAACTTCTGGGTTCAGCGGTGCCTCGTAGGGGTCATTAATTCCCGTGAATTGCTTAATTTCTCCAGAGCGAGCTTTTTTATACAACCCTTTGACATCGCGCTGCTCACAAACAGCCAAGGGTGCATTTACATAAACCTCAAAAAAATTGCCAATGCGCTGGCGCACTTCCTCCCGAAGCTCATGGTAGGGCGAGATTGCCGAGACCAGCACCACAACGCCATTTCTAGTTAATAGGTGAGCGACAAAACCAATGCGGCGGATGTTCTCGTCTCGATCTGCTTTGCTAAAACCTAAACCTTTCGTTAGGTTCTCGCGGATCAAGTCCCCATCTAAAACTTCGACTTTGCATTCACGCGATCGCAATTCTTCCTCTAAAGCTTTGGTAATCGTACTCTTACCTGCACCGCTCAAGCCCGTCAACCATACTGTCACACCACGATTTTCTATCTTCACGCCTTGTTCCCCTACAAGTCTGCTCGGATTTACTTCCTTCTGTGATTTATCTCACTTCTGGTTGTAGAGTTATTTTATGCATAGTAATTGCCAATTTGGCAAGTGTAACTTTGCCAAATTTATAGCTTTTACATTAAAAGGTAACTTGAATTAATCAAGATAATTTTTTATAGCGCATCCTCTATTTAGGTTCTTCATAAAAAATTCATTAAATTCTGCTACTGTTGTTTTTTTCTTTGACTTTAGTAAAAAAAAATGCCAATCAAGGGAGTATACAAAACTCTTGATTGACAGTATTTTTTTTACTGCGGCAGTACCTCTAATCAGAGAGCGACGCTTTACTGCACTACAACCGAACAATTTGTGCTTCCAACAAATTTACTGGCGCTTTTTTGTTGAATCTGAGAGTATTATCCACACAATCAACCACAATCGCGTCCCCCTCAACAAAGGTATTTTCTAAGATCTTAGTAGCGATAGGATTTTGAAGTTCACGCTGGATGGCTCGTTTGAGAGGACGTGCTCCAAAAACGGGATCGTATCCCACCTCTGCTAGGTAGCGTTGGGCACTTGTGGATAGTTCTATGGTAATTTTTTGATCCGCTAACATCTGCTCAATTCGCTTGATTTGAATGCTGACAATTTGGCTGAGTTCGCTGCGGCTGAGCGTGTGGAAAATGATCAGGTCATCAACGCGATTGAGAAATTCTGGGCGAAAGTGCGATCGCAAAGCATCCGTTACCCGCTTTTGCATCTCTTCATAGTGAGCATCATCCCCAGAAACACTGAGAATATGCTCGCTGCCAATATTGCTAGTCATCACAATTACAGTGTTGCGGAAATCAACAGTTCTACCTTGAGAATCAGTAATCCGCCCATCATCTAGCACTTGCAGCAAAATGTTAAAAACATCGGGATGCGCTTTTTCGACTTCATCTAGTAGTACAACCGAGTAAGGACGGCGGCGAATTGCTTCGGAGAGTTGACCGCCTTCTTCGTAGCCTACATACCCCGGCGGTGCGCCTACCAGCCGGGATACGGCGTGTTTTTCCATGTACTCGGACATATCAATCCGCACCAGGGCATCATCGCTATCAAAGAGGAACTGAGCTAAGGTGCGGGCTAGTTCTGTTTTACCTACACCCGTCGGTCCCATAAACAGAAAGGAACCAATGGGGCGTCCTGGATCTTTCATCCCAGCACGAGCGCGACGAATCGCAGCGGCAACAGATGAAACCGCTTCCTGCTGACCGATAACCCGTTGATGCAGATGGGATTCCAGTTGTAGTAATTTCTGGCGTTCCGACTCTAGCAGTCGGTTAACTGGGATGCCTGTCCACTTAGCAACTATTTCCGCAATATCGGCTTCAGTTACTTGTTCGCGCAGCAAGGCGGAGCCACGAGATTGAATTTCTAGCAGCAAGGCTTCTTTAGCTTCGCGATCGCGCTGCACTACTTCCAGACGTCCATACTTAAGTTGAGCCGCTTTATTGAGGTCGTAAGCCCGTTCTGCTTGTTCAACTTGCACCCGCAGAGCGTCTTCTTCCTCCTTCATCGTTTTAATAGTGTCTAAAAGTTGCTTTTCCGTTTGCCATTGCGAGTTGAATTTCTCCTGTTTTTCTCCCAGAGTCGCAATTTCTTGCTCGATACGTTCTAGACGTTCCCGTGATGATTTATAGATGCCAGTACCTTCGTTTTCTCCAGCTAAAGACAGCTTTTCCATCTCCAACTGCATCAAACGGCGATCTATCCCTTCCAGTTCCGCTGGCTTAGAGGTAATCTCCATTTTCAGCTTGGCAGCCGCTTCATCCACCAAATCTATGGCTTTATCTGGTAAAAATCTCTCTGTAATGTAGCGATTAGAAAGAGTGGCGGCAGCAACCAAAGCCGAATCCGTAATCTTTACCCCGTGGTGAACTTCGTAGCGTTCTTTCAGCCCCCGCAGAATTGAAATAGTGTCTTCAACCGACGGCTCCTTGACATAGACTTGTTGAAACCTACGTTCTAGAGCCGCGTCTTTTTCAATATGCTGGCGGAACTCATCTAAGGTAGTTGCCCCAATGCAACGCAACTCGCCTCGTGCCAGCATCGGTTTCAGGAGATTACCAGCGTCCATCGCTCCCTGGCTGGCACCGGCACCAACAACAGTGTGCAACTCATCAATGAACAGAACAATCTGACCATCTGAGTGGGTTACTTCCCGCAGCACTGCCCGGAGGCGGTCTTCAAATTCTCCCCGATATTTGGCACCCGCAATCAGACTGCCCATATCCAGGGAAATCAACGTGCGCTTTTTCAATGATTCCGGGACATCGCCGTTAACAATGCGCTGGGCTAGTCCTTCGATAATCGCGGTCTTCCCTACCCCTGGTTCCCCAATCAATACTGGGTTGTTTTTCGAGCGGCGGGATAGCACCTGCACCACACGACGAATTTCTTCATCTCTGCCGATAACGGGGTCTATTTTACCAGCTTTTGCTTGTTCTGTCAAGTCAAGCCCATACTTTTCCAGAGCTTCGTAACGTCCCTCTGGATTTTGGTCTGTGACCTTTTGGCTACCTCGAACATCCTTGATGGTAGCTTCTAACTTCAGCCTGTCCAAGTTGAAGCCTTTAAGCAAGCGACGACCTACTCGGTCATCTTCTGCGAAACCAACTAATAAATGTTCAACAGCAATAAACTCATCTTTTAAAGCAGCCCTAGACTCCTCAGCGCGGTCTAACATCACATCTAAGCCGCGACCAAGGTAAAGTTGGTCAACTTTAGCGACTTTTGGCTGCCGAGTTGCGAAGGCTTCTAGTTGGGTAGTAAGGCGGGCTATATCTACACCAGATAGAGTCAAGATGCGGTTTGCCAACCCCACGCCGTCTTGTTGTTCTAAAAGTGCGATCGCCAAATGCTCTACCTCTAGCTGCTGATTTCTGAAGCGACGAGCCACATCTTGAGATTTAACGATAGCTTCCCAGGCTTTCTCAGTAAATTTAGTAGAGTCAGTTGGCTGCATTGTCTAAAAATAAAGGTTTATTGGATACCGTCTTTCAGTCGCCAGTATAACAATCTGATCTACCCAACTACTGACTTTGATGAATAAGACTGAGGCAACTAATTCCAGAGTCATCTGTCCTCAAGGGTTCAAGATAAAAGCTGCTCTCCCCCATCCCCCTATCTCCCATCCAAGTGGCTTGCCCACCCCCATAGCTTTTTATTTTCTGTGCTAATCTAGTAGATGAGAATTAATTCGGTTGCAGCGTTTGTTTTTTTTATTGACAGGTTTTTTCCTTTTGGTATTGGCAGGCTTCTCTCCGAAATCGATATCTCTACACCACTCTGATTTTGGAGAGACTTTATGTCAGTTTATGTAGGCAACTTATCCTACGACGTCAAAGAAGACGACCTTAGCCAAGTCTTCGCCGAATATGGAACCGTTAAGCGGGTTCAGCTACCCACGGATCGGGAAACAGGTCGCCCTCGCGGTTTTGGATTTGTAGAAATGAGTTCAGATACTGAAGAAGATGCGGCCATTGCTGCCCTTGATGGTGCTGAGTGGATGGAGCGTGACCTAAAAGTTAACAAAGCCAAACCTCGCGAAGACAGAAAGCCCGCGGGTGGTGGTGGATACGGTGGAAACTCACGTAACTTTTCACGACGTTAATAAGCTGAGTTATACATTCGCTCTTTAAAAGGGCTACTGAAGTCGCTGAGAAACTATCCGTTTCCCGACTAAAGTACGGGGGCTTTTATGCTCCCGCCCTTTTTTTGTAAAATACGAATTTAGCTCTAAAGCTTGATCAGGCAGACTGATAATCTGCCTTTTTTGCATTAAAATAGTATAAATCCTTTGCATAGCAGCCAGATAAATATCACACAGACTGACCCCATCTTCGAGTCTCTGCTGGAGTATCTGCGCTTCCGGCACAATTTTGATTTCACTGGTTATAAGCGTTCTAGCTTAATACGCCGATTCCAAGAACGGATGAGGGCGATCGCAATTGAAAACTACAGCGATTACAAGGAGTACCTGGAGGTACATCCTGAAGAATTTACTGAACTCTTCAACACGATTGAGATCAACGTCAGTTGCTTCTTTCGGGATGCTTCATGCTGGGACTATGTGGCTGCTGAGATCGTTCCTAGGATAATTGCGGGTAAATCCCAGTCTGAACCGATTCGGGTATGGAGTGCCGGATGTGCTTCTGGGGAGGAAGCCTACACGCTGGCGATGGCGCTAGCTTCTGTTTTGGGGATAGAACAGTTTCGGGAACGGGTGAAAATATTTGCCACGGATATAGACTCTGAGGCACTTGCCCAAGCTAGATCTGGTCGTTACTTTAGTAGTGAAGTTGTTGATATTCCCCCTTCCCTGCTAAATCAGTATTTTGAGCGCACTGAAGATTGCTATGTCTTTCGCCAAGACCTGCGTCGTTCTATTCTCTGGAGCCGTCATAATATGATTGACGATGCACCTATGTCTAAAATTGACCTGTTGGTGTGTCGTAATGCCCTCATATATTTCAACATTGAAGCCCAAACTAGAGTCTTGGCACGCTTTTACTTTAGCCTGCTAGACAGTGGCTTTCTCTTTCTGGGCAGGGCAGAGGGGTTGCCCACTCACACTAACTTCTTCACTTCAGTATGTCCGCCTCAGCACATTTTTACTAAAATAGCAAAAAGTAAGGTAAATGAACGCTTGTTACATAAGAGTTTGCTGCGTAATCCAGTTCGGTCGGTACCGTAACGAAAGTAACCTTATGATATGCCGTAGTTGGACATGAACTTCACAGCCACAGTATGTATAAGTTCATCAAGACGAGATAAGGCAGCATTCGCGATCGCCTTTGGTACTTCGCCATAGAAAGCATGAGCAATGCCACCTGTAATACAAGCGATGGTATCGCTATCACCTCCCAAAGAAACAGCGTTACGAATCGCATCCTCATAGTCAGTAGACTCTAAAAAGGCAATAATAGCTTGAGGTACAGAACCCTGGCAGGAAACATCAAATTGATAGCTTGGTTTGATCTGGTCAATGGTTAGCCCCAAATCATAGCCAAACGTATTTTCGATGTAAGACTTGATTTCACTCTTATTTTTACCAGTACGAGCCATAAAAATGGCGGCGGCTGTTGCTTGAGCGCCTTTGATACCTTCTGGGTGGTTGTGGGTGACTTCAGCGCTACGCTTGGCTTCCCTTAATACAGAATTTAGGTCATTAAAGGCAAATCCTACAGGACTGACTCGCATGGCTGAACCGTTACCCCAACTGTTGTAGGGTTCACTACTGTCAGATAAAGCCCAAAGATCAAATTTCTGCCCATAACCTCCCAAGGGATAGGGATAACGGCGGTGGTATTGCTTCAGCCGTTCAGTGTATTCGCCACCGTTGAGGATAGTATCGGCAACGGCTACCGTAAGAATGGTGTCATCGGTGAAGTTAGAGCCAGGACTAAAAAGGGGGAAATCCTTGGTCTTGATATTATTAAATTCGTAGATTGAACCAATGATATCCCCGGCGATCGCTCCTAGCATGATTGTCTCCTTTTGCAATCCAATAGCAGCCTGTTGAGGCACTTAGGCGTAGCCTGATTGCAGAGTAACCCAACATTGATTTTTGGTGTTGGGTTGCACTGCGTTTAACCCAACCTACAATTCGTAACTAATGAATCGGACATAATATAAGTCCTGCTTTTGTTACTATCGCAGCAACAATTACTTGTCCGGTTGCAGACTAGAAAATAGGCTTTCCCAATTATTAGAACCGCTATTTTCTCCCTCTTTGACCTCAAAGGTAACGTTGCACGCTTTGGGTTGTTCTAGCGCCTGCATACAAAGTTCAGCGACATCTTCCCGGCTCACCTGTCCCCTGATGTTGTCACCTTGCTCGAAAATCAAGTTTTTACCACCTGGTTCTTCTGTGAGCGCACAGGGTCTGATAATGGTGTAGCGCACACCACTTTCCCGCACGCTATCCTCTCCCTTCAATTTCCACGTCAAAATTCCCCCCAGTTGGTCGTTCATTCTCACCGCTGGCGGTTCTTCATCTAGATTAATTCCAGGGCGTCCAGGACGAGTTACGCCCGCTGAACTCAGCATGACGAACTGTGGTAAAGTTGCACCCCCATAAGCTTTAATCGATTCCACTTGCAAGGCAAAGCCACCCGGCTCAAACTTCGGGTTTAATTCCCCGTCATACTCAAATTTACTGAGCATCAACTGGAATGAACTAAGTTTGCTGGGATTAATTAATTCAGCCTCTTTTAAAGTTTTGGCGCGAAACACGGGAATTAAATCAGCAAAGGGGATGCGAACCGTTATCCAGCTATTGTATGCAGTATCGAAGGAATATCCGTAGCTAATACCATCCCATTTTGCCTCGGTGCGAAGAAAAAACTTATATCGCTTCCCGTCTCCTTTGACGCGCAACTCTATACCTTCAAACCCACTTAAGTTAATTGCTGGTTCAAGGTTTCGGGTTCTGACTGAAGCAAAGCCGCCAGAGTTAGCAGTAGATACATTGCCAGTGAATAAAGCTGCGTTGTCGATAAGTTGCATGGTACTTTCACTCACGCCACCCATCACTACGTCATCCACAGCGCCCCAAGTATCTTTGAGTTCATCTGATGGTTTGGTAAAATCGAAAATAAGTTTTTCTGTTGCTGGACTCAGATGCTGGGCAGCAGCTTGCACCAGATTTTTTACTCCCTGATATTCCACATTTTCAGGGGTGTCTCCCACAACTTCTGGTTGGTAAAACTTGATACCCTGATAATACTTAGCCCGATCTGGCGTGTCTCCCTCGACAGGTTGTACTCTCACACCCGTACAGCACACCACGGCTGTAACGTCGTTCATGACTTGGGCGGTTAAGGTTGCTGGTATTGTGATGTCACCCTCGATTAATTCAACGTTATCGCCAAGTATTTCTTTGGCCCTAGTGGCATCTCTGACGAGCGATCGCACATTATAACCACGCTCAAGTAGTCGTCGCACGACTCGCTTACCAACACCGCCCGTAGCCCCAGCTACCAGTATCACTCCCACTCTGTTTCCTCCAGCTGATATGTCTTTATTATCCTGGGTACGACCTTGCAGCAACTTAGTTAGGCAGTTGAAGAAAGGAATAACCTCGAAGTAGGCAAGCGTTTTTACAAACCTGCCGAAATCCCATTGGGAGCGATCGTTTGGATTGGACATTTTCTTTTCTAGCTCACTTCTGATCTAAGTTTCCGGCTATGTTTTTTGATAGCAGATACAATTAAGCGATGCCGCAGAAAACTCCAGCAACAATTGAAACCAAAGGGGCGGACGCAGAGACATCGCCCTTATTGATAGTGGACTTAGACGGTACGGTGAGGGCACCCCTCTCAGGTAACAAGTTTATCCAGCGTCCACGCGATCAACAAATTATCAGTGGTGCAGAAGGAGCGATCGCTTATTTCGCGGCTACAGGCTGGAAGATTGTTGGCGTAACAAATCAAGCGGGTGTTGCCAGCGGCAAAAAGTCTCTTCAAAGTTGTATAAAAGAGCAGCAATATACTTTAAATTTATTACCTGAGATAGAAGAGATTTATTTTTGCCCAGATTTTGAGGGGAGGAAGTGTTTTTGTGTAACTCGCGGTGAAGTTGATAATTACAGCAAGCACCGAGAGTCTGGAAAATTTCGTAAACCTAACGCAGGAATGTTGAAGCTGGCGATAGAGAGGCACTCACCAAATAAGGTTTTAATGATTGGCGATCGCACTGAAGATAAGGAAGCAGCACAAGCGGCAAAAATCAAATTTCAGCAAGCGGAAAACTGGCGGCGAACCTATGGCGATGCCGCTACATTTTCCTAGATTTGAAACCACAAATAATATTTTTTCCTGTGTCTTTATAGCAGCAGGAGCCTTATCCTAATTTTGCCAAATTTATGTTTTTATAGCAGTTGCCATAAGAGTGCTTGACAATCGACCTTACCCTAATGCACCCAGAGACGCCCTGTCAGGGCGTCTCTACTTTCTGTATGTTTGCTAAAAGCTAACTGAAGGATTGCTATACAAGTAAAAGCTTGGTTATTACTTTCGCAGCTAACCTTTCAATTGGGACATCAGATGCGCTTCATTCCAGTAAGCAGACACCTGTTGAATCTTTCCTGCGTCGTTAATTTCAAAAACACTAATTCCCTCAGTAGTGGCATTCTTGCCATTTCTTCCGACTACCCGCATTGTCCACTTGACTGCGGCGCTATTTCCGGCAATGAAAACATTGTCTTTTGATATTTCTAGTTTCTCAAATGCACTCTTCAGTAAGCCGAAGAAATTCTGATAATCCTCATGCACTTTGCTGGGTGGATTTCCCACTGGATCGTAGGTAATGGCATCTTCTGCAAAGTTTTCGACCCACCCGTCTGGATTCATTGCTTCCATGTTGGTAAAGTAGGCAGCAACAACTTTTTCAATTGCTTCTGGTGACATGATTTGAATCTCCTGAAACTAAATCGACTTGTTAAGAAAGTATCTAGAACACCCCCAACTCTTAGGATTAAGAGTCGTAGAGACGTCCGCCGGAACGTCTCTACTGGATTTCACCGGAGCCTTCCGATAGCTGACGATCCCTCATCTAACTGCACCACTTAAAAATCAGATGCAAGATAGCAGAAGCGATCGCTTTTTACGTCTGAAGTTTAGCTATGAGCCAACCCCTACAGGAGCTGCCTTAATCTCAAAAATCTTCTCTATCGCATCCTCCACGACCTTATCCGGCGTAGAAGCTCCAGAAGTAACCCCCACTACAATTGAACCATCCGGTAGCCAATTTTCCTTTACTTCCAAATTTCCACTCAGTGGCTTATGCTCAACACGATTTCCTGAGCCAATACGCTCGGCACTGTCGATGTGATAAGAAGGAATATGGCGCTCAATGGCAATTTCTTGCAGGTGAGTGGTATTTGAGGAGTTGAAACCACCAATCACTACCATCAGATCTAGCTTTTCTTCCACTAGCTGGAACATGGCATCCTGCCGTTCCTGCGTGGCATCGCAGATGGTGTTGAAACTTTGAAAATGCTCATTTAGCTGAGTTGGACCATACTTCTTCATAATCGTGCGCTCAAACAGCTTGCCGATTTGCTCGGTTTCGCTCTTGAGCATCGTCGTCTGGTTAGCAATGCCAACCTGCTCTAAGTCTTTGTCAGGGTCAAACCCAAGGGAGTAAGCACGGCTAAATTTAGCTAGAAATTCATCCCTATCGCCCCCGTTAAGAATGTAGTTACAGACGTACTCGGCCTGTGCCATATTCAGCACCACCAGGTACTTATTAGCAAACGAACTGGTGGCCACTGTCTCTTCGTGGTTGTATTTGCCGTGGATGATGGAGGTATAATCTTTTTTCTTATGCTTCTCAACGGTATTCCAGACTTTGGAAACCCAAGGACAGGTTGTATCGACAATTGTGCAACCCTTATCGTTGAGCAGCTGCATTTCCTGAACGCTAGCCCCAAACGCGGGCAAAATCACTACATCACCAGTGTCAACAACGGAGAAATCTTTCTCGCCCTCGCTTATAGATATGAACCCAACCTGCATTTCTCGTAAGCGCTGATTCACAGAAGGGTTGTGAATAATTTCATTGGTAATCCATATCCGCTGTGTGGGGAAATGCTGGCGGGTTTCGTAAGCCATAGCCACAGCTCGCTCAACGCCCCAACAAAAGCCAAACGCCTCTGCAAGCCGGATAGTGACGTTACCGCGTTGCAGCCTGTAGTTGTTATCTCGGATTTGCTGAATTAAAGGGCTTTGATATTCTGACTTGAGGGCATCGGCTACTTCTGTTTCGTAACCAAATCCCTTGCGATGGTAATTTTCCGACTGTTGGAGTGACCGTTTGAAGGCTTTCGTATCCATTTAGCAACTGTCCCTGAGATGACTGCTATCACTAGCTTAATTTCACCCGCCCATAAAATACCTAGACAACTATGCAGGTTGATAGTTGCTTATTGTAGCTTTAAGGGGCTAAAGCTCTGGAGGGCTGCTCCCCAAATCAAGTAGCCTTGGCGACTCAGGTGCAAGCCATCTGTACTCAGTTCCGGTCGTAAATTGCCTTGGGCATCTGTAAACAGCGGTTGTAAATCTAGATAAAGTGCGCCTTCTTGGGCGGCGATCGCACTTATTTTCCGATTCATTTCCCGAATGCTGCTGTTGGGAATTTTCGATAGGCGATCGCGGCTTTCTTTGGTTGAACTTGTCCCAACGTGGGGCAAAATCGACTGGATGACAATTTGGGACTGGGGATGAACCTGCCGTAGGTAGCGAATAATTTGTTGCTGGTTCGCCAAAACCGTTTCGCCTTTCATTCCTCGCAGCAGATCGTTGATACCGATCATCACAAAAATAACTTCAGGCTGAGTCTGGTCAAACAGATGCAATCGTCTCAGCAACCCAGCGGAAGTCTCTCCAGAAATTCCCTGATTGAGCCAAGTGCGCTTTGGGGGCAACAAAGTGATAGGAAACGACTGGCTCAATGAGTCCCCAGCCAATACGGTTAAGTTTTGGGGCTGTTTTAGGGCTGCTACCTTAGCTTCCCGCCCCAGCAGGGCTATCCATTGCTCGTAACTCATCTGCTGGCTTGGTCCTAAATCAGGTATCTGAGGCAACCTATTACTAGGAAGGCTAAGTTTAGTAGCATCACTAGCTTGGGAGCTAGCAGGTAGATTGT
Source organism: Aphanothece sp. CMT-3BRIN-NPC111 (assembly GCA_019359765.1). Taxonomy (GTDB): domain Bacteria; phylum Cyanobacteriota; class Cyanobacteriia; order Cyanobacteriales; family JAHHGU01; genus JAHHGU01. Next base: position 14,782 of record JAHHGU010000004.1, read on the forward strand.
TATACCCTAGCAACAACAGGATAACAGGAAGCATCAACAACCTATTAGAAGCTAGGGATAACAAGGCCCAAGTAGGAAAAGTCTTCAGAAGAGTAGACACGCTTATCAGATTCAGCAGGATTGGAATCAGATTTTACCTGGGTTCAGGCTGTTTTATCCATAAAACTAAACCCAGAAGTAAATTCCTCTCCATAACCTTCTTCACCATGTTCGTTGATATCCAGACCTTGGTCTTCAGCCATAGGCTTGACCCGCAGGCTCATGACAGCGCCCAGAATCTTGAGGATGACAAAGGTGCCAGCTGCCGCAAATATATAAGTTGCGATTACACCCACTATTTGTTCTACCAATTGCCCTGGATTGCCATACAGTAAGCCATTGTCTCCTGCCTCATTAACTGCTTTAGTGGCAAAAATACCTGTCAAAATTGCGCCCACCGTACCACCGACACCGTGGATAGAATAGGTGTCCAGAGAGTCATCAAAGTGCAACTTTACCCGGATGCTGACAGCAAAGAAACAGCAAAGAGAGGTGATTGAACCGATGAGGATAGCCCCAATGGGAGTCACATATCCTGCGGCTGGGGTAACACCTACCAGCCCTCCTAAAAAGCCGCTCGCAATTCCAATCGCGGTTGGTTTGCTCCTCAGTGCCCATTCTAAAATTATCCAGGTAAGACCCCCAGCCGCACTGGCTACCATCGTCGCCACAAAGGCTACAGTTGCCAATGATCCTGCTGTTAAAGCACTACCGGCATTAAAGCCGAACCAGCCGAACCAGAGCAAGCCAATTCCCAGTAATACATAGGGTACGTTATGAGGTGCAGCGGGTTGCGTTGGGTAGTTTTTGCGTGAACCAATCACCAACACCGCGACTAAAGCAGAAACGCCAGAGCTGATGTGTACGACTGTACCGCCAGCAAAGTCCAAAGCGCCTAAAGTACCGATCCAGCCTTTGCCCCAAACCCAGTGAGCTAAGGGAGGGTAGATAAAGGTAGACCAAAGAATTACAAACCAGAAATATGCCTTGAAACTCATCCGCTCCACGATCGCCCCTGAGATTAGGGCTGGTGTGATGATGGCGAACATCATCTGGTAAACCATAAAGACTTGGTGCGGAATTGTGCCAGCATAACCCACTGGATCTGGTGCGTCGAAGGCGACGTTGTTCAAGAACAGCCAGTTTAAGCCACCAATGAGGGGGTTGGCTGTATAAGCGGGATCGGCTCCAGGATTTAAGGCAACGGGTGCAAAGGCTAAACTATAACCCCAAAGCACCCATGTCACACCTACCAGTGCCATGAGGATGAGGCTCATCATCATGGTGTTGAGAACGTTGCGCGATCGCACCAGTCCCCCATAGAAAAACGCCAGCCCTGGTGTCATCAAAAGTACGAGTGCTGACGAAACCAGCATGAATGCTGTATCGCCAGTATCGATCGTAGGAGCAGCAGATTCTGCTGGCGAAGCTTCTTGACGAGAAGCATCTTCAGGAGTAGATGGTGCAGGCGAAGCCGATGCTGGTGTGGTTACTTGAGCAGCCGGAGATGCACTGGGAGAGGCATCTTGAGCCAGTGCATTTTCCACAAAAGGACCACCCAGCAGCAGACACAGTGAGATTATCCAAGCAATTAGAACTTTCTTGAGCACTTATTTGGTTCCTTGCAATCGTCTTACTGTTGGGATAAGCAAATCTAATTCAACGAATTAGGAAGGGATAAATTCTGTATCATAGATTACATAAAAACAGAACCGACCCAGATCCCTAAAAGTCGGGGTCTGGGTCGGTATCTATAAAATCGAGCTGCAAACGCTACTTTTAAAAGCTTCCTACAAGCTACTGGGTAAATCACCTGAGCGTTTAGTCATACCACTGTAGGTATCACTATCAGCAAACCCAACTGTGCTTGCTTCCTTAGCAAATCCATTGTAGGCTTCCATGCCGTGTTCCCCAATATCTAAGCCTTGGATTTCCTCTTCGCGAGATACTCGGACACCCAGGGTAGCCTTAAGCGCCAACCAGAATATCGTGCTCAGGAGAACGGTTATGCCTCCTACGGCAAGAATGCCAACAACTTGAGGAATGACCTGTGTTAGACCACCGCCCAATAGTAAGCCTTTAGCAGGACCTGTCGTATACCAAGAGTAAGTTGCTACATTTGGGCCAACAGCGAATAAACCCACTGCTAAAGTACCCCAGATGCCACAGATGAGGTGAACTGAGGTAGCGCCTACGGGGTCATCAATTTTAATTTTGTCAAAGAAGGTAACGGAGAAAACCACCACAACTCCGGCAACCAGGCCAATAATGAAAGCACTGCCAATGCTGATGTAAGCACAGGATGCTGTAACGGCAACCAAACCAGCCAAAATGCCATTGATAATCATTGAAAGATCCGGCTTACCCAGGTAAACCCAAGCTGTAATTGTAGCGGCAATTCCACCAACAGCACCGGCCATATTGGTTGTCAGAGCAATGTGAGCGATCGCATTGGGATCGGCAGCCATCGTTGAACCTGGGTTAAAACCAAACCAGCCCAACCACAGAATTAAACAGCCCAAGGTGGCTATACTCATGTTGTGACCGGGGATGGCAAGGGTTTGACCACCCTGATATTTACCGATGCGTGGCCCCAAAAATGCTGCTCCCATTAGGGCAGCCCAGCCACCCACTGAGTGAACCACGGTTGAACCAGCAAAATCATAGAAACCCATATCTGCCAGCCAGCCACCACCCCAGATCCAGTGTCCGGTAATGGCGTAGGCGATACCCACGAGTAAGAGACTGAAGATTAAGAAGTCAACAAACTTAATCCGTTCTGCAACAGCTCCAGAGACAATCGTGGCAGCGGTTCCCGCAAATACTAGCTGAAATAAAAACTTGGCGTTCAGCGGTACGCCTGCCCACTTAAGAGAACCAAAGATGCCTTGATAAGCATCTCCCGTCGCGGGGCTGTTATCTGCTCCGTTGAGGAAAAAGCCACTGGTGCCAATTAAGTCATTGCCATCCCCGAACATCAAGCCAAAACCAATTGCCCAAAATGCGATGGTGGCGAGAGCAAATACAACCAAATTTTTGGCTAGAACATTGACGGCGTTTTTCTGGCGACAGAAGCCAGTTTCTAACATACAAAAGCCAGCATTCATGAAGAACACTAGGAAGGCGGCGACCGCTACCCACAAGGTGTCCAAAGCTACCTTTAACTCTGTTGTCGTCGGTCCAGCAGCAGCAACAGGAGGAGCATCTTGGGCAACAGCCACGTAACCCCACGCCAGCAAAATCAGGCTAGCCAGAGGAATACAAGCTTGCCAACTTGGAGACAGCCGTTTTATAGCAAATCGCCAGTTATGGAAATGCTTGGAAGTCCGGGGAAAGTGGAAGTGCAAAATAGCAGGCGATCGCCTATTTTTAGTTCTTGGCTTCTTCTTTGTGAGTTTTAGCTGAGACATATTCATTGAACTTTTATTACTGGAAAAAACACATCCAACGCTTTAGCCCAGGAGCTATCAATCAAGTCAATTAGAGCTAGGGTCTGTTTTAGCTTTCGCCTTATTTTCACTGAACTTTACACCGGGGGTTGTTCTACTACTGGAACTCTCTGCTGGCTTGTAAAGGCACTTGTGGTCTTCAAAACCGTAGAGAAAACACAACAGCGATTCAAGACGTCTACAGCCTCTTGAAGAATGTCAATTCCGCTTTTTAATTTCCAAAATCTTGTATTTATAGAAATAATATTTCTGTATCACTAGATACATTTTTAAGTTGTCAAGCTCTAAAAGGACTACATATAGCAGTTGCCTTGTCGGGAAGAGTGAGAATCGACCTCGCCCCCAGGCACACTCCAGATGCAGCTCTCACTGCTAAAAGCTAATTGCTATAGAAAGTATTAAGGCAGCACCTACAAATCTATCTAGGAAGTTAGATGATTTTCATCAGTACTGCTGCTATAATTAATCGTTTTAATTGTTGTTTTTCAGGTATTGCTTGTAGCCCATTTCATCTAGCCGCGTTTGCTTCTCAATGACAGATTGAGCTAAAGCTTGGCGATACTCCTGGACTCGCTCTAGTAATTCTTGCTGGTGGGATGCCAAAATCTGTACAGCTAGTAACCCAGCATTTTTAGCATTGCCAATGGCGACTGTGGCTACTGGAATTCCCGCAGGCATTTGCACGATTGAGTAGAGAGAATCAACCCCCTGTAAGTGACGGCTGACCACAGGCACCCCAATCACAGGTAGTGGAGTCAGAGCGGCAACCATACCAGGTAGATGTGCGGCTCCACCAGCACCAGCGATAATCACCTTGATGCCGCGTTGGTGGGCGCTCTGGGCGTATTCCACCATGCGTTCGGGCGTGCGGTGGGCAGAGACAATTGCCACTTCACAAGGGACACCGAATTCTTCACAAACTGCGATCGCGTCCTGCATAGTGGGCAAATCGGAATCGCTACCCATGATAATGCCAATTAACGGTTGATTCATGCTGTTTTTTAGGGGCTAGTACAACAGGCACTAAAATTTGTTGCCTATGAAAGAGAGTACAGGTCGTTGGAACCTTTTAAACAGTTGAATCGTCTCGGGATATCAGGAAAGGAGTTAAGGCTCTTTACAGCAGGTTCTTTACGACCAGATGCACTAGGGGCTAAAAAATGTCAAGTTCAAATTAAGCCAATAGCTAATAGCCACTAGAGCATATATAACCGCTGCATTTATATTTTGATAAATGACAGCAGGTGCCAGACATCTTATGGATCGGTGATTTGTACCCTGACTTACTCCTCGATTAGTGGTTAAGCATCTAGTTTATTCACAGCAAAAAATGAGATAGGAGCTAAGAGATAAGATGTAAGAGATAAAACAATTTATTCCTGTAGGTAGAACAAAATACAACCCTATTAAGGGTAAGTATTGTAAATAAGATAATAAAGGTTTTGGAGGATTTTGTTAATGAGTCGTTTTCCAACTTGGTCATCAGGAAGCGCTGCGTTGATAGCTTTGGGAATGGCAACAAGTGCCGTAGCTCCAATTGTAATTTCTGCGCCAGCTACAGCCGCTAGCTTCTCAGATGTTAATAGTCACTGGGCTCGTCCCTTCATTGAAGCTTTGGCAAATGAAAGGATTATTAATGGATATCCAGATGGAACCTTTAAACCCGATCAGCCTGTGAGTCGCGCTGAGTTTGCCGCCCTTGTCCAGGCAGCTTTCAGCCCCAGCGAAGTTCGGTCGGGTACCGTATTTAATGATGTTCCTTCAAATTACTGGGCAAGGTCGGCGATTCAAAAAGCCTACAGAACCGGCTTTATGTCAGGCTACCCCAACAGTCAGTTCCGCCCAAATGAGAAAATTCCTAGAGTTCAGGCAATAGTGTCTTTAGCCAGCGGTTTGCGCCTCGAACCTCAAGGTTCTACATCGACTATCCTCAGAACTTATCGGGATGCTAACGATATTCCTGAATACGCTGAGGCCAAGGTAGCTGCCGCTACCGAAAAACGTATAGTCGTCAGCTATCCCAATGTCACAGAACTCGATCCGAATCAACAAGCTACCCGTGCCGATGTTGCGGCTTTTATCTATCAAGCTTTGGTCAACAGAAATGAGCTTCAACCGCTAGCTAGCAGCTTGCAGGCATCTCAGTACATTGTTGGTAGCACATCTACAAATAATGGGGGAAATAACGGAAACACTCAGACAGCCAGCTTAAGAGTGCCAAAAAGCACCTTAATTAATGTCATGTACGAACCTACTGACAGACTCGCTGTGGCACCCGGTGAAACTGTCAACATGACTTTGATGGTGGCGACGGACATCAAGAACACCCAAGGAGATGTCTTGATTCCCAGGAATAGTCAGATTCAAGGTCAGCTAGTTCCTCGGTACAATGGTTCTCAGTTCCTCGGCACTCAGTTTGTAGCTCAAAATCTTGTCATTCGCAATGAGTCCTATAGCAACCTGAATGCAACTTCACCGCTGCTAACGGCTCAACAACCCACTGCCACTAACGTTAACCAAGGGTCATTGCAAAATGTTGCTGTGACTGCTGCCGCTCAGGCTATTCTAGGAAGAGTTACCGGGCAGCCAATTAATTTCGGTAATATTTTGACCAGTGTCTTGACGGGGCAAAATCCAAACACCCAAACCCAGCCACAAGCCCAAAATCAACTGATTATTATTGATCCGGAAGCAGATTTGAGACTGACTGTTGGCTCTGACTTCTATGTTAGAAGTGTTGCTAGCGCCGGAAGCTAATAAAAAGTTTCAGCGGAAGTGACGGCTTCAGATAAAGCGCTTCGCTAACGACTTTCTCAACAATTGCAAACCCAGTGCTTAGCACTGGGTTTTCTTTTATACCAGCTTTCAGATAATTAAATTACAGCTGTTTCACACGGGTTTTGCCACATTTTGCTCTTTACCGGCGTCGCCGCGCTACCACGTTTCCCCATCTCTCCAGCAAACTGTGATTAATTTATTTGAAAACCTCTGTATCGGGTGCGTGATCCAATGCAAAATTATTTGCTCCCGCATAGCCTTCCCAACGAGTAAGCAGGGTTCCCTGAATGATGAGAAAAGAAGACATAATAAAAAATGTAATTGTTCTCTATAATTTGAATACTCCGCCTCTTGTGGTCGGAGATTGGTGTTAGGGGTTAGCGGGTCATGTTTCCAACTACAACTAACGACGACGGGCGGCTTGACTCTATACCCACAAGGGGTATGGCATCCTCGCCGTCCCTGGGTGAATCAACTCAAATGAGAAATAACTGTCACAGAGGTAGCACACAAAACTACTTTTGTTGGCACTATGGAGTTAGCAAACGCTCCGCAACCTCACAAAATATCTAAGAGCGTGCATTGAGAGTAACCTGAGCCAGGATAACACCATGTTGAAATTTTTAAGTCTAACTGCCGCCTTATCTACTGCTTTTGTCACATTGCTGTCTGGGCCATCCCTGGGCTTTCCACTCGTTTTAAATACTAATGACCCATCCCAAGTAATCTTTAACCCCACCAACGGCTCGACAACAGGGTTTTATGACCCCTTTAATAACTCACGCCAAGTAATTTTTAACCCAAGTAACGGCTCGCAAACTGTAATAGGTAGCCCCTATAACAACCCATACACGAGAACTACTTATCCGAGCAATGGCTCACAAATTGTCATCATTAACATTATCAATGTTAATAGAATTCCTCTGCAATCAACCTGTAGTACTGCAATAATAGGCAGCCCAATCCCTAGCCCCATTCCGCTAAATACAAGAACTGGCTTACCTTGCAGATAGCTGTAATAGAGATGTGATTAGCAAAGGCAACTGTTTACTAATTGCTCAACAGTTTGGAACCTTTTTAGCTGTGAAAGCTGAAGGCAGGAAAATATGCGGATGTGATGGCTTTGATCATAATAGAGGTGTATGAAAGGCAATATAGCAATTTAAAATCATTTGTAAAATACTCATTAGACATGTTGTAAAAGTGCCTGTATTACCCCTCCCCAACCTGCCCCTAATCAGCTAGGTTTGGGGCAAAATTAACATCAAAGTGATGACACAAGCAAAACAAAGCACAATCGCAGCCTCTATAGATATTCTCAATGCTCGGCTACCAGGTTACGAAGGCTTGCAGCAGATTTCGATTCGTCGGGGCAGGATTGAGGAAATTCTGCCAATGTACACTGTGTTTAAACGAGTGACACCTCCAGAGTTGCAAGTGCTGGATGTAGGGGAAGATTGGGTTTCACTAGGTGGTGTCGATCTTCAGATTAATGGGGCGTTGGGTTTGGCTTTTACAGACTTAATTCCAGCCGATGGCGACAAGTTGCAGGAAATTTGTCAATTTCTATGGGAGCAAGGCGTTGATGGGTTTTTACCTACCCTTGTCACCACGTCTGTAGAGAATATAGAGCGATCGCTCTCTGTTATAGCTGATTTTGCCCCTCCTTCCCACCAAGATGCTAAACCTAGCGCCCAGATTTTTGGGGTGCATCTGGAAGGACCGTTTCTAAATCAGGAAAAGCGAGGGGCGCACCCAGCCCAGTACCTACTACCGCTGACGATTGAGAATGTAAAGCGGGTATTGGGCGATTATGCGGACATCGTGAAGATAATTACCCTGGCACCGGAATTAGACACTACGGGTGAGGTAATTCCTTACTTACGTTCCCTGGGCATCACTGTGAGTTTGGGGCACTCCCAAGCCACAGCCGCCCAAGCACAGCAAGCTTTTGAACAAGGTGCCTCAATGGTGACTCATGCCTTTAACGCCATGCCAGGGCTACATCACCGAGAACCAGGCTTACTGGGAGCAGCCCTTGTTCACCAAGATGTTCAGTGTGGCTTGATTGCTGATGGGCAGCACGTCTCTTTGATTATGATGCAACTGCTGCTACGCGCCAGCAATTACGACCAAGGTATCTTCCTAGTTAGCGATGCCTTAGCACCTTTTGGCTTGCCGGATGGTGTCTATCCCTGGGATAAGCGGCAGATTGAAGTAAAAAACGGCACAGCGCGACTGCCAGATGGAACGTTGTCTGGGACAACACTGCCCCTATTGGTGGGGGTGCAAAATTTAGTGCGCTGGGGAATTTGTGAAGTGGAAACTGCGATCGCACTGGCTACAGCAGCACCCCGACAAGCAATAAGCGCGAAACACCAAGGAATAAAGAGCAAACCCTATCTCGGTCAACCTGCTCATCAATTGCTGCGCTGGCAGATACAGCCATCCACAGGCGAATTAACCTGGCAGCGATTATTGCCTTATGCATAGTAACAATAGGATGATTAGCATTTAGCCTCACTAGACAGGCTAAGTTCTATTTAGTTGTGACTTTAGTCGCCAGAGTTCTTATGAATGCAGCTGATGACAAAACCGTTGTCAAAGAATATTTCAATTCCACTGGATTTGACCGCTGGCAGCGGATTTATGGCGATGGAGAGGTAAATAAAGTCCAGCTGGATATCCGTGAGGGGCATCAGCAGACAGTTGATACGGTGTTGGGTTGGCTGAGTGCAGATGGCAATTTAGCTGATTTATCAATCTGCGATGCTGGTTGTGGTCTCGGTAGCCTGAGCATCCCCCTCGCCCAAGCTGGTGCCAAGGTTAATGCCAGCGATATCTCCGAAAAAATGGTGGGAGAAGCCAAGGAAAGAGCGGAAGTAATTTTGGGCAACACTAGCAATCCCGCCTTTAGCGTCCAGGATTTAGAGAAGTTGAGTGGCAAATACCATACCGTCATTTGCCTTGACGTGCTCATCCACTATCCCCAGGAGAAAGCGGCGGAGATGATTTCTCACCTCAGTTCTATGGCAGAGTCACGCCTAATTCTTAGTTTTGCCCCGAAAACCTTCGCCCTGAGTTTGCTCAAAAAAATTGGTAGCTTCTTCCCTGGTGCCAGTAAAGCTACCCGTGCTTACCTGCACCGTGAGGCTGATATCGTTAAAATCCTGGAAAGTAATGGCTTTGCCGTTCAACGCCAGGGTATGACTCGGACCCGCTTTTACTTCTCCCGTCTGCTGGAAGCAACCCGTAACCCAGGCTAGAATTGCAGCAAGAGTAGGTGGAAGCATGAAAACTACTGAAAAGCTGGCGGCAGGTTGGCTGCTCACCGTTGCCTTCATGTTTCTGGCGATCGCAGCTTCTGCACTGCTAGACAAGCCTGATAGTAAGAGTGCAGCTGCATCACACTCATTAGCCAATTGTGAGTTGGATATAAACAATGCTCCTCAAAAGAATCGCAGTACTGCCTTAGGTGGGATAATTTTGGGGATGCCTAGTCTTCTACTGGGAGGATGGCTGGCTTTGGGATTATATCGCCGAGAAAGCCAAGAAAAATGCGATCGCCTTCACTCCACCTTTTACCACCTACTCAAACAAGGCAACGGACACATAAATGTACTGCGTTTGGCGATGGAGACGCAGCTACCAGCAGCAACAGCAAAGCAATATTTGGACGAGCAAGCCAAAGAGTTCAACGCCACGTTTAATGTTACTGATCAAGGAGGAATTGATTATCAGTTTAATGAGTTTTCTCTGTTGCCCACGCTAGAGGGTACTGTTTCACATTCAGTTACCTCCTCAAATAACTACTGGACTCTAGGCTCTACTAGGGATGAGGTGCTTATCATAGAGGGAACACCTACCAAAGTAACTAAGTCTGGAGGTAGCGAAGTGTTCTATTACGGTACTTTGAATAATGTCAAATTCCAAAATGGACGTGTATATGAATACGATAACTATGACCAGAAGTTCAAGGTATTTATTAAGCCGTCTTCTTAGTAGAAAAGTTGGGCTTGATTCTGTAAGCAGTTCCTTGGGAGCAGAAACTGTTAAAAATAATTAAGCATTTAAGCTCATCCCCCGCTGCCCTTATCGGGGTATTTCACGTCTTTTTGCTAGTTATAGCAGTTGCCATAGTAGTTAGGACAATCGACTTCACCGCCAACCACAAGCGAAATGCTGCCATAACTGAAGAATGGCTAAAAGCTAATTGCTAATTGCTATATTAGTTTTTATTTCCTATTAACAAAAATTGAGAATTTATTACCGACTATGAGAAATGCTATAATTTACTTATCTACTTTGGAGCACAATAAAAATGAATGACAAAGAAAAGGAAGATAGAAAAGAGACTGTAGACATGGAATTAAAAGAGGTAAGAGACAGATTAAAAAACACAAATATTGGTGATGAAGAGTGGAAAGCATTAGATAAATCTGAAGATAAATTAATGATAGAAAGACTTAATTTATCTCAAGATTACGATTAAAAGTGCTTAAGTCTCTTATCTATAGATAAGAGACTTAAGCACTCATCAATTAATACCATTTCTCCTTAATAATGCTCTTTAACTAACCTGCACACCATCCAGGCTTTGATACGCTGTAGCGCAGCTTCGCTAACGCCAACGTGTCGCCTCATACTTGAGAATGAAGGGCTATTAAGCGCATCGTTAACAGAGAATTAGTATAACTACTAACGGGCGGCTATCCTGACCCCGGTTGAAACACGGTGGCTGACTCGCCACCCCTTTTTGTAAGCGAAAATAAACGTAACTATGAAGGGCTGGTCACGGGTGATTGGTAAGATAAAATTATCTATCACTAATGACCAATCGCTGACTACCACAAGTGACGTTTAATTATGCCCACCTGCTTAGCAGTTACACTGAGATTTATGATTTTTTCTAAATTACGCTTTCTGCCCTCCACAATTACCACTCATCGCCGCTCATGGCAGCGTCTTTTTTCCAGTTGCCTGTTGACGCTAATAGCCGCGTTCACTTGTTTGCTACTGTTCGGAACGCCACCAGCATGGGCGGGGTTAAACGACGATCACTTTGAGGGCAACATCTTTATCCTCTATGGCGGTAATGCTGGTTTGGTGCCAGCACGAGTGACACTAGCAGAGTCCCTAAAGTCTAATAAACCAACGCTGCTAGTGTTCTACGTCGATGACAGTAGCGATTGCAAAGAATCTGCAACAGATGTGTCGAATTTGCAAGCCTTCTATGGTAAGGTTGCAGATTTGCTCCCAGTCAGTGTAGATACCATCCCGCCCAAATCTTCCTATACACCGGAGGAACCGGGCTATTACTACAAGGGCTTTGTACCTCAAACAGTCTTATTTGACCAAACTGGCAAGGTTGTACTGGACGAAAAAGGTAAAGTCTCCTTTGAGAAGGTAGATGGTGCTTTCCGGGAGTTGTTTAATCTTTTGCCCCGCTCAGAATCAGTGGAACTGAGGCGACGACCGATAAATGAGTTTAATACAGAGTTAGTGCGGTAATCTTAGGGGCAGGCTTAGGTGTCTGCCCTTAACGAGATTTTGTACATCGCAGACAAAATCCAAAGCTTTCCTACAGGACAATGTCACAATAACTGCCCCTGCTGTTTACCATCTGGCAGAAGTTAAACTGTCTGTAAGTGCGATCCGATGGTGTCCTAATGGCAAAAATCTACAGCACAAAGGAACTCACCAAAATCTTAGCTGACGAGCGACAAGCTTGCCTGAATGGGAAGCGCCTTACCATTGTTGCTACGGTCTCTGGCAACCCTTTAATTGACAAGTTTATAAAACCCGAGGGCGTGCAAAAGTTCACGGCTTATCAAGACTTTAAAGCCGCCGTTCATAGCTATCAGATGCAACACCAAGTTTCAGGTATTGTTTGGCGTCAGCTGACAGTCAAGGGCAAGAGCCTTTGTTATCCCCAAGTAGACGATCAGCTGATGGCGCTACCGAGTGACCTAGAGACGTTGAAGGCTGCCAAGGCTGACTTATTAGGCTTCTGGTATGAAGTGACAGCAGAGATGGGCTTGTACCTGAGCGTGAACAATGGCAAAGATCACTGGCGGGTAACGCCAACGGAGGTAGATGCGATCGCACAAGGCACACAATGGGCAAGCATCTGCAAGTGGGAGAAGTCAGATTTCCTAGAAATTATCTTGCAGCTGGGATGGGGGAAACCAGAGGAAGCTGCTTACAAGCGGGGATGGCCTGTATCAGGCAGCGAGTATATTCATGCCGTAAATCCTGGTAATCGTCCGATTTGTTAACAAGGCAGCTTTTATCTAGGAAAAGAAAAGCAAAGGTACAGCCAAGTTTCCCAATTATGCAGCTAATCAGTAACAGCGATTGATTCTGCGGGTTGCAGTTGGCACAGCAATAAGCCAAACCACTGATTTTGGTCAGTCCATGCTTGCAGCGGCACTAGACCCCGTGCCTGGAGTTGCTGCTGCATGGTGTTGAGGTCGAATTTGCGGGAAATTTCCGTCAAAATTGTCTCCCCCGCTTCCAACTCAACTGTTAAGTCTAGGGCGCGTAACTCGACGATGTGCGATCGCCTACTCCGCAAGTGCATCTCAATTTGGTGCTGAGATTCATTGTAAAAAGCCCAGTGTTCAAACTGCGTCGCGTCAAAATTGCCCTCAAACCGCCGATTTAGATGGTGCAACATATTCAGGTTAAATGCTGCCGTTACCCCTTGAGCGTCGTTATAAGCCGCTTCCAGAACATCTTTCGACTTTTGCAGATCAAAGCCTAGTAAAAAATACTCCCCTTCATCCATAGCCTCAGTGATTTGGGACAAAAATACATCGCATTCCTGGGGACTGAGATTGCCCAAAGTGCTACCGAGAAAACAAATCATGCGGCTGGGTAGCTGGCTAGGAGTCAAGCGTTGCAGTGCCAGTTCGTAGGTGCTGACTAAACCGTGAACTTCTAGCGATGGATAATCTGCCAGCAAATCTCGCGCACTGCTTTCCAGAATTCCAGCACTAACATCAATAGGTAGATAGCGCAGCGGATAACCCAAAGCCTTGTAGGCATCTAGTAAAATACGAGTTTTAGTGGCGCTGCCGCTACCGAGTTCCACGATTTCCCCAGGCCCAGTCATACGAGCGATTTCACTAGCGCGCTGGTGCAGAATTGCGGCCTCTGTCCGCGTCGGGTAATACTCTGGTAACTCACAAATTTGCTCAAATAGTTGAGAACCTCTGTCGTCATAGAAATAACGCGGCGGCAGAGTTTTAGGCATCTGAGTCAGCCCCTTCACCACATCGCTACCAGCGAGTAATTCATTCTCGCTAGGTGTAGTAGGGCTAAGTAGATGCTCTATCTGCAAGCGTTTTTCTATTGTGTACTGCGAAGAATTACCGCTTGCCGCCTTAGAAATTGACATTAAAACTCCTTTTTTGGGCGCAATACATTGCTACTCGTCGATAAGCTGCTCCTTTGTCTACGCCACCCATGAAAGGAGCAAACAACAGCCCAGTGAAACACGCAGCCGTACTTGTTTACATCACGCCTAAGCCAGATGTTTCAAGCTAACACCCGCTAGCGTGCTGAAGTTTTATTCTTTGGCACTACGGGCACAGCGAAACCCAGCCAAAATTTGGCGGACACCGGGATGATACCAGTTGCGGAAGCTAGAACGCAAAGCCCAAGGACGAGTCGCCCAGCTACCCCCTCTTAAAACGTAATGCTGTCCATCAAAATAAACCTTGGAATAACCAGGGTAAGGATAACTGGCAAAACCTTCGTAACCGTTGAACACACAAGATGTCCACTCCCAGACATTACCGAGAGTATCGTACAAACCATAAGCACTCTGTCCAGCTGGATAAGCGTCTACCGGAGTTGTCTGCCTAATTGTATTGTCGTGATTGGACAGATGGACATCTGGTGTTGCTTCACCCCAAGGGTAGGCGCGGCGGTAAAGGGCGGTTGCGTCCCAGCTAGTAGCTTTTTCCCATTCTGCCTCTGTTGGCAGTCGCTTACCGGCAAATCGGGCATAAGCTTCTGCTTCGTACCAGCTGACACCACAGACAGGATGGTTATCCCAATCTGGGACATCTGCCCAATATAAAGGTTGGTTAACAGGATTTTCCTGGAGCCATTTCCAGCCACTAGCAGACCACCAGTTAGGATTTTGATAGCCCCCTGCCTCCATAAAAACCCGGTACTGCCCGCAGGTTACAGGGTAACGGTCAATCCAATAAGTATCTAGGTAGCGCCGATGAATTAATCGCTCATTGTCTAAGGCGTCGATGGAGGCATTCCCTTGCTCAAACTCTCCTCCTGGGATCTGAATCATCTCGAAATCAGGTTGAGCGTTGAGGCTACCAACTTGCCAACTTTCGCGACTGGCAGATTTATCGGTAAATCTGGTATCCCCACTAAAATTCTGCGTAGACAGTTCCCTACCAACTGACCAACTTGGCCACCGTTGTAATTGCAACACAAAGGTGATGGTTTCACTGTGTTGACTTTCATGCTGAAGCAACCACCGCCAGAGGCGTTCTTGCTGATCTAAATCGGCTGTTTCCAGGTACTTAAAAACTTGGGTTCTGACTGTATCCAGGTAATCGTGAATTACTTCTAGTGTCGGTAACTTGACTCGCTCTGCTTTGGGCAAACCATCAGCGACAAATAGGCGACGGTATTCCGGGAACTGGGGCGGTAACATAGCACATCGTTCCAGCAGCCATAGAGCCTCTGTATAAGCAATATGACCCAGGTGCCAGCCTGCGGGACTGAATGCCGGATGAACCTGACGACAGAATGTGTCGTAGTTGATTTCTTCAAACAGCTTTAGAGTACCGATACGACAATGTTGCATCCACTGTTTGAGCTGTTGACGTCTCTCGTCGATAGAAACGCCATGAATCGCTTCTTGACTAAGCTGATTTGGTTCAGAGTTGATGAATTTGGATGTCAAGGTCTTCTCCCACGCTAATGATGCTATGTTCAGGGCAGCTAATCCAATTGCTGGTGAATAGTGGTTCGGAAGCGATGATCACAGCCTCTGGAAAAGCTGGATCGTCCCGTAACCAATAAAGGGAGGGGGCTTGTACGCCATGCGCGAAGCGGCTGGCGACAAGGCGATGCCCATCACTGATGATGATGTTTGCCGAGAAGTCCACCTGATAGGACTGAGCTAACTGTGCCAGGATCATCAATGTGTTGTGCAATGCTTTTTCTAGAGTAATATCTGGGTCAGTCTCCCACTGGTTAATCAGCAAAGCAAAAATATGTTCGGAATCGGTGGTGCCGTCGATTGATTGGTATATGCGATCGCTGAGGCGATCGCGTATCGGCCTGTATAGCGTCTCCCGAAAGTTTCTAATCAAGCCATTGTGAGTGAATAAAATACGCCCATTACGAAACGGATGAGAGTTATTTAAATCCACCCCCTGACCAGAAGTAGCACTACGGATATTGGCGATTACACACCCTGACTCAATATATCGGCTGAGGTTGGGGAGGTTAACATCGTTCCAGATGGGCAGCAAATTTTTGTAGGTAAAGGGATCACTATCCCTTTGAGCGTGGTACCAGCCGATACCAAAACCGTCAGCGTTAACAACTCCAGAAGTCATTTCGCGAGGTTGATAGCTCTGGACAATCAGCGAGTGTTCCGGTTTGTATAACAGATGGTCCAGTAAAATCGGTGAACCAAGGTAGCCAAGTAAACGGCACATTAGGAAACAATGTCCTTAACAATACTTCATATTGTATTGTTCTAATCGCCGGGTATGGGATTGTAGAGGCAACACTAGACAACATCGGCAACAGCTGCTAGATGCTGTGGCAGGGAGTTAATGCTTAATGGTTTAGCTGTCATCAGCAGTTTAATGCCGTCTCGCGGCAACACGGCTGCCGAAATGCCGCAATTATCAAAATAATATTTTCTCCTAACCCATAACTACTAACTACTAACAATCTCAACAATAAAGATCGCTTTCCAAATGCCCAAAGTATAATATTACTACCCCTGATCACTTCTTGTTAAGCAGGTGAAATTTATGAAGGCTTCTGAAATTAAGACTATAAGCATCCCTATCAAAGCTCTTATTTTAGGGCTTTATGTTGCTGGTGGAAGTGTATTAGCTCAGACCTTACCTCTAACCCGTAATCTCATTCCTTTTAACTCGGTTGCAGGCGAACAGTTATTAATTGAAAGCAAAGCTAGGCAGGACTACTGGCCTCTGAGTATGCAGTTTGTCACCCAGAATAACCAAGCCTATTGTGGGGTTGCTAGTAGCGTCATGGTGCTTAATGCGTTGTCAATTCCTGCACCTGAAGCCCCGCAGTACGCGCCCTTTCATATGTTTACTCAGGAGAACTTTTTTAACAACGAACAAACTAAAAAAGTTGTAAGCCCTGATGTGGTTTCTCGTAAAGGCATGACCCTAAATCAGTTAGGTCAACTATTAGAAAGCTACTCTGTCAAAGCGAAGGTTTACCACAGTGCAGACAGCAGCATAGAAGAATTTCGACAGCTGGCGGTAGATAATTTGAAAGAACCTGGTAACTTTATCTTAGTTAACTACTTACGTAAAGCCATTGGTCAGGAGAAAGGAGGGCATATTTCCCCCATAGCTGCCTACAACCAGCAGACAGATCGCTTTTTAATTTTAGACGTTTCACGCTATAAGTATCCGCCAGTATGGGTGACAGCAACCGACCTTTGGCAAGCAATGGCAACATTGGATTCAGATTCAGGTAAAACAAGAGGGTTTGTCTTGGTGAATAGGGGAAAATAATATAGCAATGTCCAAGACATTCCCCATGATAATAAAGGTTTCCAGCTATTTTTTTTCCTGAAACTTTCTTGCCCAGCTATCAGGCGGAATTAGTTTGGGTGAAACAACAATGTTTTTGCCAGAAGTCTCTTAATTTGGAGCGCCTGTTGTTCTAGGGTTGTACTATTACGGGGGTATCTACAGACACCTTCTCAAATAAAGCAAGGATATCTCTATTACGCATTCGTACACAGCCGTGGGAAACTGCCTGTCCCACTAAGTTTTCCTGAGGGGTGCCATGAAGCCCAATTTGATTGTTCCCATCTGTCCAAAAGGCAATCCACCTAACTCCTAAAGGATTATCTGGTCCCGGAGGAATGATCTTCCCGGAAAATGGATGCTGCCAAGCTGGATCGCGTTGCATATCTATAACTTTAAAGGTGCCTGTAGGTGTCTCCCACCCCGCCTTACCAACACCAATGGGGTAACTTACTTGCACATTATTACCCTGATAGAGATAGACTCGGCGATCGCTCAGCTTAATAACCAAACGAGTATCCTGAGCGTTACTAGCTGGGGATTTTTCCTCAAACGGAAGAAATGGGCCGGGTTCCTCAATAGGAGGCAATTTCA
Organism: Aphanothece sp. CMT-3BRIN-NPC111; assembly: GCA_019359765.1. Taxonomy (GTDB): domain Bacteria; phylum Cyanobacteriota; class Cyanobacteriia; order Cyanobacteriales; family JAHHGU01; genus JAHHGU01. Next base: position 32,429 of record JAHHGU010000004.1, read on the forward strand.
TCACGGGCTTGGCATTGCTGGTAGCTGCCCCCATATTCGTGGGAGTAGAAGCCGCAGCCTGGCGCTGAACTGGAAGTAGTAAAGTTGCTGCACTCAAGCCAAGCAGCATCAAGCTTCTAGATAGCGATGTTCTTTTCGCGCTTGCTGTCATCTCTCATCCTTATTTAGAGTTCAGATCTTTATCTGTTAACCGGCAGAACTTTAGAATATTTCAATATGTTTATTATCTGCCATTATATAAAAATAATATCCTATTCTTGAGCTGTTGACTGGTAGTTGGTTTCTTGGTTTTCGGCGCTCTTAAATATAAAGGATTTCTATAGGAATGTTAAAAATACTATTCTACAACTAATAACTAATATTTTAGTTAAGAATTCAGCTCAGATATGCTGGTGAGATATTACCTGAAATCTTACATCTTTAGGTAGATTGCTTCCCTATAATAAGTGCTTATTTAGGTAGATTGCCTTTATTGAATAAGTGCTTATGATTGGGAGAAGTTCAGGATTTATGGAAAGCCTGCCCACCAGGACTCAATCGACTGGTTGAACTCTTTAAAAAATCTTATCCAAGTGAGGTTGTCATGCGTCTTCAAATGAAACTATTAGCAGGTACGACTCTGTCAGTATTGCTCTCTACCTTATCACTGTATCCAGCGATGGCTCAATCTGGTCAAACAACCCAGGGACAGTCAACAATGGAGATGAATAACTCTCAGACGATCAGAGGCACTGTCAGAGAAGTGTTCGGCAATGTAGTTAGGGTTGACGTACCTAACAGCGGATTTCAAGATATTCTTCTTAGCCAATATAACATGGAACGGCTGAACCTGCGGCCGGGAGCGGAAATCATCGTGACCATGAATAGATACGGTGGTGTATCTACCGTAGCATTGGCAAATGGTGATACTACTTCTACTTCGACCGCGATGATGAATGGGACAGGACAGACTTCTAATTCAACTACAATGATGAATGGGACAGGACAAACTTCCACTTCGATCACCACCAATAACGTCAATACGACGACTAATCAAACTATCAGGGGTAGGATCACAAGTATTACCGGGGATGTGGTAACACTTAGCTTGGTCGGCGGCGGTACCAGAGATGTCACACTTAATCGAGCGGAAATAGGCAGCCTGAACCTACAGCCTGGATCGGACATTGTTGTAATGATGGCGAATGACGGTAGTATGAGAGTTGCATTAGCAAGTGATGTGCAACAGACTACTTCTTCGACTACCACTCGCTACGAGCTGACACGGGAGCAAGAAACTGTTATTCAACCTACACAGACAGGTGTAGTACAAGAACAGACATCTACTTCAACCAGGACTACTACAACTCCCGCTGTACGGAATGCACCAGTAAGAGCGTTGTGGTAAATTGAGCCGCACTCTTTTTCAATAAAGGTGAAGTGTAGTAAAGAAAGTGATGCTGTCGGCTTAAACAATGGCATCACTTTCTTTGCATTCATGTATTAGTTATTAAAAATAATATAGAAGCTCTCTGAAGCAGAGACCTTATCTTTTCAACTAATATTATGTCCGCTTAAACACTTACGATATGCGTAGGTTGGGTTGAGGCACGAAACCCAACATTACTAATCAATCGGACATGATATAACATAATTTCCTTTTTTATTTAAGTGTAAAAAATATTACCGTCACTTATCTTCGCCCGCTCCCGTTATCCTCCTGTAATTTCGGGTAACTATACCCAGGATAATTCCTATAAATACACCTAGGTAGGGTATAATCTCCCCCAGTCTTTGTATTTGAATCACTGCAAAGACGCGCTTGAGCCAGGTCTTCTGCCTAATTGGTGTTGCGATAGTAAGGATGTGGGTGTGGGAATCAAACTGATAGACAGAATGCGGCTAAGTATGGCAGTATCCGCTGCAAAAACGGTTACATCATTGATTCGCTTATTGCGTATAGGAGCAGGTAGCGTTCTCCCAGGTACAGTTGCCGATCGCATTCAGCCTCAGATGCTGTCGTTGCTGTGTCGTCAGGTTAAGTACGGCGTGATCATCATTGCTGGTACAAATGGCAAAACCACAACGTCTCTGCTGTTGCGTACAATGCTAGAGCGCCATGACCGACGCATTGCTCACAACGACACAGGTGCAAATCTGGAAAATGGCTTAATTACAGCGCTGCTCGATAATACGGATCTCGCCGGGAACCTGAACGCTGACTACGCGATTCTGGAGGTGGATGAAAATGTACTGCCGAAGGTTTTGCCTAAGATACAACCTAAATACATTTTGTGTTTGAATTTGTTTCGCGACCAGCTCGACAGATACGGAGAAGTTGATACCATTAGCCAGCGTTGGCAAGGAGTCATAGCCCAGCTGCCGTCGGAAACAGCCGTAATATTAAATGGTGACGATCCCACTCTGTCACACCTAGGTCAGCAGCTGCCCCAGCGTGTTTTATTCTTTGGTCTGAGTGAGCCTGAGCAGTATCTTGAAGAAATTCCCCATGCAGTAGACTCGATTTATTGCCCTAAATGCGGTCATCCACTGGAATATGAGGGCGTCTATCTATCACATCAGGGTGATTTTCATTGTCCCAGTTGCGGTTTTACTAAGAGCAAACTGGATATTGATAGTCGAGAATGGCCCCAAGTTCTTATTGGAATTTACAACAAATACAACACCCTGGCAGCTGTGTTAGCGGCTCAACAGATTGGGATTGATCAGGGTACTATTCTGGACACGATCAAAAACTTCCAGGCTGCTTTTGGGCGTGCTGAGGAGTTGCACGTTGGCGGAAAACACGTGCGGATTCTTTTATCTAAAAATCCCGTAGGGATGAATGAAACTATCCGGGCAGTTAACCAAATTAAGGAAGCGGGTAAGGCGTCCACAACCCTGATGGTGCTGAATGACCAGACGCCGGATGGCACAGATGTATCCTGGATTTGGGATGTGGATACAGAAAAATTAGTGGCCTTGGGCGGGACTTTGGTTGTGAGTGGCGATCGCGTTTACGATATGGCTCTACGACTACGCTACAGCCAGATGGAGGGCGATCAAGCTACAAAATTGATTGTTAAAGAAGATTTACAGGAGGCGATCGCCACCGCCCTAGAACACACCGCCGCTGATGAAACCCTGCACATAGTGCCCACCTACTCAGCCATGCTAGAAGTACGGGAATTACTGACCGGTCGGAAAATTTTGTAAGCCATTAGTGAGAGGTTATTTGAGAGGTAAACCCAGCATGACACACGTATTACTGGTAGATGATGAAGACGCATTACGCGACAGTCTCACCTATTCTTTAGTCAAAGAAGGCTATCAGGTAACGACGGCGGCAGATGGTCATACGGCACTCAAGATGTTTCACAAGCAGGTGCCGGACATAATTATTTTAGACTGGATGCTACCAGAAATAGATGGCATGGAAATCTGCTGGCGAATTAGGGCATTTTCAGAAGTACCTATCTTGATGCTGACAGCAAAAGACCAGGACATTGACAAAGTTTGGGGCTTAGAAGCGGGAGCAGATGACTATATCACCAAGCCGTTCAACACTCGCGAACTTCTAGCACGAATAAAATCTGTTTTACGCCGTCGCGCTGCTGCTCAAAAGCCTTGAATCGCTTCAAATGGAATTCGATTTATCGAAAACTTTTAGTTACTTACCTAGCGCTCACAGCACTAGGGACATCTATCTTGGCAGCCTATATCTTATGGTCTTTCCATGGCTATTTCATAAGGACGAGACAGGATGATTTAAATGCTTGGACGACTGCTTTAAGCGAGAGCGTAGCTGACGCACTAGAGAAAAATGATGTCCAGCGAGTAGACCTGCTAGTGCAACGCTATGGGGTACCAGAAACAATAACTCTGCGCGTCTTTGGGCCAGATGGTCGCCTGTTGTCCACTTCCTCCCCTGAGCAAGATCGGCAGATAAAGGAGTGGTTAAATATTCCTGGCGTCAGGGAAGCCCTACAAAATCAGCGAGTGCAAGGGTTTGCCAAAGGTGTAGTGTTAAATGATGACAGGGTGTACGCAGCACAACCGATATCCCGTAACGGTCGTTTGCTTGGTGTCCTGCGGATGTCGATAACGCTTGAACAATTCCAGAGCCAGTTTCGCCGAGTCATTTTCACAGTTCTAGGCGCACTCATCCTGACATTGTTACTCTGTGCGCTGATTAGCGAACAGCTTGCACGCAATATTGCCAGACCTATTAAGGCAATGCGTAACTTCGCTATCCAGGTGGGAAATGGTCATTTAGGTGAGAAGCTGAACATAAGTCAAAACGATGAGCTAGGTCAACTAGCAATTGAGTTGAACCGCATGAGCGAACGGCTGGCTTCATTGGATAAGGAGCGGCGGGCATTCCTGGCTAATGTTTCTCACGAGCTGCGTACTCCTGTGAGCAACGTCGTTGTTACACTGGAGGCACTGGAGAGCGGAGCCGATGAGGAACCGACGCTACGGAGTCGCTTCATTCAAACGGCGCTGGAGGAGACAAAGCGCCTATCGCGGCTAATTAAGGATTTGTTGGATCTAGGACGACTAGAAGCGGGTGTAACGCTACTAGAGAAGCAGCCCATAAGCGTGCGAGACTTGAGCAATCGTGCTGGAAGAGCAATGGAATCTCGGATGCTATCTAAGGGTGTGGGACTGAGCATTGATATTCCTGACGTTCAGCTACAGGGCGATCCAGAGCGTCTCTTGCAAGCCTTTTTGAATGTACTGGACAACGCGATTAAGCACTCGCTGCCAAATTCTCAGGTCTTTGTCTCTGGACTTATAGAAGGTGTTTATATTGTTGTGCAAATCCAAGATCAGGGGCTTGGGATTAGCGATCGCGATCTGCCACACATTTTTGAACAATTTTATACAGGCGATCGCTCGCGTCAAGGCAGTAGCACTGGCTTGGGTCTGGCTATTGCGCGCAGAATTGTGGAAGCACATGGCGGAAGTATCGCCGCTAGCAGCACTGTTGGCAAGGGAGCAACATTTACTATCCGTCTGCCGCGCTACAGTCCCTCTTGATTTTCTAGAGGTAATAGGTAAAATCACACTTGACCCATCACCCATTACCGATCACCAATGACTAATCACCAACTAACTATTGGCTGGCTATATCCCAACCTGATGAGTACTTATGGCGATCGCGGCAATGTCATCTGCTTGCGGCAACGCGCTCAATGGCGGGGATACGAGGTGCAAGTAATGCCCCTCGATCAGCAGGCATCAGTAGCTGACATACACAAAGTTGATGTATTGGTTGGGGGTGGCGCACAAGATAGGCAGCAAGAAATTGTCATGCGCGATTTGCGGGGAGCAAAGGCAGAAGCGTTGCGCGAGAAAATTGAAGCTGGGATGCCTGGAGTCTTTACCTGCGGCTCACCTCAGCTATTAGGGCACTACTATGAACCAGCCCTAGGTCAGCGAATTGAGGGACTGGGTTTGCTGGATATGGTGAGCAAGCATCCCGGTTTCGATGCCCGTCGCTGTATTGGCAATGTCGTTTTTGAGGTCAGTGCATCCCGATTAGCAGGAGATCTGGAAAAGATGCTGAACAGCCCGCCAGTGGTGATTGGTTTTGAAAATCATGGCGGTAGGACTTATTTAGGAAACGTGGAACCCCTAGGGCGCGTGTTGAAAGGATATGGGAACAATGGGGAGGATGGGACAGAAGGGGCATTTTATCGAAATGCGATCGCTACTTATTCTCACGGTCCCCTTTTACCCAAAAATCCATTTCTCGCCGATTGGCTAATTCAGACAGCACTAACAGAAAAGTATAAGATGCCGATATCGCTTAAACCGCTGGATGATGCTCTGGCAACACAAGCACGAGAAGCCATGTTCAAGCGGTTAAATGTCAGCTTCCCAGTTGCTGCCCAGCGTTAATAGTTTTGAGTTTTAAGTTTTGAGTTTTGAGTTAAATCCCCATATATAAATTTAGGGGATTTTAAATGTCAGTCTTGGCGGAGAGGCTTAATAAGCCTCTTCTAAGTTGATGGAAACTTAAATTGTTTTGACGAATATCCACCTATCGAATATACAGTTCAATTCCTGCTAAATATTAAGGCTTCGGCTCTCTGGCGAGTTATTTGTGGAGTATTATTTCCTATTGAAAATCGAGTTAAGAAGACAGAAGGGATAATAGAATATTTCCGCTCCAGAGTAGATAAAGTGGTTTGATTAGTGCGCTAAACTATGCTTCAAGAGCGATAATTGGAAAATAAGTTTTCTCAGTAAAGCGTGGGTTAATTTCCTTCCCCTGTGTTGCTCACCCTCGAAGGTGAATTGTGGAGTTCGCCAACAATATTTATTGCTACTACTTGCTACCCTAAAGCAGGTTGAAGTATTACTGCAACAATTGGGCAAACAGGCGGAGGACTTGTTTGCTCAATATTTAACTCAGGGGGAACCTCGTTAGTGATGTCGAATCAAGAAACCGGCACAGACAGAATTTTTGTTGCAGGTGGCGAAATGGGGAATTTGATGCGATCGCTCGATTGGTCGCAGACTCCTTTAGGAGACGTGACCTACTGGCCCCAAAGTTTGCGAAGCGCTGTCAGCATTTTGCTGCCTTCAAAAGCTCAGATTTGCCTGTTCTGGGGTTCTGAATTGATCATGCTCTACAACGATGCCTATTGTCCTGCCCTGGCATCGAAGCATCCTTGGGCACTGGGTCGCCCTGCTAGTGAGGTGTGGAGCGAAGTTTGGGACGTGCTCAAACCCTTGCTAGAGGGAGTTGTCACCACTGGAGAAGCATTCTGGGCACGAGATCATTTGTTCTTTCTCAATCGCTACGGGTACATTGAGGAAACTTACTTTGATGTCTCGTATGACCCCGTGCGGGACGAGAGCGGGGAAGTCGGCGGCATTTTTTGCATCGTCAGCGAGACAACCGGGCGAGTTCTGGGCGATCGCCGCTTACAAACCTTAGGTTTACTAGCAAGCGAAACATCTCAAGCCAAGACGGTTGAAGCTGCCTGTAAAACTGCAATTCAGGCTTTAGTAACTAATGCTTACGATATTCCGTTTGCTCTGCTCTATCGAGTGGAGGCAGATGGCAAGCAAGCGACTCTGATGGAAACGGCCCCATTCGAGGCGAAAACCTCAGCAACGCCCACGATTGTAGACCTAACTCAAGCCAATGACAACTGGGGCTTGGGACAGATTCATCAGACTGGGCAAGCCGTGATTGTTGATGTAGAAACTCGATTTGGGGCGTTACCAAGGGGAGCTTGGGACAAACCCCCTGCTGCTGCCTGGGTTGTGCCCCTGACTCAATCCGGACAACCTCAGATTGTTGGGTTTTTGGTGCTAGGAATCAATCCCCATCGAGCCTTTGAGAATGAGTACCGAGGATTTTTTGATTTGGTGGCAGGCAATGTCACGAATGCGATCGCTAATGCCCGTGCGTTTGAAGAAGAACGCCAGCGAGTGGAAGCACTGGCAGAACTCGATCGTGCCAAAACCTCATTCTTTAGTAACATCAGCCACGAATTCCGCACTCCCCTAACGCTGATGCTGTCGCCACTAGAGCAGACGCTAGCTGAACTCGATGAAAGCATTCCGACAAAAGTGCGATCGCAACTCGAAATGGTGCAGCGCAACGGGAAGCGCTTGCTCAAGCTCGTCAATACGCTGCTCGATTTTTCGCGCATTGAAGCCGGACGCGCTCAGGCAAACTACGAGCCAACCGATTTAGCCACCTATACAGCTGAATTAGCAAGTCTATTTCGTTCTACCGTTGAGCAAGCGGGACTGCAACTCACAGTTGATTGTCCTCCCTTGCCAGAACCGATTTATGTAGATCGGGATATGTGGGAGAAGATTGTCTTGAATCTGCTCTCGAATGCCTTTAAATTCACGTTTACCGGAGAGATTGCGGTGGCTCTGCGTCCGGTTGGCGACCAGGTGGAACTGGTTGTGCGCGACACGGGTACAGGTATCCCAGCAGCCGAGCTTCCCAAATTGTTTGAGCGGTTTCATCGCGTTGAGGGCGCACGCGGACGCACCTTTGAAGGTACAGGAATCGGGCTATCGCTGGTGCAGGAACTCGTGCAGTTGCAGGGTGGAGCGATCGCCGTTGACAGTACGCTGGGTCAGGGCAGTACCTTCACAGTTCGATTGCCGATGGGAACGGCTCACTTGCCGAGCAATCACATTCACGCCAACCGCACAATGGCTTCCAGCGCTTCTGGTGCAACTTCTTATGTTAAGGAAGCATTAGGTTGGCTGCCCGGAGAAAATACCGCGCCCAGAATCCAGACCGAAGAAAACGCTCAACACTCAACCTCTAATGCTTTATTCCCGGCTGCTGCCGCCCGCATTCTGCTGGTCGATGACAACGCCGATATGCGCGACTATCTGCACCGCCTCCTCAGCCAGTTTTATCAGGTGGAAATGGCGAAAGATGGCGAAACTGCCCTAGCTGCCGTATATAACCGTGCGCCTGACCTGATCCTCAGCGATGTGATGATGCCAGGAATGGATGGCTTTGAGTTACTCAGGCGGTTGCGAGCTGATTCCAAAACTCGCGAACTTCCATTTTTGCTGCTGTCTGCTCGCGCCGGAGAAGAATCGGCAATCGAAGGACTGGAAGCTGGAGCCGATGATTATCTGGTGAAGCCCTTTAGCACCCGCGAATTGCTTGCCCGCGTTGCTGCCAATTTAGAACTTGGGCGATCGCGCCAAGCAGCTAGTCAGCAGCGCTTTCGCTTCCTGGCTGAATCTATTCCCCAAATGGTTTGGACGGCTGATGCCAGCGGTTGGGTCGATTATTACAGCCCCGGCTGGTTTGACTACACCGGATTGACGTTGGAGCAAACCCAGGGGAGCGGTTGGCAAAACACACTCCATCCAGACGATCGGCTCCGGATTATTGAAGCGTGGACTCAAGCCATTGAAATGGGCACGAACTACGATATAGAACATCGTTTGAGAAGGGCAGATGGAATTTATCGTTGGCATCTCACCCGCGCCCTACCCATGCGCGACGAAAACGGTCAAGTCGTTCGCTGGTTTGGTACCTGCACGGATATTACCGATCGCAAACAAGCAGAAGAAGCCTTGCGCGCCTCTGAGGCGCGCTATCGAATGCTGTTTGAGTCCATTGACGAAGGCTTTTGCGTCATCGAAATGCTGTTTGATGAAAATGACACGCCGATCGATTACCGCTTTTTGGAAACCAATCCGGTATTCGGGAAACAAACGGGACTCGAACAGGCAGTGGGCAAAACGGCGCGTCAGCTCATTCCAAATCTTGAAGAGTACTGGTATGAGATTTACGGCCAAGTCGCGCTAACAGGTGAATCCATTCGCTTCGAGAATGGTTCCGAAGTGATGAACCGTTGGTTCGATGTTTATGCGTTCCGCATTGGGCAGGCGGAGAGCCGAAAAGTTGCCCTACTGTTCAAGGACATTAGCAAGCGCAAGCGCACTGAAGCCGAACGAGAACAACTCCTGCAAGGAGAACAAGCCGCACGTTCAGCCGCCGAAACTGCAAACCGCATTAAAGATGAGTTTCTAGCAGTACTATCTCACGAGTTGCGATCGCCCCTCAACCCGATCTTGGGCTGGTCAAAGCTACTCCAAGACCGCAAGCTGGATGAAGTGCGAACAGCTTATGCCCTAGAGACGATCGAGCGCAACGCCAAACTACAAGTGCAGCTAATTGATGATTTACTTGATGTCTCTCGAATTCTTCAAGGCAAACTCAGCCTAAATGTCGCTGCCGTCAATCTGGCGACAACTATTACCTCTGCATTGGAAACAGTGCGGTTAGCAGCATCTGCAAAGTCGATTCAAATCCAGATGGTACTGGAACCAGAGGTTGGGCAAATTTTAGGTGATTCCGGTCGGTTACAGCAAGTCATCTGGAACCTGTTATCCAACGCCGTCAAGTTTACCCCGCCAGGAGGAAGAGTCGAAGTTCGTTTAGAGCAGGTTGAGGGTGAGGCTCAAATTACTGTCAGCGACACGGGTAAAGGGATTACCTCCAACTTTCTGCCCCATGTCTTTGAGTACTTCCGGCAAGCTGATAGTGCCATCACTCGACAATTTGGTGGATTAGGATTGGGCTTAGCGATCGTCCGTCAAATCGTTGAATTACATGGTGGCACGGTTCGTGCAGATAGCCCTGGTGAAGGGCAAGGAGCCACCTTTATGGTGAAATTCCCGCTGATGCCGCAGCAAGCAGCCATGCCTCAAGCGGTTGACGAGTCAAAACCGCTCTCCGGATTGCAGGGCATCAAGGTGCTAGTGGTAGACGACACCACGGATATGCGGGAGTATATCGCCTTTGCCTTAGAACAGGAAGGGGCAGATGTCGTTGCCGTATCTTCAGCAACGGAAGCTCTTACGGCGTTAGCTCAGTTTCAGCCAGCGGTATTGGTAAGTGACATCGGGATGCCTGACATGGATGGGTATATGCTCATGCGGCAAGTAAGACAGCTACCGTTAGAGCAGGGCGGTCAAGTTCCGGCGATCGCGCTCACTGCTTATGTTGGGGAACTCAATCAACAACAGGCGATCGCGGCAGGTTTTCAGCAGCACCTTTCCAAACCAATCGAGCCATCTGTATTGATTGCAGCCGTTGTCGATCTCATTAGGCCTCTCCAACAAAGAAAGTAGATACACGGAATTTCGCGACTCTACTTTAACCCAAGGTATTGCTGCCAAAATATAGTAGATGTCATCTCCTTTGAAGCACTTTTCCATTCTCTACTTACGGATGACCATTCAATACTACTTTCAGCCGCAACTTTAAACCACCTAGTCAAAAGATTAATACCAGCTAATTGATCTAGCTCATTTTGCTTATCATAGCTTTTACTAAGCTTTAAAATGTTTAAATGCAAGACTTCTGGCTCAGAGCTTTTAATAAAATCTGGCCCTTTTATATAATCTTCAAAAGATTTTATAACCATTTCTACATGATTATAATCAAATTTTGATAAAGATTGAAGTATTACTTTTGTAAAATGCTGAACTGTATCCATATATTCTATCGAATAATGGATAGCATAAGTAATTAAATCATTACGAATATAATAATAAGTTTCCCAATTCAATTTTTTTGCAGAAGCTGGTTGATGCCAGACAGCTAGCGATGGAAAAGCTACTATTTTGTTACCCAAATCTTTAATTCTTAAACAAAACTCTATATCATCTACCTTGATAAATAAAGGCAGTGGTAATTTAATTTCTTTAACAACTTCTTTAGAAAAAGAGAAAAACCAGAATCCCCCATAATCTATATCTTCTTCCACCAGTAACCTGTTGAGAGAACTGGAACTTCGTAAATCAATATTATGATTTGTGGCAGTTAATGACCCAGGTGCAAATCCTCTAGTTTTAGAATCTTCGTTGTACGTTGCTCCTGCTTCATACAACATATGCTTTTTCTCTAAATTTAGCAGTCCGCCAGCTACGGCAAAATCAGTCTTGGCGTACTCATGCAAAGAAAACAACCTATAAATACATTGACTTTCTAACTCTATATCATCATCCATAAGCAAAAAATGAGAGTAGGTGTTCTCCTCTAAGGCTTCAACTAGCCCTCTAGTAAAACCACCACTTCCACCCGCATTTATATTGGGAACCAGTTTCAGCTTTGGATATCTGAAATTAGCTTCGTCTAAAGTTCTACCATTATCAACAACAAATATTTTGAAGTCCTTAGTTTCTAGTAATTCATCTTGAAAAATCGTAGTTAAGGTATTTTTTATATAATCCTCTTTTTTGAAGGTGCAAATGACAATCCCCAATGATACGTCTCTAGTTTTATTTTCATCAGTTGCTATCCACGCCTCTTTAAAGGCACCCTGTTCGCTAGAACAGGTTATTTCAAAATATATTCTGCCAGCGTTTTCATTTTGAAGGAGATTTATTGGTAAAACTTTGACGGGTTCTGAGAATTGACATTTCTCAAAGTTTTCTTGAGAAATAATCTCTTTGTTGTTTTCCCCGTTAACTTCTCGGTAAACAGTAACTTTAAAATCGCCTTCAAGCTTCAGTAAATAGTAGATAGAGCTAAGAGTCGTATATTGAGTATAAAATTTTTCGTAAAATGAATTAAAGTAAGAATTTGAGGATATAATCCCCCCCTGACGTAACACAACTCTTTTGTCATCTTCCTGGTAGTTTATAGATGCAGCTTCATTACACTTTATGTATAAATCAGAAGTGTCGGCTGATTTAGGAAGGTTTATTCCACCTACTATATGCATCTAATCTCTACCTATTTCCTTAGTAAACTGACTTCTGTTATTGACTGATATTAAACAGTCTTCCCTTAAAAATGTATCTGTAGATACCTTCTACTTCTTCCTCCGTGAGGCATAATTGTTATCAGATCTTTTTTAGTCGTGGATAAAGAAATTGATATCGCCGCCAAGCCTCTTCTAGGGCTGAATCAACTGATTGGGGAGTTGCAGCAAGCGTTGGTGTGGTTGCCAATTTGAGCGTGTCATTTGTATCCGCGTATACACCAATTCCGATACCCGCCAGGAGAGCAGCACCCCGTGCGGAAGCAGCAGCAATTGTAGTTGCATAGAGAGGTATTCTCAATACATCAGCCAGTAATTGTTTCCAAGGCATTTCTGCCGTTCCACCACCTGCTAAACGCAGTTCTGTGGCTTTAAAACCTGTTGCCTCAAGTGCCTCAAAACCTTGTCGCAAGGCAAAAGCAACTCCCTCTAAAGCTGCCCGCATCATGTGCGCCTGTGTGTGATGAAGTCCAAGCCCCACCCATGCCCCACGTATATACGGGTCAAGGTGTGGAGTTCGCTCACCCGTGAGGTAGGGCAAAAATGTCAACCCTTCACATCCTGGGGGAACAGAAAACGCTTTAGTATAGACTTGCTCCCAGCTCAAGCCGAGGATACCTCGCACCCACTCAAGTGCTAGTCCTGCATTTTGCATTGCTGCAAGGGTGTACCACTGGTTAGGTACGGCAGCTCGATATAGATGGGTACGACCATGAGGATCGATAATGGGTTGGGAGCGAGGTGTAATGATTTGAGCACCTGTGCCAATGGTTAGTTGAACTAATCCAGGCTCTAGTAGTCCGTTACCAAGTGCCGCCGCTGCTGTATCCGCAGCACCAGCGATAACGGGTAAGCCAACTCTTAAGCCAAGGTGCTCTGAAGCAATAGTTGTTAGGTAGCCTGCGATCGCACTAGAGGGGATAATTTTTGGTAACCAATCGCAACGTAGATTCAGCGCTCTTATTGCTTCCCCTGCCCAGTTATCCGACACAACATCATAAAGCAAAGTACCACTAGCATCAGATGGTTCAGTTGCAACTTCTCCAGTCAGCTGTAACCGCAGCCAATCTTTGGGCTGAAGTGCCCAACGCGCTTGGGCGTAGATAGTAGGCTCGTGTTCTCGTAGCCATAACAAAGTTGGACCCGCCATTCCAGCCGTGATTGGGTTGCCCAAGCGCTCTAGAATAGCGGCATCGAGCGAATGATAAGCGCTAAGGGTGGCACTAGAACGAGTATCTGCCCAAAGGATAGCAGGACGCAGAGGCTGACCGGACTCCGAAGCTAGGACAACACCATGCATTTGCCCTGAAAGTGCGATCGCCTCTACCCGATCAGTATGATTTCCCACTGCCTTCCTAACAGCTAAGGCAACAGCTAACCACCAATCCTCTGGCTCAGACTCAGCCCACCCAGGGTGGGGTGCATGAACAGGATAGGAGCTTGATGCTTCACCTATTGCGGTTCCGTCTGTCGCTAGGAGCAATGCCTTAGCAGAGCCTGTTCCTAAATCTATGCCAAGCAGCATTGGGCTAATCCTCAAATACTTTATCGTTTCTCCTTAAGTTTGCTACAGATGATTGACACGGGGACGCTCCGGACGCGGAGGCCGTGACTATTCTACATAATCGTGCCGCGCAAGTGCGATCGCGCTTCCACCCCCTATACTGGCGAGCAGAAAGATGACACCATTGGGAGAATAGAAGGATAAAAGAAATGCTATGGAACCGAATGCGGAAGCGGATTCACTGAAGCGAGTGTTTGGATTGCCTACGCTGGTGATTTACGGAGTTGGTGATATTCTCGGTGCCGGAATTTATGCAGTGATCGGAAAAATTGCGGGACTTTCCGGCTCTTGGGTTTGGGTTTCTTTCCTCACATCTATGACTGTTGCGGCACTCACAGCTTTAAGCTATGCCGAACTCGGCAGCCGAATTCCGCAAAGCGGAGGAGTCGCCACTTTCATCCACAGAGCGTTTCGCAAGGATTGGCTCTCAATACTTGTAGGCTGGTTGATGTTTTGTACCTGCCTCGTTTCGATGGCGACTCTCTCAAAAGCGTTTGCAGGCTATCTAAACGCTTTTGCTCCAGCCATTCCAGCTTGGTTGATTATCATCGCTCTCTTTTCTGCTCTTGCATTTGTCAATTTTAGGGGAATGCAGGAGTCCTCAGCCCTAAATATTTTTTGCACGGCTCTCGAAGTTTCGGGTCTGCTCATCGTCATCCTAGTCTCGACTCTTTTTATAATCGGGGGTGGAGCAGGCACGGGTAATCCTCCTGCAAGTCCCGTACCCAACACGCCAGCAATTGATTGGACGGCAATCATGCAGGGAGCGGCACTCGCCTTTTACGCCTTCATTGGCTTTGAGGATATTGTGAATGTTGCGGAGGAAGTGAAAAATCCCGAGCGCAATGTTCCGAGAGCCATCCTGTTTTCCCTTGGAATTGCAGGTGTTGTTTATGTTCTCGTCTCCTGGCTTGCCACTAATGTACTAAGTCCGGCGGAGCTTTCCGCCTCAAGCGCTCCTCTTCTCGATGTCGTTCGGCGATCGCAGCCAAATTTTCCAGCAGTTGTCTTTTCACTCATCGCCCTGTTCGCCGTTCTAAATACTGCTTTGCTGAATTTTGTCACAGCATCGCGATTGATCTTCGGGATGTCCAGAGAAGGGCTGCTTCCAGCTTGGTTAGGAAAATTACATCCACGGCGAGCAACTCCCTATCGAACGCTGCTGATCATTCTGCCGCTAGCCATCTTTCTCGCGCTTTCAGGTACACTTCAATTCCTAGCTGGAACAACCGCAACCTTGATTCTTGCAATGTTCTGTCTGGTCAACCTTTCACTGCTGGTCATTAAACGCCGAGAACCCCGAGCAGATGGGTTTCACGTTCCTTATCTGATTCCGGCTTTAGCGCTAATCTCCAACCTCGTTCTCGTTGCCTTCGCCTCTCGAGAAAGTCACATTTTGGCGTTAGTGTTTACAGGTATGGGAATGCTTCTGATTTTGATCCGCAATGCCGTGAGCAGTAGATCACGACAACTGCATTAATAATTTTTGGTACATTCTGGCTGGGTTTTTAAACCTAAACTGCATCGTAATCAATGGAGTTTGCAGACACGCCCTAGCGTTCCTTTAGCACCAAACTCATGTAAACTGCTCAACTTGTCAGCAACAGTCTCAACGAAACGTGGCGATTGTACTAAATCTCCAAAAATCCCAAATATGCTGAGTAATGGTGTGGGATCTGTTTTACCTGAGCGGGCTTGTTGAGTGAGGATATCAGCTAAGGGGTCATCGATGGGGATAGGACGGTTCTGGTCGTCATAACCATTGAGGTATTGAAACCAAGCAGCAATCGTCAAACTTAGATAATCGATCGCACCTTCAAGTTGTAATTTATCGCGGAGCGACCCTAAAACAAACTTAGGAATTTTGGCCGATCCATTCAGGCACAGGCGCGGAAGCTGATCGCGAATTTTAGAATTAGAAAACCGTTCAATTAGAGTCTTTTTATACTCGTCTAAATCAATCCCAGGAACAGGTTGGAGCGTGGGTGTCACCTCGTCCATCAGGTTAGCAACGGCTTGCCGGAATAACGGGTCTGCCATGACTTCATAAACGTAGGTATAACCTGCCAGAGAGCCGAGATAGCCAATCAACATATGACTGGCATTGAGCAGCCGAATTTTCATCATCTCGTAGGGATGAACATTGTTAGTCATCTGTACACCAACAGATTCCCAATCGGGTCTGCCTGCACAAAAGGTATCTTCGATTACCCACTGGGTGAAAGGCTCCGCGACGCATGGAAACGCATCATCAATACCAAACTGTTCCGCAACCATTTTGATATCTGCTGGGGTGGTCAGCGGAGTAATGCGATCGACCATGCAGTTGGGAAACGCAATCTGTTCAGCAATCCAACGTGCCAAAGCCGGATCGCGCATTTCGGCAAATGTCGTTAGCATTTTCCGCACCATGTTGCCGTTGCCCTGGATATTGTCGCAGGACAGTACCGTAAAGGGTGCCAACCCCTGTTTACGCCGCTTTTCGAGTGCGGCTGTCAAAAAACCGTATGTCCCGATTGGTTGGTCAGGATGTTGCAAATCGTGCTGCATCGTCGGGTGGTTTACATCGAAATTGCCACTTCCTTCAATGTAGTAGTAGCCGCTTTCAGTAATCGTTAGAGTCACAATCCGGCATTCGGGGGCTGCCATTGCTTCGATGACTGCTTGACGATTGTCTGGTGCAAACAGGTATCGGGCGATCGAACCGATGATGCGAGCGCGATCGCGCTCAGGCGATCGCTCAACTAAAGTATACAAACAATCTTGGGATTGAAGCGCATCCCGCATACGCCTGTCATAGTCATAGTCCAGCAATCCCACACCACAGATTCCCCAATTACTAACAGGATTCTGATGGAAATAATCATCAAGATAAAGCGCTTGGTGTGATCGATGAAATCCACCAACCCCAATATGCACAATTCCATTAGTAATCTGATGGCGATCGTACTTGGGTATGCGAATGTTTCCAGGTAAACGAGACAGGGATGCTTCATTCAGCTTGATTATTGAGCCTGTGCTGGTATTGCTGTTCATTTATTTATTAACGATTAAGTGCTGGCAACATGGCGAAAGTCCGTTAAAACGGTTACTGCGATCGCTCCCCCAAATGAGGCGAACTGGAATAAAAGGGCGATCGCGCTTTGCTTCGAGAAATTGGCTGCGGATTTTGCTTGGATCTGTCTGCGATCGCTTCTGCTCTTGTGTAGTGAGAATCAAAGGGGCGATCACTTTCTCACCCATAAATCGCTTTCTTCAAGTTTCTTGCATAACTTCTTCAATTGCAGATTCAATTTCTGCCGCAGCCACATCTACTTGATCCAAATACTGGCTTCGTTATCCTCACTGCTATAACCAAATCATAGCAATCTCAACCTGATACATCCCACGAGCGCCAGTGTCTCTAGCCTATTATTAGGCTGCATCTAGATCGGGCAAAGACGCTGCAAGAGATTCATCAACTGCTCCCCATCTTCCAGGTAGGTCACGTAATCACTCTCGCCCACCTTTATATCCTTACCTTCCATATCCTCCCCGTACCGCTCAGCCATAATTACAATTGGCGTGATGCTGGGGAGTCCTGCTTCTTGACGGATGCGTCGCCCCATATCCATCACCTCGTCTAGCGGCAGCTGATACTGGTTAATCAAGATTGCGTCAGGGCGATCGCCATCACCTCTCGCCCGTGCGATCGCATCTTCTTCGTCTAGCGTCACGATCGCGCGGTAGCCTTGGCGGAGAAGATTATTCCTCAGTAGCGGGCGCACGTCGTTATCCGGTTCGACCACCAGGACTGTCGGCGCTGTGTTTTGTTTATCGCTCATTGGTTCCCCCGTTGCTCTCCCCCTGCCCCTCTTCCTCCCCTGCTCAAGAACTGCTCCTTTCATTGACCGAAGGTGAGCAAGACTTCATCGGAAACCTTTTTGCTTTATTCCCAGCAAGCGATCGTATTCTTCTCTGACAGTCCCGAAACACTCGCACGCCGCCTCTTCTAGCCCCCCTTGGTCGAGGATCTGAACGCGGCCGCGACGGTACTCGATCAGACCGTTCTCCTGAAACTTCTGAGCAGTTTGGGTGACACCCGCGCGGCGCACGCCCAGCATGTGGGAAAGGAACTCCTGCGTCAACTTAAGCTCGTTCGAGCTAACACGGTCTTGCGCTTCGAGCAGCCAGCGAGCCAAGCGTTGTTCCAGAACGTGGAGGCTGTTGCAGGCTGTGGTCTGCGAGATCTGCGCGATCAGGGCTTGGGTATAGCGCAGCAGCACGTCGCGCAGTTCCTTATTGCGATCGAACTCTTCCAGAAGTATCCGCGCATCTATCTTGATCGCGCTACCCGCGATCTGTACGATGTATTCCGTCTGCGTGGTCTCTCTGCCGCCCATGATGGCGTTGATGCCCAGCACTTCACGCCTGCCGACTATACCCACCTCAGCCGTGGAGCCATCAATCATCGTGATCGTCATTGAGAGGGCGCAATCGATGGGGAAATAGAGTTCCTCGATAGTCTCGCCAGGATGGTGAAGTATCTCGCCCTGTTTCAGCGAGACTCGCTTCAGCTTGGGAGCGAGCTTCTCGTATAACTCAGGAGACAGAGCATCAAGCAGACAGTTTCCAGTAGCCATGTGAGCACTCTCAAAAAATTCTGTGCAGAAACTTTCTTATATTGACATCCTCCGGCTTGAGTGCAATTCACTCAAGCCGGAGGATGTCAAACCACTCTTGAAACGAGGCTTGAACCAAATTTCACGTCGTCAAATATTCGATACACGTAAGAATACTAAGGATGCTACGCTTTTATTTGTTAGTTTGCATTCCTCCCGCCAACACAACCACAAGGTTTTTCTGCGGGAGGAATGCAAACTTTTAGCTGAACGTGTTCAGTTAGGTAAGCAACTATTGCAATTAACTCGTCGATCTCGAAAGGTTTAAGTAAGTAGTTGCAAAAGCCGACTGATAAGGCACAGGCGCGATCGCCCTTGCTGGCGTATGTTGTCAGAGCAATCGCTGGAATCTGGACTTGTTCGGCACTCTCAAAGGCTTTCACTTTGCTCATCAGCGAGTAGCCATCTTCTTTGGGCAAGCAAATTTCGCTGATCAGGAGGTCTGGTTTAACTTGTTTCAAGATTGCTAGAGCCTCACTTGCTGACGTGGCGGTGCTCGTCTCGACACCATACTCTTCAAACACCATTGTCAGCAGATCTCTAGAATCAAGGTCACTATCCACAACGAGCACTCGCAGGCCGTTGAGCGCTAAATATTGATCATACATAGCCAGGAAATACCTCGTCCTAATGCAAAGAGTGTCGCCAGATTGAGCAGACAACATTCGCCTGCCGTTAAAGTGGGGAGACAAAAGCAATCGACTCTTGATTAGATAATTAGGCACTTTAGCTGAGAGATTAAAAGTTTCTCTGATGCAGAGTTAGTTTAAAAACGGCAACCAAAAACGTGCAATGGTTGAGCGAGCCTCATTACCAACCTTCATTTATTAGGATAGCTGCGACCCACATTGAAATTCAGTACGCTTGTGTACGAAAGCACCTGATGCTTAGTGCGATCACGCTATTACTGCAATGTTTGGTCATGTTCAAGTTTATTCAAAAGCACTTTTACTAACTGTAGAGGCGTAATAACTTGAGAAAAAAACGGACATAATATTAGGAAATAACTTCAGTCCAGAAAACTGGGACTGAAGTTATTAGCCATTTAAATTAAGTCGAATTGCAGACTTAAGCAAAGTCAAATAGTTGGTAAGATGTGGGTAACGACAAGCTCTTTAGACTGGGATTGCTGACAATATCCCGATAAGATCGTGCATCCGCTCGATAACTTGGTGGGCACCAGCCGACTGAAGAACATCGGCACGGCTGCTTCGTTCATCCTCGCTGATATGAGTTCCCCCTACATAACCGATAATCTGCCCAATTCCAGCAGCAACAGCAGCTTTTACCCCGCTGAGAGAATCTTCAACTGCCACGCAATCCGAAACTTCAGCATCCAGACACTTTGCTGTATGTAGGTAGATGTCAGGAAGCGGTTTGGGTCGCGGAAAGGGGAGAGAGTCGTGTGCGCTAAATACCTGCTCGCTGGGGAAATAGTCGGTCAGGGCAGCAGCAGTCAGGCAAGCACTCAGCCTCTGTAAGCTACTGTTACTCACTAGGGCATATTTGAATCCCTCATCACGCAAGTAAGACAGCACTTCCGGCGTTCCTGAAGTCGCTTTGGCATCTACACTCAGCCGTTCAATCGCTCTCTTTTCTTCTTCAGCCACTAACTTATCAATATCACGCTCATTAAGACTGGTTAATGCGTCTGCGTAGATCTTCTTAAGTATTTCCCTATAAGGTTTCCCGGCGAAGTTTTTCACAAACTCCTCAAGCTCATAGTGTTGAGCGCCAGGGAACTCACGAGCCACTTCATCTGTCAGCCTCCATGCGCTCTCAAGTGCTATGGTTTCACTATCAACCACAGTTCCGTCATGATCGAAAAGCACCATCTTAGGATGCTGATGAAGCGGTTTCATTTAAAAGACCTCCCTCACTGTAATTCTTAAGCGTAGTTAATAGTCCGTGGGTCTGGAGATCTTGCAAAGCTTGGTGGCATTCATTATCTACGACCTGTGTATGTTCGCAATTCTCCAATCCCAGAATCTCGCTAATCACTGCACCTTGTTGAATCGCTGTAATTGCGCTTTGGGTATCCTTGGCATGATAGGGTTGACCAGACTCGCACGCCTCCTCTCTAATTGCAAGCAGCCACGCCGCAACGGGAAGTATAATCCGCTTCATGCTGACCTTTCGGCTATAAGCATCCTGAAGTATCGGAAATATATACTTGCCTACTTTCCTACAGGTTTCTGAAGAGATTCTCTCAGTAGTATCGGGAAGATCCTCGTTACTCAGCCTTAGTAACACCTGAGTCATATATTGTTCACACATCTCGTGAGGCACTGGTGTTGCTGCGGCAATGTCGTCCATGAGCAGCCGAGTAAACAAGTGGAATTCCGGTAGTGCGATCGCCTCATGCATATACTCTATACCTGCTCTTACAGCTAAACAGGCTATGAAGGAGTGTACTGCATTCAAGAACCTCGACTTCATATACAAAAAGGGAGTGATGTCGCTAGTCATAGTGACCCCCGCATCTTCCCACTTGGGTCGATCGCCACTGAAGTTGTCTTCCACGACAAACTGCCAAAATGGTTCCGTGACAATGGGTGCGCGATCGCGAACTTGCAACAGTCTGCTGGGGTAGTTATAGTCGGATTCCTGTTCTTGAGGCACAATCCTGTCTACCACCGAATTAGGGAACGTTGCGTTATCCCTGATGTATTCTGCAAGCTGAGGCTCAATCAGGTCAGCGTAAGCTAGCACTGCTTTTCGCAGGATATCCCCATTTCTGGGAAGGTTATCGCAAGAAAGTGTAGTGAAAGGGTTCATTCCGCGATCGCGTCGTCGGCGCAGCGCCTCTACTATAAAGCCAATTGCAGTTGTTGGAGTGGAAGGATTTCGCAGATCGTGCGCGATGTCTTCATTCCCTGTGTCGAGATTAAAACTTTTATCTAGATGGTAGCCTCCTTGAGTAATTGTCAGAGTCACGAGATGCACAGAGGGAGATGTCATCTTTTCCAGCACATACTCGCACTTCTCTCTACCATTAACGATTTCCCTGATAGAGCCTATAACTTCCGCTTCCTCACGATTTTGAGCGCAACTAGAGTGTTTGGTCAAAGTGTAAAGGAATCTCTGCGGTTTCAACCTTGTTATGGTGCGTTGGCTCTTGAGGCTAACCCCACAAATCCCCCATCTCTGCTCTTGAGGCTTCTTCTGTGCAAGATAGTTATGTATTATGTAGGCGAGATGACCCCTAAAAAAACGACCAGGCCCAAAATGGACGATACCAGTATTAAGCGCCCTCCTGTCGTAAGGAGACTGTTCTCTCCACAAACCAGTTACAGTACCGAGGCTAGGACTTGAAACACTAGGCGGTCTGAGTAAGTTAACCATGATTCTTAAATAAGTGGATAATGAGGTAAAAAGAGTAAGTCAGTCTGGGTATAGGCTATGACCTACAAGCAGCGAAAACATCTCAAATTGTGAAAAATTCCGGCATACTCTGTGGCATCACAAAAAAACGTTTAGCCACAGGGGAAGTGTGGTGCAACAGGTAAAACAAAGAAAAAAAAATCAGGTAAACCTAATCAATTAAGTATCAAAGCTCAAGTTGTCATTAACATGGAGTAATGCATGAGAGTACCATTCATACTTCAATATTGGGAAGCGCATGATTGAAATGTCTGTTTTATAATGCGGAAATTAGAGAAAATCGGTTATCTTCTTTCGTAGGCTGCAATTGCTGTTTTAAAATCCTGTCCTTACATCCTTTAAGAACTCCGCACGTATTCATATTATTTACATTGGCAGCTGCTCTTATCCGTCTGTAGGAGAATCTACTCTAAATTCTTTAGAGATATTTGTAACAGAAACCAAGTGTATCCTCCACTACTTACGAAGAATAAAGTTAAATTGTTATTAATGGGCTAATAAATGGAACAAACTTTATTTATGCTACCTTTCCTGCCCTCTTCCTCAAGAAAGAATATAAGCTGGAACTCCTACGGCTCCACCACGTTAAAGCGGTGAGATTATCCCCTCTAGCCCAGCCAGAGGTAGTATCGAATAGAGATAGTTGCACGTACTCTACTCTCCTTTCGACCTCGTACTGATGGGGATTGGTGGCGACACCAGTTTAGCTAAGTGGGTATGAAGCAAGAATCTCCCGCCACAGCGTAGCTTGGCGGTGAGAGTGTCAAAACTTGATCATTTGGGTGCTTGACAGCAGGTAAAACCGCTGTAGCCAGAACTATTTTTCTCCAGATAACTTTGAACTCAAAATGATATGATGTCCGGCAAATCACCCAACCAACAGCCCGTGTGAATTGGCGTTTTAAGAGGATGCAAGCCTCCAATTAATCCTGGCAATATCTTTTATTAATGCTCTGGCTTACCCAATTCCATGAAGCAATTGCTCAATTGTCTGCACTAATGTTTCAGGCTCAACAGGCTTAGGAAGATGCCTTTGAAATCCGGCTGCTAGTGCTTGCTGTTGATTTGTCTCACCTGCATACGCTGTAAGTGCGATCGCCAGAATCTGTCCTCCCTGCTCTGGGGATAGTTGTCTGATTTGACGAATCAGCGTGTAGCCATCGATTTGTGGCATTCCAATATCAGCAATTAAAATATCTGGCTTAGATTCATTCAGTTGTTGTAGCGCATCTGTTGCTGAAGATACAGAGATCACGGTGGCTCCCGCTTCCTCCAAGATAAATTGAAGTAACTCTAAATTGTCTACTTCGTCATCGACAGCCAGGATACATAATCTAGCCAAGGGTGAAGTGTGAGCATTGAGAGATACATTGTCATTCTGGTCACTGTTCACGTCATTGCTCCTGGCTAATAAGGGAAGTGTGACAGTAAATGTTGCTCCCTGTCCTTCTCCAGGACTTTCGGCTTTGACAGTTCCACCATGTAGCTCAACGATGTGACGCACGATCGCTAATCCCAGCCCTAACCCACCAAATTTTCTCGTAATACTGCTATCGGCTTGCCGAAATGTGTCAAAGACATAAGGAATAAATTCTGGCTTAATCCCTTTCCCTATATCCCTAACTTGAATTTGAGCATAGGAATCAATCGTTTTTAGCTCAATTTCAACTAGACCTCCAGTTGGGGTAAACTTAATGGCATTGGTGAGCAGATTCCAGACAACCTGCTGCAATCGGGCAGCATCTCCTAACACATCGCCCACAGTTAGTTCAAGCTGAATTTTAATTTGAATGTTCTTCGCTTCGGCGGCTAGACGAACTGTTTCGATCGCAGCTGTGATAGTTGTTTTCAAATTAACTGGAGTCGAGTTCAAACTCAGCTTGCCTTGCAGAATGCGAGAAATATCCAGCAAGTCCTCAATTAGTTGAACTTGCAATTGGGCGTTGCGTTCAATCGTTTCCAGAGCTGCCGCCGTCTTGATGGAATCAAAGGTTCCCCTTCTCAGCAATCGAGTCCAACCTAAAATTGGATTTAACGGGGTTCGTAATTCGTGCGACAAGACAGCTAAGAACTCATCTTTAATTCGGTTAGCCGCTTCTGCTTGTGCCCGTGCTTGCCGTTCTGACTCGTAAAGCTTTGCTCGGTCGATTGATTGCGCCGATTGCTGTGCTAATGCCAAAACGAAAGCGCGATCACTCTCACAAAGCTGGGGAACAGCGGAAAAACTTAGCGACAGTCCACCAACGGCTTGTCCTTCAATCAACAATGGCACTGAAACCCAGGCTTGAGAACCCACCTTGGCATACGCTTCAGCTAAATGAGGATAACGGGCAATTCGGTTTTCGATGGTTTCTACCCAAACAGGTTGCCCAGTTCGCACGGCTTCTGCCAGAGGAAAAGGTGCATGAATCGAAAAACTGCGCTGAAATTCTCCTACGTGCTCATACCCGATCGCTTGAATAATCTCCAGTTCGCTTCCATCCTGGTTTAACACAGCAACCAAACCACAACTTGCTCCCAGTGCGGACATTCCCTGTTCAATAATGACTTGAGCAACTTGAGCCGAGGTTAGCGATTCAGATAGAGCCGTCATCACCCTGAGCAATCTAGCCGTGCGGTTAGCCGCGAGTTCGGCGGCTAATTTCGCTTGCTGTGTTTCATTATAGAGACGAGCGTTATCAATAGCGATCGCTGCCCGCCGAGCCAGATCTTCAGCCAGGGCAATGTCTTCCGAGCGATAGCGGCGATCGGATTCAGTAAAAATAAAGGAAACGCTGCCCAACACCCGCCCGCGTGCCTGTAGCGGGGCAATAATGCAGGACTTTAACCCAACGCCACGCAAGATTTCCAGGTATTCCGCATTCGACACTGCGGCAACTAACTGTTCCTCTTTAATCTCAATCGCAATTTCCACCTCTCCTGTTTGCATAACTTGAGAAATGCCATACCCATCATCTAGATGCCTGGGAAAGCGTTGAGCCAACTCCCAGCCCAAGTTCACTTTTTGGGGATCTGAATGCGCCACAGCAACACGAGTGATCGTGCGATCATCATTCAGTAGATCGACACTACACCAATCTGCAAAATAAGGAACTGCAAGATCGGCAATGCTTTGGAGGGTTTGTTTATACTCCAGTGAAGAAGAAAGAATAGCACTCACTTCTGCTAAGAATGCTGATTTTTGCTGAGAATTCTCCGCTAAGGCACGGGCTGCCTGTTCTTTAACCAGCTGTACTCGTTCTTCTTCTGTTTGCTTACGCTCTGTAATGTCGTGCATCACGACAACTGCACCTTGTTTTTCCCCGTTGGGAGCAATAATCGCCTGCCCAGTTGCTAGCAGCATTCGGGCAGTTCCCTGCTGCGGAACAATCATCATTTCCACATCACGAACTTCCTGGCCTTGCAATGCCCAAAATAGGGGAATATCCTTTGTATTCATGCGTGTTTTACCGTCGCACAAATACAAGTCATAATATTGGGCCCATTGATCGGGTGGTACTGGCTCCTGAGGTAATCCATGAAAATTTTTAGCTGCTTGGTTAAATACTGTCAATATGCCATCGGCATCGCAAGCCACAATACCAGCTTGAACGTTGTCTAGAATTGCCTTTAAGAAGTCCTGTTCTTTCTGAAGTGTGGCTTCCACCTGCTGGCACTTGGCGATTTCGGCTTTCAATTGCTGCTCGACTTGAGATGTTTCAGTCGTGTCTTGGAAGTAAATCAGTAAGCCATCTTCACTTTTGATGAGGCGAATTCTCAACCACTTATTAAGTAAGGGGTAGTATTCTTCAAACTCGATTGCCGTTGGCGCTGCGATCGCTCGATGATAATAGTGATATAGCTCAGAGGTAGGCTCGACCGAAAATACTGCCCATATATTTTTGCCTATTAGGTCTTGCCGCTTCCTGCTTAAAAGCTGTTCTGCTTTATGGTTGACATAGGTGCAGTGCCACTCTGAATCAAGGGAAATGAATGCCTCAGCCATGTGATCTACTATCACCGCAAATCGTGCTTTGAGTGCTTGGCAGTCCGTACATAGCTCTTGAGGAAAATTTACAGCAAGCTCTTCTGGATGATTCAAGGAGTTTGTACGTTCTACATTCATTGCGGTTAGTCCTGCCTATTTACCTATTCTGCCAGTTATTGTTAGGGAACCAAGATATACAGGAATTACGCAGACATACCCCTAAATCCGAGTTAAAAAGAAGGACTTTGAGTGTTCCCCACTTTTTTTCGGGGGCTAAGGGGGATCAAGGTTTTAGGCTTTTGGTGCGTAAGTCCTGATATAGTATGCCCAAAACCTCAGTGATTGAGTGTTTAAGCAAACGGGCGATCGCAATTTATGGGACAGCATCGCTAAAAATTCGTCTTTAATGCGGTTAGCGGCTTCTGCTTCTGACCATGCAAGGCGATCGCGTTCTAACAGTTGTTCTCGTTCAAATTTTTATTAATTGGCTAATAAATCGAAAAAACTTTATTTATGTTACCTTTCCTGCCCTCTTCCTCAAGAAAGAATATAGGCTGACACTCTCACGGCTCTACTACGTTAAAGCCGTAGGATACTACCTCTGGCTGGGCTAGAGGTAGTATCAAATAGAGATAGTTGCACATACTCTACTCTCCTTTCAGCCTTGTACTGATGGGGATTGCTGGCGACACCAGTCTAGCTAAGTGAGTATGAAGCAAGAATCTTCCGTCACAGTGCAGTTTGGCGGTGAGAGCGTCAAAACTTGATCATTTGGGCGCTTGACAGCAGGTAACACCGCTGTAATATGAACCATTTTTCTTCAGATAACTTTGAACTCAAAATGACATCCATTGCCACGACGCTCGCTCCCCTAAGCTGGTTAGAACTCGAAGCCCTCACAGACTTTCAAATCGATCCTGTCAATGGACCCACCAACGCCCAAGCCCGCTTGCGTTTATTTGGTCAAACTGAAGCCGATGTGCGGGTGACGCTCTACCGCGACAACCACGCTTGGTGTCCCTACTGCCAAAAAATTTGGCTGTGGTTGGAGGAAAAACAAATCCCCTACCGCATCGAAAAAGTAACCATGTTCTGTTACGGGGAAAAAGAGAGTTGGTATAAGCGCAAAGTGCCATCGGGAATGCTGCCCGCGATTGAGCTAGACAATCGCCTGATCACGGAAAGCGATGACATTTTGATTGCCTTGGAACAAGTCTTTGGACCCTTGGTACTGGGCATGAAACACCCCACAGTCCTTCCCCTACGCCAACTAGAGCGCCTGCTCTTTAGAGCCTGGTGCGCCTGGCTGTGCTATCCAGTTAGTTCAGTTCGGCAAGAACGAAGGAACCGCGACCAATTCATCAGCGTGGTAGCAAAAGTCGAGGAGGCTCTAGGTTCCACGCCGGGACCTTACTTTCTCAATGAGTTCAGCACGGTAGATGTGATCTTCACCCCCTATGTGGAACGCATGAACGCCAGTCTTTACTACTACAAAGGCTACTCCCTACGCGAAGAAAATCCTCGCCTATCGGACTGGTTTGCAGCTATGGAAAGCCGACCCACTTACCGGGGCACTCAGAGCGATTTCCACACCCATGTGCATGATTTGCCCCCACAGATGGGGGGCTGCTGGGAGAACGGTGAGCCACAGATGCAAATTAATAAGCATCGAGTCGATCATGGCCCCTGGGATGGACTACCGGATGTGACTTACCCAGAGCCGGAAACCTCCCGTGCTGAGGCACTCTACCGGGTGATCAAGCACCGCGCCAATATTATTCGCGTCAACCCTGGTGAGGACAAATTGATGGATGTTGCCTTGCGTTGTGCGCTGACCAACTTGATGACTAGCCAAGCTTGTCCGCCACCGCCGGGGTCTGATGTGGCTCTACGATATTTGCGCGATCGTATTAACGTGCCCCGCGATATGTCAATCTACGCCGCTAAGCGACTAAGAGAGGCTCTGGAGACAACTGCCGCTCTAGCAGGCGATCGCCAAGGTCCACCTATTCCCGTTAAGCATCGGCGGGATCAAAACCCGGCTGAATTTGCCAGGAATTAATGCTGTTTAATAATAGGAGTCGCTTCTGCCTCTGGTTAATAATACCTAAACATTGACGATGTGAAATTTGGTTAAAGCCTCGTCCTGCATAGTGGGCGAGGTCAACCTAAAATAGTTTGACCTCAAACGCAAAAAGGATGCCATTTATGGCATCCCTAAGAAATTCTCTGTACTACAGCTTACTAAACTTGTAGATTGGACTATATAGTCCAAGTCAATTTAGTTGTAGTAGTTCATTTCTGCTTGCAATTGTTGAATCAGGTTTTCATCCCCTTTAGCTCTAGCAACTTGGAGACGATGCTCTAAGCTTCTCTGGATGCTAACACGATGGGTTTCGGCTGCTTGCTGGAAGCGTTGTTGCCTATTTGTGTTCATTACTGTCATCTCCTGGCACTACTACCTTTTGCCTATGCCTCAATACCAACGGACAATGCTGCTCGATGCAACATGGATTGTTGGCGATTTTGTAGTTTCTGGCGATGTTCGCTCATTAACAAACGAGCTTGAGCCGAAACTGACCGGGGATGGGAATGGTATTCAACGCTGGGGTAATTAGGTTTCATCGTCGCCTCTTTCTTGTTTCTGTAGGTTTGAATGAGGCGCGTTCCTTCAGGAGATGTATCCCTACTTCCGTCTCTCTTCTTGAGAGATGAACGATTTATCCTTGCTTTCTATGTATATCTATTATATTTACCGGGTGACTTCTGCTATTAGGCAGAGAACCGTACTTCCCTTTGAGCCACTCCCCCGTTTTCCAAACGTGGGATTCAGGCATCATGCAGGGATTGCAGGCTTAGCCTGTCTTACATCCCCTCCGCCTAGGGTTGAACTCCCAACCCTTTTAATATTGGCACTGGCATTTTCATCTCGGTCATTTTCTGACTGACACGACGGACAACGCCAGTGTCTAACTGATAAATCTAAAGATTCTAAAATATGACCACAGCAAGAACAGGTTTTACTAGAGGGATACCAAGGGTCAACGTAGACTAACTGCTTCCCTTTCTTTCTGGCTACCCATTCTAGAACCTCTAAGAATTCCCTAAAAGCTAAGTCGCTTATTTTTCTCCCCCAAAGACGCTGCATCCCTTTCAGGTTTAATGTCTCAAAACACAGGACATCAAACTTATCCGTTAAGTCGTGAGCTAGTTTCCAAAACCAATCACGCCTACGGTTTGTAACGTCTTCATGCTTACGAACAAGGTTTTTTCGTGCGCGTTCCCTTTGATTGGAACCTTTTTGCTTCTTGGAGTGCTGACGATTCGCTTTCTTAATAGCGTTTAGGGATTGCTTTAAGAACAAGGGTGACTCAATTCTAGAGCCGTCAGAGCAAGTGAGAAATGTCTTGAGTCCGAAATCAAATCCGCCAATGTTACCTGTGCTTGGTTTAATTTCCGATTCATTAACATTATCAACAACCACAACCATAAACAACTCACCCAAGGGAGTTCGCTTAATAGTTAAAGTTTTGACCGTTCCTTCTATCTCCCTAGAATTCCAGTATTGATAAACCCGACTTCCAATCTTGACCCTATTGCCGCCCAAAAACTTGTAGCCAGCCTGCTTGAGGGTGAAAGACTTATACTTCTTGACCTTCTTGAATCCGGGTGGTTTGACTCCTTTTTTGTGATGCTTGAAAAACAACTGGTAGGCAATCGAGATTCGTTGACAGATATCTTGTACCGCTTGCGAACCAACTAATTGCCAAAACGGATTGCGCTTCCGACGTTTAGCAATATGAGCCTGAAGCTTAGAACAGTTCAAGTGCTTACCCCACATTCGGTAGTACCGCTTGTGGAGAGCTATCGCATAGTTGTAGATTACCCCTGCGGCATTGATTGACCGCTTGAGATGTCTATTGCGCTTGTGACTATACAACTTGAACTTGAGTGTTTTCATAAGTGTTGCTGTACCACAAATAAGCGTATTAGTGGTATTCTCTCGATGAACAGGGAAGAATTATTGGTTTACGTCCAGCGTGTGATTGATTCAAAGTACGCAGGATTGCAAGTTGCGTTTGCTCAATATAATGAATTGTCGGCAGCGTATGTCAACGATGTACTTAGGGGAAGAAGGGAGCCTGGAAAGAAAATCCTTGATGCTGTAGGGGTTGAAAGAATTACTGTTTATAGACCAAAGGGGAATGATCTACATCATGGTTGAATGCCAAATAAATTTGGCAAATTCGCTTATATCCCCCGGTTGAAGCACGGGGGCTTTACGCATCACAACCCGTAAAGATTTACTCAGTAGTACTCGCGCCTGGTTTTGAGGGTAAGTCAGTGCTAACTTAGTTGAAGCTTGACTCTTGGGTATGCTTTTTACTCCACCAACTTGAGTATTGGCAGATAGTAACCCCAGGTATCATTATAGATGCAGGGTGAAGTTTCACAGGGGGCGTAGGCGTAACCCGTGGCTTCCTGCCCTATTTTTAAGTCAGAAAAGAGTATTAAGAAAACCTCTTTTAAATTACTCATCTGTAATTTTTCTTCTGTTTTCTTTAATCTGCGCTCGCTTACTTTTACTATCCAGGCGCTTTCTTTGAGAACTCCGAGTCGGTTTACTTTTCTTGCGGGGTTTGGGTAGGGCGATCGCACTCTCGATCAAGCCTTGCAGTCGTTGCAATGCTTCCTGCCGATTTTGCTCTTGGCTGCGATGTTCCTGAGCTTTGATGACAACAACACCTTCTTTAGTAATACGCTGGTCGTTTAGCTTCAAAAGCCGCTCTTTATAACGCTCAGGCAATGAAGAAGCGATGATATCAAAACGCAGATGGATCGCCGTCGCCACCTTATTCACGTTTTGCCCCCCTGCCCCTTGAGAGCGCACCGCACTCATCTCAATTTCATGCTCTGGAATACCCACAGTGTTAGAAAGAAACAGCATAATTTAATAATTGTCCAGATAGAATCCCTAGTAGCGGTTGAGCATATTTTCTTCTAATTCACCTTTCGCAATTCTCTCAAAGCATACTTCTTAGAGCAAGAAAAATAAGCCGATGGTTATTCAAACCAAATCTAAAATTTAGCAATAACTCGATAGTTTAAAATTAAAAATTGGTATTTATCTATATACGTAGCTTAGGTAGAAACGCGCCATGGCACGTCTCTACCCAACCTTGATTTTTGGTGTTGGATTGCACTGCGTTTAACCCAACATACAATTCATAACTAATCAAGCGGACATGATCTAACTACTAACTCACCTGTGCGATCACAGTGCGATGACGAGGGGTGTTGGAGATAATTGTTGGTTTCGTAAAACCAGCCTCCATTAGTGCCTGTTCAATATCCAATGAGAAATACTCATCTAGGTAAGGCTCGGTACTTTTAAGTAACGTCAGGATATAAGGCGGCATCTTGCTATAAATCTCGGACTTGGGATTCATGTCCATAATTGCTATATAGCCATTAGGACGTAGCAAGCGGCGAGCCTCGCGGAAAATCTCCTTAGTTGCCGACTGGGGTAGCTCATGGTACATCAAAAAGTTGGAGACTAAATCAAATGATGCCGCTGGCAAATCAGTGGACTCAGCTGCGGCGTGAATCCAACTTATTTTGGTGTCACTCTGCTGGGAGCGGTATTGAGCGACTGCCAGAAAATAGGGAGACAAGTCTAAGCCTGTAACTTTAGCTTGGGGATAGAGATTCTGGAGGGCAAAGCTACTCAGCCCCACACTGCAACCCATATCTAAGATGTCTTGTGGTGCTGTAGGAATTTGGGCTTTGAGAATGTCATGGTAACTTTGGCGCAACATGGCATCCCCTTGAATACTGCCATCTGACCAAATCTTGGCATGGACTGCGTAAGCGGCAACTTCTACTTCTGTTGCTGCTTCCCAGTTAAGATTACCCGTCTCATAGGCGTGGAATGGCTTTAGGTAATAATCTGGGTAGCTAAGAGCGGGATTTTGCACGCTCGCCAGTTCTGCTTCCCAGTCGGGGGAAAAGTTTTCTGTTCCTCCTCTGGAACGCAGCGCCTGCACTTCCTTTCTCCAAGCTACACCAATCGACTCTGCCCGCTTGATTATCATTTGACGGGCTTGGTGTTTGGCTAAGTTTGCCAATGGTTTGATGGCAAGTAGCCCATTCACTACTTGGGAAGCAAATCTCGGAGCAGTATTTACGGTGGCAGTCATAAGTAAAAGCACTGAATTTCAATCCCTATTAGGGATTATTACATAGCCACTGCTAACCCAATTAACCAGGCTTAGGCAGCGGGACGCCTAAAGGCTCGGCTACACGTAAAAAGGTCGTCTATTATATGGACTAAAGATATAAGAGTCTGGCTTGGCTGCGATGATCCTGATTTGGCAACTTAAAAACCCATCAGCTTAGTAGGAGCGTGAAAAGATTTCCTCCTACTAACCACTAACAACTAACTACTAACCGCCTCCACAGTTATGTTTATTTCTGCTCACATACTTAAGACTTAATTACTATTTTGCACTTCTAGGTTTTAGTGCTAGCAACATCTCCAACTTACTGGTTGATTTCTCCGGCTGAATAGCAGTCATACCGATGCCACGAATGGAATTTAAAAGGGTATTGGCTTCAGGGGAGATGTAAGGATTTTGTCCTTGAGGTAGATAGCGATTAACTAGGGACATGGTTTTGTCCATATCCAGATAAAAGTAGCCTGCGTTTGGCTTCTGCAAAGTTCCAGTAACGGCTTTAAAGGTTTCGTTGTCATTAAGAGATTGGCTGGGTGGGGTGGCGATCGCATCAACTATGGGGCCACCAAAAGCCACAAACACCGTTTCTTCATCCAGCCAGCCATGCCCCAACAAAGCTCCTTCTGGCGGGATTTGCCATTCTGTTACAGATTTACCCTGAATATCTCTTTGCGCTACGGTGACCGAGTAGCCTTGGGCGATCGCATCTAGTTTGTTGAAAGTTGCTTCAGCGGTGGGGCGATCGCTCGTTTTAAAAACCAAGGCGGCACCAAACCCCAGAGGAGCTAAGATACCCTGGTTAGATGGAATCGCTGCTAGAGCAAATTCACCATCCATCCAACTAAAGATATCTTTATCTAGGTCAAGATTGAGGGTTTGGAGTTGCTGTCTGGCTTGGTCAAGTCCCTGCTGGGTTTGCGGATCAGTTTTGGACTGTTCTACAACCGCTGACCAAAAACGGCTGATTCCATGACCATCTATCAGGGCAAATGTTTCAGCCGGAAATTGAGCCACCACCTTACCAGGAGTTGGTTTATACTCAAATTTGACAGCAGATGGGTCTAATTTGGCGATCGCTTTCATGCGTAAACCCGCATCATCAACGCCAACGCCCATAACTACAGACTTCACCTGCTGAAGCTGGTTCAGAGTTTCTCTGGGAAGTTGGGGTGCATTAGGGCTATTTGCTAGAAATTGCTCTACCACACGGCCATAATCAGGCAGATAGAATTGAGCAATCGGGTTTTGTACGTCCACACCTTTTGATAACAGATTGCCTATACCATTTTTACTAGCAAATGAAGGCTGCCCCTTGAACGTGTCAATTGCTACTTCCACAGGTCTTCTTTCGGAAGACACAACTAAATGATTACCCAACACCGCTGAATATGTATTACGGGTGTTCTCTGTGGTTTCTATTATCTGGATATTATTGTAGTTGCTGTCCTTTATTTTTATATTTTTGTCAGACTTTAACTTGTTGGCAAAATTAAAAGCACCAATCTGGTTTTTAATTCCTACGACTACCAGGACACTTGATGATGGTGCCGATTGTGGTGTATCCTGTGCCGATTTTAATGTAGGTGGTGGCAACACAGCAAACATGACGCTACCCAGCCAAGGCTGCACATCTTTGTCATAATTTATATTTGATTCAGCTAGCATCTCTTTTTGGAAATCATTAATACCTTTAGCAATTAAATTTTGGGCTTCAGGTGTGCCAAATTGCTGCAATTTTGACCAAGCTTTTGTATCATTAGAAACAAACCCTGCCATCAATGCTTCATCTGGGACAATTTTGGCGCTTGCTAGCGGACTGTTTGCATCAGAAATACCTTTAAAGTAAATATAGGCAGCTACGCCGCCGGCTAAGACTACAGCTATGCCAATAATAGGAACTAAAAGTTTCGGTTTTCTTTCAGACATTTTTATTATTTTAAGATTGTTAGCTGTTAGTATTTAGCGGCTAGTCGAGGATTTTCCTACTAAGAACTAACAGCCAAAACTAATTTTACGAGCGCGTGCCTTATAGACACTCAGGGGTAAACTAAGCAAGCTTAATTAAGCTGCACTTATGATTGTCAAAAGAAATTCTGTGTATCACACAGACATAATCTTGTAAATCATATATAAATATTTGTTACAACCAAGGGGAATGACGGCATTTGCCACCCTCATTGTCTAAGCATAGCTGAGTATTTAAGGGCGATTAGTGATAGCCATTACTAACTGCTGCCTTTCAACTTAGATGTACTAGCTAGTTAACAGACAACATTATTTTATTTTTACAAGGAGAATATCGTCATAGCTACGCCATCCCCCAGATCCAACCGCCGAATGGTTGCCAACATCAGACCAGGCGATCGCATCCGAGTTTCCAGTCAAGAACTACCGTTCTGGAATAGCCGACCTGGTTTAGTAGAGGTAAAAGTTTTGTCAGTCGAACGGCAACCAGAAGGATGGCACACCTTAGTCACCGACCAAGGGAAACTCAAGCCTCATCAACCGACTGACAAATACGAGTTGGTGTAGGCGTTTGTTTGTGCAGAAAAGAATTCTTTCCAGGGTAACGTGGTGCGATCGCCACTGTAATGCGATCGCTGGCTTTCTTTATCTCTAGCAGCTAAACATCACCTGCTGGGAAAAAGTTATAGATAGCAACGGTGATCGCCAAAAGCAGCAACATATAGACGAAAAATAATATCAATTTCGGGAGATAGAGAGGCGTTAAGCTGGAAGAGAGACCCAAATCGCTTCAAGCTTGACAGCTGCTGTTTTACAGGCTAAATCCCACAATGAAGTTGTATTCCCTCTTTGATTCAGAAAATAACGGTCACAAGTCTTTCGAGTTACCAGGTGCGCGACCTCACTACAATCCCGATCGTCCTGGACAAGTCGAGCATATTTTCCTAGATTTAGTCCTCGATATTCCCCGTCAAAGCTTTCACGGTACTTGCACGATCGCATTAAATCCGGTGAAGAGTGGGATTCAGTTGCTAACGCTGGATGCCGTCAACCTAAATATTCAATCAGTGCAGGTTGATGAGACACCGCAAAAATTTGATTACGACGGCGAACAACTGCACATCCACCTCCAGACACCTACTAAAGCCGGGACGGTGGTGAAAGTTGCGATCGCCTACTCAGTAGAAAAACCCCAGCGCGGCCTATACTTCATTGGCCCTGATACAAATTACCCCAACAAACCCATACAAGTTTGGACACAGGGCGAAGATGAAGACTCCCGCTTCTGGTTTCCCTGCTTCGATTATCCTGGTCAACTCGCCACATCTGAGATTCGGGTGCGAGTCCCCAAACCCTTTATTGCCATATCGAACGGGGAACTAATTGCTACAGAATACGCGGATAATGACAAGATTTACCATTGGTCGCAGCAGCAAGTTCATCCCACCTACCTGATGACTTTAGCAGTGGGTGACTTTGCCGAAATTAAAGACGAATGGAAA
The DNA here is from genome assembly GCA_019359765.1 of Aphanothece sp. CMT-3BRIN-NPC111. GTDB lineage: Bacteria > Cyanobacteriota > Cyanobacteriia > Cyanobacteriales > JAHHGU01 > JAHHGU01. Next base: position 67,971 of record JAHHGU010000004.1, read on the forward strand.
GGCAAGCCTGTAACCTATTACGTAGAAAAAGTACGGGAGGAAGATGCCCACCGCAGCATGGGCAAAACTCCCCGGATGATTGAGTTCTTTAGTGAAAAATTTGGCTATCCTTATCCTTTTCCCAAATACGCCCAAGTCTGCGTAGATGACTTTATCTTTGGCGGCATGGAGAACACCTCCACAACCTTATTAACAGACAGATGTTTGCTGGATGAAAGGGCATCTCTAGATAACCGCAACACCGAAAGCTTAGTCGCCCACGAACTCGCCCACCAATGGTTTGGAGACTTAGTAGTAATTAAGCACTGGTCTCATGCCTGGATAAAAGAAGGCATGGCATCGTATTCAGAGGTGCTGTGGACAGAACAGGAATATGGCAAAGATGACGCTGCCTATTACATTCTGCTAGAAGCGCGAAGCTATTTAGCCGAAGACAGTTCCCGCTATCGGCGTCCCATTGTCACCCATGTATATCGGGAAGCGATCGAACTTTACGATCGACACCTTTATGAAAAGGGAGCCTGTGTCTACCACATGATCCGGGCGGAGTTGGGTGAGGAGCTATTCTGGAAAGCAATTCATACCTTTGTTCAGGATAACGCTCACAAAACAGTAGAAACAGTTGATTTGCTACGGGCGATTGAAAAAGCGACTGGGCACAACCTCCTATTTTTATTTGACCAGTACGTTTATAGGGGTGGTCATCCTGATTTCCAAGTTGCCTATTCCTGGGACACCGACAGCAAGTTAGCTAAAGTCACCGTCACCCAAACTCAAGCCAAAGCGGATACCAACGGCAGTCGCAGTGATTTATTTGACCTGAAAATACCCATCGCCTTCGGCTACACCCAGCAGGAGGAAGTCAGCAGTGATTCACAACTCAAAACTCAAAACTCAAAACTCAAAACTTTTACGGTGCGGATACACGAGCGCGAACAAAGCTTTTACTTCCCATTGGAAGAAAAACCTCAGTTCGTCAGCTTTGATGTGGGCAATAAGTTTTTGAAAACCGTTTCCTTAGAATATCCCCTGCCGGAACTTAAAGCTCAGCTGCAATTTGACCCCGACCCTACATCGCGAATTTACGCGGCTGAGGCGTTAGCAAATAAAGGCGGATTAGAAGCTGTTAAGGCGCTCTCACAAGCCCTGCAAAGTGACTTAGTTTGGGGGGTTCGGGTAGAAGTAGCTAAACAGCTGACGTCCATAAAACTCGACCAAGCCTTTGAGGGTTTAGTTGCGGGTATTAAAGATGAAAACCCCCTCGTGCGCCGAGCAGTAGTGAATGCCTTGAGCAGCATCAAGACTCCTGAAAGTTACGAGGCAATCAAACAGGTGGTGGAAAATGGGGATGCCAGCTACTATGTTGAGTCAGCTGCTGCCAGAGCGTTAGGGGGAATGGTGTCAGCCAATCTCAAGGATAAAGAGGATGAGGTTCTCCAACTGCTCAGCCGTGTCCTCAGAGAAAGGGCTGGGTGGAATGAGGTGGTGCGTGCAGGTGCGATCGCGGGATTGAGCCAACTAAAAGCATCACCAGCAGCGCTAAATTTGATTCTGGAATATACCACCCCAGGCATCCCGCAAGCTTTGCGCTTGACAGCAATTCGCTCGCTGGGGGCTATTTCCACAGGTCAAACATCAAGTAATGTGGAATGGATTTTAGAGCAATTAGCAGAACTCTCCAGGGAAACCTTTTTCCTGACTCAAGTCGCAGTAGTTGGGGGACTGGGGCAAATGGAGACACCCAAGGCTATTCCGATTCTGCGATCGCTAGCTGACCAAACACCAGATGGACGGGTTCGCCGTATCGCTGAAGAGGCGATTCAAACTGTGCAGAAAAATGTTGGTTCCGATCTAGCTGTTAAACAGCTACGCGAAGAACTTGACCAAATCAGATCAGAAAATCAACAACTCAGAAGTCGCCTAGAAAACTTGGAGGCTAAGTCCAGAACTTAGCTATTAAGTTGAAAACGTTTACTTCGAAACTGTACTCAGTAACAATGGGCTAGCTGTAAAATAAGGAGTCAAAAAATGAACAAGAAAAAGACAGACAAAGTTGATAGCACGGCTCCTAATCCGGATCAGAATAGGGATACAAATCTAGAGGAGTCAATCGTTGCCACGCCTACCCAAAGTGACCCAAAAAATATTCTAAAAACAATTGACATAGATGGGCACTGTCCGATTGCTGAGAGTACTCTTGACATTCAAGACACTATCGAAATAGCTGGTTCCCGTCCGATTACTGAGAGTACTCTTGAGATTAACCACACTATCATAGACGACGGTAACCGTCCGATTGCTGAGAGTAACCTTGAGGTTCAGGACACTCTTAACGTAGATGGTCACCGTCCGATTACTGAGAGTACTCTTGAGATTTACGACACTATTGACATAGATGGTCACCGTCCGGTTGACCCAAGTAATTTTCAGGTTCAGGAGACATTTTATGAGGATAGAGAGCGCCCCATCGCTGCCAATAACCCTCAGCCACCTGAAATGACAACTGACTACATGGACTAATGCAGTTTAATAACCCCACTGGGAATTCCCCATCCCCTTGTGGGTGGGGATGAAAGGTGGGTCAATCAAGCGGTATGCCTACGGCACGCTACGCGAACGATGCCGCGCAGATTGACAAACGCTCTACGCAACTTACCATCAATATTCGGGATGAAGGCTTACGAATATTAGCGTTGGGAACCAGCGCTACCGCCCAAGGAGGCGATGTAAGACCAAAGCGGGGGATGAGCTTGAGGGTTCCCCTATTTTTCTGATCAGCTTTGGCTCTGTGCGCTTTGCCGCCTGTATTCCAATTATACCAAGGATTACAGCTTTTTTTTCGGCAGGATTTATCCTGGACTTCGTGTCCCTTCCGGGACTAAAGCCACAGGGTTTCCAATGAGGTTGTTTATGACAAGTAAAGTCTGTCTAAGTTCTCTTGAACACAAAAGCAATGCCACCAGAGGTAGAAAGTTTGTAGTTTTATATACTATAGTTAATAAAAAGATAAAAGAAAGGGATCAGCTAGCTGGTCGCTTTACAAAAATTAAAAGTTTGAGAGGCAAATACAAGGCGTGAGTCAGCATCCACTTGCGATTCAGAGGCGCTACGATTCAGAGGTGATCGCGCGCTACTACGGCAACCGCCCTTGGTTAGCGGTCTGGCGTACCGTGGTAGTTATCTGGGTGTTCGCTGGATTTCTTCTTGGTTTAAAGTGGGACGAGTGGTTAAACCAAGTTGAGCAGAACAAGTTCAAACGCGCTGCCCAACTGCGGCAAATCCTCACCCGCCTCGGTCCGACATTTATTAAAGTTGGTCAAGCCCTCTCCACACGACCGGACTTGATTCGCAAAGACTTTTTAGAAGAACTGGTCAAGTTACAAGATCAGCTGCCATCCTTTGATAATGCGATCGCCTTCAATATCATTGAAGCCGAACTAGGGCGCTCGGTAGCAGAAGCCTACAGCGAAATTTCTGCACAGCCAATAGCCGCTGCTAGCCTCGGTCAAGTTTACCGGGCACGCCTGCACAGCGGTGAAGAAGTAGCAGTAAAGGTACAGCGACCGAATTTGTTACCGACTTTAACGCTCGACCTTTACTTAATGCGGTGGGCAGCTGGCTGGCTGTCACCTTGGCTTCCCCTAAATTTAGGACATGACTTGACGCTGATTGTGGATGAATTCGGCGGCAAGTTATTTGAAGAAATTGATTATCTTAACGAAGGGCGGAACGCTGAAAAATTTGCCTTAAACTTCCGCGACGACCCCACAGTTAAAGTTCCTGCTATCTACTGGCGCTACAGCAGTAACAGCGTCCTCACCCTAGAGTGGATCAACGGCTTCAAGCTCACAGATACAGAGCGCATTAAAGCCGCTGGACTGGACACTGATACCCTGATTCAGATTGGCGTAGTCGCAGGGCTGCGACAGTTGCTAGAACACGGCTTTTTCCATGCTGACCCTCATCCGGGTAATTTGTTTGCCCTTCCTGATGGTCGCATGGCTTATATTGACTTCGGCATGATGGATCAGCTGGAGGAGTATACCAAGGAAACCCTGGTTAGCTCAGTTGTCCACCTGATTAACAAAGACTATCTGGAGTTAGCCGAGGACTTTGTCAAACTGGGCTTTCTGACACCTAACACAGATATTGTACCTATCATACCTGCGCTAGAAACAGTCCTGGGTCAGGCAATCGGTGAAAGCGTGGGTGACTTTAACTTTAAGACAATCACCGACAAGTTCTCGGAGCTGATGTATGATTATCCTTTCCGCGTACCAGCGAAATTTGCCCTGATTATTCGTTCTTTGGTGACGCAGGAAGGTTTGGCTCTCAGCCTGAATCCCAATTTCAAAATTGTTGAAGTAAGTTATCCTTACGTGGCGCGGCGTCTACTGAAGGGAGAATCCCCGGAAATGCGCCGACGCTTGATAGAAGTGTTGTTCAAAGACGGCAAATTACAGTGGCAGCGGCTAGAGAACATGATTGCGATCGCTCGCTCTGATGGTCACTTTGACTTGTTGCCTACAGCTCAACTTGGTTTGCAGTATCTCCTCTCAGATGAAGGTCAGTTTATTCGACGTCAGCTAGTTCTAGCTTTAACAGAAGATAACAGGCTCCACACTGAGGAGGTAAAACGCCTCTGGAATTTGGTCAAGGATGAGCTGAAACCAGCGCAGCTGTTTAACGTGGCATTAGGTGCCTTAACAGAACTATCTACTGGAGGTGTCGCCGCCTTGTTACCCACAGCGGCAGGCATGAGCAAGCCTTTTGCTGATCAGCCGTAGAAGCAAAGTAGTTATCAATAGCCGCCGCACTTTGATACTCCCACCGGCTAAAGCTAGTGGGTTTTTTCACGGCTTTTCTGTAAAATCTGCCAGTATCTTAATATCTACAAGTAGGAGATTTTCGTGTATTACTTTCCAGAGCCGCCGTATTTTTTATTCATTGCCGGTATGTTGGGTGCGCTTGCCTGTGGCTTCGCCTTTCAGGCAACGCTCAAACAAAAAGTAAACGAGTGGTCAAAAAACCGCTCTACCCGTACTCTGGCGGAAATGCAAGGGGCGCAATTACTGTTGCCCTTTCTGGGAATTTCTGGCGGCATCTGTGTGTTTCTAGCAGCTGGTTTAGAAGTATTTGGCTTTCCGGCATGGCTGGCTTACACCATCTCCCTACTACTCACACTTGCTACTAGCTTCCTGGTTTGGTCTCAACTGCGCCGGGTTTTGGTTCAGCTAGAGCGGGGTGGCTCACAAGCGCTGGATTTGGACATGTTTAATTAGGAATTTTCAACCGCAAAGAAGCTAAAAACCAAGAATCCCACCCCTAAGGGGTGTGGATTTTCAAGCACGTATGGCTTCGATCACGCTTACATCCGAGTGAGTAGGAACTATTTTGGTTAGCTTGAAGCCTGCACGCTCGAACAACGTTTGATACTCAGCCTCTGTGCGTTCACATCCACCCGGAGCCACCATCAACATATTAAGGTCGAGAAATTTACCTACAAAAGGTTCATTTCCAGGGGGAATAACTTGCTCAACCACTAAAAGCTTTCCATTTTCTACCATCGCTTGATGACAGTTTTTGAGGATAGCGATCGCCCGCTCATCATCCCAATCATGGACGATGTGTTTGAGAATATAAGCATCGCCCCCTGCTGGCACAGATTCAAAGAAGTCTCCAGAAACAAGTTCGCAGCGTTCTGATACTCCTTCCGCCTCTAGCAACGGCTTCGCGCCTGCGATCACGGACGCTTGATCGAACAATATCCCTTTCATATTAGGGTTAGACTTGAGAATAGAGGCAATCAGGCTTCCGTGCCCACCTGCAACATCAACCAACTTGTGGATTCTTGAGAAGTCATAATCCGCAGCCACAGCAGTTTTTTCTATAGCCGAAAAACTTGTCATAGCCTCATCAAAAATTCTTGCGGGTTCTGGGTTTTGAGCATAGTAATCGAACACATTCATGCCGTAAACGTGTTCAAAAGCGCAACCTCCAGTCTGTATACTATGCAGGATATCTCCCCAAGCTCGATAATGTTCCTCCCCAAACATAATAGCCATTGCCCGAATTGAGCCAGGAACATCACTTTGCAGATAAGTAGCAAGAGGTGTAAGTGCAAAAAGACCTTGCTCATTTTCTACAAACACCCCCACGCTAGCAAGGGCACGCATGAGCCTATAGAGCGAACGGGAATCGGTTCCAGTGGAGTTTGCTAGTTCGTCACAACTCTTCGGTTCATTTTTGAGCAAATCAGCAATCCCAAGTTTTGCTGCCGCGTAGATGCACTGTGAGAGCCAAGAGCCAGTTACCATTTGCACCATGACTAACTGTGGCGGCATATTGCCTGGGGTTTGAAGATTTTCTGCTGAGGACATAATCGTTCTTGTCAGTAAAAAAATGTTATTGTCAACTACACCACCTTTAAAGCAATTTCGGATAAACAATAAATTTTGTAGATAAAAATTTAGATTTATTCAACTGGCTCTTACACCTTTAAATACCAAAAAACGCAGAGTTAGTTACTGAAATAACTCTGCGTTTCTTTGCGTAAACCTCTGCGACCTTTGCGTTGAAAAAGATTAATTGTGTTTAAAAGTAAAGATAGCGGCTTCGATGCTCAGAAGCGCCTTTTCCAGGTCATCATTAATTATTTGAATATCAAATTCACTTGCGGCGGCAATTTCTTCTTGGGCATGGCTGAGGCGTTGGGCGATCGCCGTGTCTGTATCTTGATCGCGACCTCGTATCCGTTTCTCTAACTCTGTCATGGAAGGTGGCATGATAAAGATACGTAGTGCAGATGGAAAGGTTTGTTCAATTTGTCTAGCACCTTTTAGCTCAATTTCTAATATCACCCACTTCCCCTGTCGGATTTGCTCCTCGACCTGTTGGCGTGGGGTACCATAATAGTTACCAGCATATTCAGCCGACTCTAGCAAATCACCAGCCTCTATCATTTGTTCAAATTGGCTGCGGCTAACAAAGTAATAGTTTTTTCCGTCAACTTCGCCCATACGAGGGGAGCGAGTCGTTGCGGATACAGAAAGATATAGCTCAGGATGACGCTCTAGGAGCGATCGCAATAAAGTACCTTTGCCCACCCCACTTGGCCCCGTCAAAACAATCAGTCTGCCTGTTTGCATATTAATTTCCAAAAACTTAATTGTTGTTGGTTTGAGCGTCTTTGCCGATGACAAAGCGATGGGCAACAGTTTCCGGCTGAATGGCGGAGAGAATCACATGGCTAGAATCAGTAATAATTACTGCCCTAGTGCGCCGCCCGTAGGTAGCGTCAATTAGCTGCCCTCGCTCCTTGGCATCGCTGATGATACGCTTGATAGGGGCAGACTCTGGGCTAACGATAGCAACGACTCGGTTGGCCGAGACAATGTTACCAAAACCGATATTAATCAGCTGAATATCCATGACAAATTAATAGCCTAGCCGTACAAGGAGCTTATAATCAGATAACTTCATGTTATCTATAAAAATTGGGACTAACAGCGCTAAAATTACCTAAAATAACTGTTTTTAGGCTTTTTAGCCTTATTTTCACGTTTTTATAACTTTTGACATAATTCTCAAGATACATAAGAAAATAAACCATCGAATTTATCACTGGGAAAACTTCTCGCGCGTGCAACAAGTTGACTTCACCACCTTAACTGCTGCTTATAGTGAGCTGCTCCCTGACTGGGTGCCAGCACGCACTGAACAGGTATATCAGAGCGATCGCTATACCATTGCCCTAGCCTTACGCACTTTAAAGCAGCGGGGTTGGCTAACGATTTCCTGGCATCCGCAAGCTGCTCGTCTTTGCATGGGCGAGCCACCACCCCGGACGCCAGATACCTTTACCTTCAGTCAACAGTTGCGGCACCAGCTGGGGGGTTTAGCCTTGGTAGCTATTGATGCGATCGCCCCTTGGGAGCGGGTATTAGATCTGCAATTTGCCCGACGCCCTGGAGAACCCGCCCTCTGGCACCTGTACGTCGAAATCATGGGCAAATACAGCAACGTCATCCTCACCGCAGCCGACAACTTGATTGTCACTGCTGCCCATCAAGTCAGCGCCCAGCAATCGAGCGTTCGTCCTATCCAAACCGGACAACCCTATGAAAAACCACCAGCACTCACCGATCCCATTCCCAACTTGAATGAATCACAACAACGCTGGCAAGAGCGGGTGAGCTTGATACCAGGGCGTCTGGGGCGTCGGCTGCTCAAAAGTTACCGGGGGTTAAGTTCAGTGCTGGTTATGTCAATGGTACGAGCAGCCGATCTCGACCCTGACCAATCCACTGACACTTTAGAAACATCTGACTGGAATCGCTTGTTTCTGCGGTGGCAAGAGTGGCTGCAAGCATTAGATGAGGTGCAGAGGAGTAGGGGAGTAGGGGGAGCAGAGGAGCAGGGGGAGCAGGGGGAGCAGGGGGAGCAGGGGAGTAAAATCCCAAATCGCTTTCAACCAGGCTGGACAAAAGAGGGATATAGCGTACTCACTTGGGGCGTCGTCGAGCCAGTCCAGACAGTTCAAGACTTGCTCAATCGATATTATACTAATCAGCTTAATCAACAAGTTTTTACCCAGCTGCGTCATCAAATCAGCCAAAAACTGGGCGGCATTCTGGAGAAATTGCGTCAGAAAGCTAACACTTTTAAAGAACGCTTGCAGCAGTCAGACGGGGCAGATAGTTACCGACAACAAGCTGACTTGCTAATGGCTCACCTTCAGGAGTGGCAACCAGGGATGGAGGCGATCGCACTTGCCGACTTTGACACTGGCAAGCCAGTTACCATTCCCCTAGAACCAGAAAAAAATGCTATCCAAAATGCCCAAGCGCTCTATCGGCGTCATCAGAAGCTAAAACGCGCTCGGAGTGCCGTTGAGCCGTTATTTGCAGAAGTTCAAGCAGAAATTCAGTATCTAGAGCAAGTAGAAGCTAGTTTAGGGACTCTGGATACCTACCAAGTCCCAGAAGATTTACAAACCCTAGAGGAAATCCGCGATGAGCTAATTGAGCAGAAGTATATAAACGCCCCAGATCAGCGTAGCCGCCCAGACACCGACGGTTCGACACCGTACCGTTACCAAACACCCAGTGGCTTTGAATTACTAATTGGTCGCAACAACCGACAAAACGATCAGTTGACCTTTCGCGTAGCTGGAGATTATGACCTCTGGTTCCACACCCAAGAAATTGCTGGTAGCCATGTAGTAATGCGTCTAGAGCCTGGGGCTGTACCTGACGAAATTGATTTACAATTTGCCGCTGACCTTGCCGCTTACTACAGCCGGGGTCGCCAGAGCGACCAGGTATCGGTTGTCTATACCGAACCCAAGCACGTCTATAAACCCAAGGGTGCCAAACCAGGCATGGCGATTTACAAGCAAGAGCGTATCCTCTGGGGGAATCCCCAGAGAGGCATCACCTATCTTATGGAAGATATCTCGCAGACAAGAAAGTAAATTTTTTTGTCTTTTCTGTTACAATAAATTTAAAGAAATTTTACCACCTGCTCGTGTGGGAACGCGCAGTTGGGTTTTCCTCAAAGTAAAACGACAACATAAATTAAAAGTATTCTTAGGCCAGCTGAAGCAATAGCTGGCCTTTTTTCTTTGTGATTCAACCTCTCGATCCCATTCCTGTTCCTTGTTTGACGTAGGCGTTGCGAGTAAACAAGGGAACACAGCTGCTGGTATTGATAGCTGCGGCGAGTTCAATGTCTGCTGCAAACCCCCGTGCGACTAACTCTTTACCCGAACTACATCTTCTCAATGCTGTCACCAAACCATCTTTCGCACTATGAAATACTGCTATGGCGGCCTGAGCCTCTGGAGACAGTCTTCCATCCAGGTAGCTGAGAATTGCACCCGCTCCTACCAAGTCTTCCCAAGCTGGACGTAAACTCCCATCATTCCACCTTTCACCAGCTGGAATGACAGCAATCCTGGTTCCGTGTGCCCTGGCAAAATCCGCAATCGCCTCGCAGTTACGAAGACAGCCAGCCAACGTCAGTGTTTGCCCTGTGCGTAAAGTGAGTGCAGCACCATTAGGTGAAGGTAGGACAAGTTTGGCTCCAGCAGGAATATTGAGCAGCGAGGAAGGCGAAAGAGAGTAGCCGTTGCTGGATTTGCGCTTCATACTCGCGAGGTCTGCATTCACAGACTTGGCGTAATCAGGTGCTAATTCATCCTTCCATTGGTAAGGAAATATTACTGCCCCCTTATTAGTTGCAATTTCAACACAGGTTGAAAAGGAGAGGACATCGACAACGATCGCCACATCACTAATTGGGGCGAGTTGGGCAACGCCCATCATACCCCACTCGCACCGAAGGTCAAACTCTGACTGGTCAAAAATCATGTTGTTGTCCAACTTTGACTCAGACTATACCTACAAACTTGTTTCCTCAGCTACAGTCGCTACAATCGAAGAAAAACACGACCCATAAGCAGGCTCAATGATTCCAACAGTAATCGAACAATCTGGGCGTGGCGAACGCTCCTTTGACATCTACTCCCGACTTCTACGAGAGCGTATTGTCTTCCTGGGACAACAGGTAGATTCCGACCTCGCCAACTTAATAGTTGCCCAGCTGCTGTTTCTAGAATCCGAAGACTCTGAAAAAGACATTTACCTCTACATCAACTCTCCTGGCGGCTCTGTAAGCGCTGGCATGGGCATTTTTGACACCATGAATCAAATCCGCCCAGATGTTTGTACCATCTGTCTTGGACTAGCCGCCAGTATGGGAGCTTTTCTCCTCAGTGCTGGTGCAAAAGGCAAGCGGATGAGTCTGCCCCATTCTCGAATTATGATCCACCAGCCCTTGGGCGGTGCTCAAGGACAGGCAACGGATATTGAGATTCAAGCCAAGGAAATCCTCTACCATAAGCGTCGATTGAACGAGTTCCTAGCTCGGCACACTGGTCAGCCTATAGAGCGGATTGAGGAGGATACAGAGCGCGACTTTTTCATGTCCGCAGAGGAATCGAAGGATTACGGTCTAATCGACCAAGTGATTGACCGTCGTCCCTCGGCAACACGCCCTGCTGTTGCGATTAGATAAAGAAAGACCTTAATCGGTTGGTGCTTGCTGGGATTCTAGATAATGCAGGAATTCCAGCAATTCTTGGTCAGTGAGTTCCGCTCGCATTTTCTTGTTATAGGTACGCTCAAGATAATCGCGCCCCTGCATTTTGTTCCAACCTAAGCGTTTCATTTCAATATTAGTGCGAGCAATGATGTTAGAAATGTCAATGGGTTCATCGCTCGGCTCCATGCCTGCCATGTTCGCCTGAGATTCAAGGGGAGGATAATTAGGCACAGGCGTTAATGGCGGCGGATATAGCTGGCTTTCTGGCATCGCTTCGCTATTGTTCAAAAACGAACTCGGCTGAGGCTCAAAATCCGGGTTTGGCAGTATGGGTGCTGGTGTTTCCAACTTAGAGACATCGCCTACTGAGGGCATTTCCTCAGCCGGGAAAGATTCATGGGCCAAGGGAATGGCATTCGGTTCCCATGAAATTTGTGGAGCATCTGAAGAGATTTCTGGAGGCTTTGGCTCTGAGAAGGACAGCGGCGCAGTATCAACCTTAGGTGGTTCTGGAGAAAGAGGGCTTTGGCGCTCCTGCCTTAAGCTCTCTTGCGAGAACCTCGTTTGAGGTTGAGGCGTAGCGGTGAACGGCATTGGCAAATCAGCGGCAGCTGAGCGGATTTCCTTCTCCTCAGTGGCTGGAGTGGGTAAAATGCCTAAAACAGCTAAAGCTCTACTTCTGGCTTGGTCTTCTGCCAGTTCAACAGTATCAGCAGCTGCCAAACCCGTCGCCAAGGTGACACCTTCGACCTCAACCAGCACGCGGACGAAGTATTTCCCGCGATCGATGGTGAGTAACTCGCTAATCAGACCGCCTTTGGGATAACGGACTCTAAATTGATTAAACATAAATCTTTCGTTCCATAAAACTCAGACAAATCAAACATTACGGAGTTTTTCGCGCATTGATTTGAAGTTTACTTCCTGCTTGCTCGCTGACTGTCGGCAGCATCCCACACCTGCAATTAGTGAGATATTGTTGCTAGATCAAAAAATCAGGTTGTGGGTAAGCAACCCACGGCTTTTCATCGCGTGGGCTTTAGCCCGGATCAGACCAATCTAAACAAGGGCAATTGCCCTTCAAGTATACAGACCATCCCTGGACTTTCAGGCGCACTTACCGACGCCCCAAGATCAGCAATATTAATTGCCGCATTTATATCAGCATCATGCTCAAGCCCACAATGCCCACACTTAAACTTTTTTCCATTCCGATACGACTTCCCTTTTACAGGGTGAATGTGTCGGCATCGGGAACAAGTTTGACTGGTGTAAGCAGGCGGAACAAACACAACTGGAACTCCTGTAATAGCCGCCTTGTAGTTCACAAATATTCTGAGCTGATAGAACGCCCAGTTGTTTGTTCGCCTTCGCTCAGTCTTGTTTCTAGGTTTTTGATTGAGACTATCCCTAATTCCGGTCAAGTCTTCAAACGCTTTCGTCGGATTCGGATTGTTTAGCTTCAGTTACCAGTTGCTTACTAATGTTGTGATTAACCCATTCTTGAAACCTTCGCTCTCTCCCAGAAAGCCTTCTCGTCAAGCGGCGTGCCGAACGAGTGCGAATGGAAAAGAACCTTAGCCCTGACTCTACTAAACCTATCCCTGACGGATTGAATCTGACTTCCATCCCAGGATTTTCCAGTGGAAGTTGTAGCAATGTCTCGGCGTCCCCAATCGACCCCAATTACTTTAGGAGTCTTGCCCGTTGGTGGAGTATCAATCTCGACCACAAAGTTAACGTAATAGTCACCTTGACGAGACTTCTTCAATGTTGCACTGCTCAGGGTTTGACCTCTAAGCAATGCAATCTGATACCCACCGATGGACAACTTGAAATTAAGCCTGGCAGACTTCAGGGTAACTCCAACAATTTGCTCGGACTCAATATATTTGAACGTCCGAGCATCAAGGCTGATAGAAGTAGGTCTGAATTTGTGGATTTCAGACACGACTTTAGCATTGCCAATAACCCGTCGAATAGCCTGACAGACGTGATTTGCTTTAAGCCCTGTAGTTTCCCGGACAAGTTTATAAACCTTGTGGTGAAGCTTGGTGGTATTCCAGCAGTTTTCACGCTTCGCTACTTCCAGTATCTGATTGCAAGCGTCAGCAAATCCCCGCAAAGTTTCATCGATTTTTGGTCGAAACTGTACAGGGACTACAAGCTTGCACTTAACAGACAGGGATTGAGTCATGAGTACATGATAACTCATCCCGCTACAGACATGGAAACTTCCGGGGTATTGAACCCCATCAGTTTCCCTCAATGACCCTCCCACGGCTAAAAGCCGATGGGTTTCTCGGAGTTTTCTATGAGAAACAGATTTTCTTTTCGCGACATCCAGAAAGTGAATTCCCCGACGCTCATCTGAGTACAGATAGAGCGCGGGCTTCCAATTTCAACGGAAGCAACCTCGGAGTTGGTAGATTTCTTACGTCCAGAACCCTTTGGATTTACGCTCCCTCGATTGGCTCTCTTCGCTGATTCCCAACGCCAATAGTCGCAAGCCTTCATTTCTGGTATTGATTGCTGCGTTCACGTCTCGGTCATGCTTCTGACCACAGTGAGGACAATCAAACGCACGAACAGAGACATCCATTTTTGGGATTTGTAGCAGCGTGTTTGAACCGTCAGAGCAATTCCGACCAAGATCGAAGCGGTAGAGCGCGGGGCTTACGACGTTAGGCTAAAATGGTTACAGACTGTCCATTTTAACTCACTGTCCTCTTCCCTACCGCAGCAAGTAAGTTTTCAGTCTTCGGTTTCTCACCAGTAGAAGGCAAGGGGTAAAAGTGGAGGGGTCGCTCTTCTCTGGATAGCTCAAGCAGCTGCAAAAAGAAAGCACAGGTTGCTTCTAAACCACAAGTCACATCTTCTTAGTTACCGTTTAAGACAGATGCGGTACTAGAAGTAACCTTGCCCTGGGCTTGTTTTCTGACGGGGTGCCATTCAGCCACTGAAACCCTTGTGCATGGCGGCACTTCCCTAAGACATCTGGCTCACCTCAAGAGGGTATCGCCCTTAGAGGACAAGCTTGAAGTCCCAGTAAAAAGAAGCGCGGCTCCAACAGTTGTTCGTTGGTATGGATAATGTATGCGCCACAAGCGGCGGGAGTCCTTGATTGGCGCTGGAAGGGTGTCGTCATATTAGGGAAAAAAGACTAGCTACAGGCCCGCATGGCGTCATAGCAAGAGTAAAAAACAAGGGTTCACACAAAAAGTTGTTTTAGGGGCGGAGGCTAAGCAAGCTGCATGGAATTTTCAATCGCTACACTGCTTTCCCATTTCAGCGGTGACAAATTAGTGGCTCCCAAATTATTGGAGAAAAAACTAAGTTGCCAGGATGAGGAAAGTCTAAACAAACTGCAAATTGTCCTGGATGCTCTAGAGAAAGTAGGCCTTTTGGTCAAAGAGCGTGGCAAGTATCGGCGTGTATATGAAGAAGACGTCGTGGAAGCCAAACTGCGGTGCTCTAGTAAGGGATTTTGCTTTGCTATTCAAGATGCAGAGCAAGCCGAAGATATTTATATCAGAGAAAGCCATCTTAGTAACGCCTGGAATGGCGATCGCGTCCTAGTAAAAGTTACCAAAGAAGGAAGTCGTCGCCGCAGTCCCGAAGGGGAAGTGCGACTGATTCTGGAACGAGCTAATCCTTCAGTGCTGGCGCGTGTCAAGCAAACAAACACTGGTTATCAAGCCGTTCCTTTAGATGATCGGCTACTATTTGAAATCAACCTCCGAGCCAACGGCGAAAACCTGGAAAATTCCGTAGATAACCTCGTCCATGTCGCCGTTTTGCGCTACCCCTTGGGAGAACACCCGCCAGTCGGCAAAGTGGCTCGCATCCTGGGCAGCGACGCCGAAGCCGCAGCTGACACCGATATCGTCTGTTGTAAGCATGACCTCCGCCGCTTCTTTCCGGAAAATGTCCTGAAAGCCGCTGATGCCTTGCCCACATCTCTGCGCCCAACAGACTTAAAAAAACGTTTAGATTTGCGCTCCTTTTTGACCCTGACAATTGATACCGCCGCCGCTACGGAAACGGATCAGACGCCAATTGTAGAGAATGCCCTCACTTTAGAAAAAACGGAAGCAGGACACTGGCGACTGGGTATCCACATCACCGATGTTGCCCACTACGTCCTGCCTAACTCGTTGGTGGATGAGGAAGCTAAAAAGCGAGGAACAGCCGTCTATTTGGGGGACACAGTGCTGCCCCTGTTGCCTGACGCTGTTAGCGATCGCTGTTCTCTGGTACCCGGTCAAGAGCGCCTAGCTATCTCGGTGCTACTTACCTTAGATGATGCGGGTCAGGTTGTGGAGTTTGAGATTCAACCTACAGTTATCCAAGTGGATCGGCAGCTGAGTTATGAGGAAGCTCAATCGCTGCTTTTGGGCGATGGCGAGGATAACCCGGAAATGGCACCAGTGGTGGAAATGCTAAACCAGCTATTTTCTGTCTTAAGTCCGGCTGTGAAAGCGCATCGGCTGGCTAGGGGAGCCTTTGAACTTAATTTGTTGGAGACTAACTTGCCCTATAAAGATGAGAGCAGGCTGGGAGCAATTGTCGTCTCCTCTCCACCCGTTCGTCCGCTACTGACAGAGTTGATGCTCCTTGCCAATCAAGCTGTAGCGTCCCATATACAAGCACTCTCTAGTCCTGGGGTTTACTGCGTTCAGCCTTCCCCAGACCCAGAGGAACTCCAGGATTTGCTCAAACTCGCTAATAATCTGGGGCTTTCTTTGCAGATGCAGGAGGAGTCAGAAGTTCATCCCTCGGACTTCAAAAACTTTACGGAAATGTTTGCCGGATCGTCTGCGGCACGAGTGTTGAATTATTTGTTGAAATCAACCTTGAAGCCTGCGGGCTACAGCACGACGCCTGGGCCTCACTTTGGTCTGGCTTTGGGTGCGGGCGACCCGGAGCTTGAGAAGCCCTATACCCACTGCATCTCGCCCTTGCAGCGCTATACGGATTTACTGGTGCAACGGGTTATACATACCGTGTTTGAGAAAGGGCGCGATCGCCGCTCTATCCGCTCTAAAGACCCAGTCAACCTGTACCACAGCAGCAGCCACGGTAACATCAACTGGAACGTCTTGCCCCCAGACGTTACCGAAGAGATGCAAACCCAGCTTTCATCGGTGATTTCCCATCTCAATGAGTGCGAAAAGCTCGCCGCAGACGCTGAGGCAGATCTAGAAGGACTAAAGAAAGCAGAACTGATGAAAGAGCGTACCGGGGAGGTCTTCCAAGGACTGATTACTGGCGTCCAGTCTTACGGTTTCTTTGTGGAAATTGAAGATTTGCTGGTGGAGGGACTCGTACACGTCAGTTCTCTCAAAGATGACTGGTATGAGTTTCGCGCTCGTCACGCCTGCTTGGTGGGTCGCAAAAACCGCACCGCTTATCGATTGGGCGATCGCGTGGAAGTCCAGGTTAAAAGTGTTGATTACTATCGTCAGCAAATTGATTTAGTGACAGTGGGCGGCGGCAGCGAAGCCAGTAACGAAGATATAGAGGGCGATGAATAGCTATTAGCTCGGTACATGCTTAGCTTTTATTGTGGGCGGCGATTAAAAGTGCTAATACCAATTCCCGAAAATGCTGCTACACATCCTAGTGTAGAGACGCGCCTTAGCGGAGCCATGCGCTCTCTTCGCTATTGGCGCGTCAAGACAAGATCTAATCGCTAACCATTAACCATTGTTATAGCAGTTGCCTGATAAGGGAGCTTGACAATCGACACGAGTCCCCATGCCCTCAGAACTACTGCTATAACTGAAGGATTGCTAAAAGCTAACTGCTAATTGCTAATTGCTATAAATCGCGTGCCCGATCAAACTTTGCCTCTCATCCTGGGTATCACTGGTGCTTCTGGCTTAATTTACGCTGTGCGCGCCTTAAGATTTCTGCTCCAGGCAGACTACACCATTGACCTGATTGCTTCTAAATCTACCTATATGGTTTGGCAGGCAGAAAATAACATTCGTATGCCTGTAGAACCAGACCAACAGGAGCAATTCTGGCGTCAACAAGCTGAAATGCCCACCAAGGGAAAGCTTACCTGTCACCGTTGGGGCGATGTCGGAGCCACCATAGCCAGCGGTTCCTTCCAGACGCTGGGAATGGTCATTATGCCCTGTAGCATGAGTACCGTAGCCAAACTGGCTGCTGGTCTTAGTTCCGATCTGCTGGAGCGCTCAGCAGATGTGCAACTTAAAGAAGGGCGTAAACTCGTCATCGTCCCCCGGGAGACGCCCTTCAGCTTAATTCACCTGCGTAACTTGACATCTTTGGCAGAAGCGGGTGCCCGTATTGTACCGGCAATACCTGCCTGGTATCACAATCCTCAAACAATTGAAGATCTCGTGGATTTTGTCGTAGCGCGTGCCTTAGACCAGTTAGATATTGACTGCATCCCGATTCAAAGGTGGCAGGGACATTAAGATAGTTTTGAGTACCTCGGAGAGTTATGAGTATTGAGCGTTGAGCCTTAAGTTAAAGATAATCTTTTAATTCAAAACTCAAAACTTAAAACTCATAACTATTAATTCTTATGCCTGTAATTAGGACTTTGCTGCTATTGGTGGTGCTAGGTGGACTGGCTTTGTTTGCCGTGCAAAACTTGTCTACTGTCTTGCCGATCACGTTTTTGGGTATGAAAACCCAGGCTCTACCACTGGCTGTGTGGATCATAATCGCGATCGCCTTAGGTTTCTTCACAAGTGCTTTCTTGCAACTTCTGGGCTATCTGCAACGGCGTCCACTACTCGCCCGTATCCGCCAACTAGAAACTGAGCCGCCGCGTCCAACCGCTAAACAAAGTGAAAGTTCTGAAACCGCCAGTCGTCAAAAAAGCTACACAACACCTGCTCAGGAGACACCCACTACCAACGAGGCGTCGGATTGGGAGGTGCCAGAACCTGAACCCGACGAGGACTGGGACTTTGATGAAGAAGAAGTTCCTGAAACCACTTCTAGCAAACCAGCTTTTGATCGAGATTCCACGAACTACGAAACCCGCCAGGAACCCAAGAGTAGCAAACAATCAGGCTCCGTCTACTCGTACAGCTACCGAGAGCCTAAAGATTCAGGTGTTGGCAGAACAGAGGCAGTCTATGATGCCAACTACCGCGTGATTACTCCACCCCATCATCAAACCCGCCCTCAGGAGGAGGAGGATTGGGGATTTGATGATGACGAGGAGGAGGAGAATTAAGGATAAAGGCGATCGCCCCCAACGTAGCTCTTCACCTGATCTCAATATATTGAACACCTAATATTAGGAGGTTTAAATTGTTAAAAGGAGTCAATGTTTATTTAATTGGCATGATGGGTGCTGGTAAGACAAGTGTTGGCAGTTTGCTAGCCCAGCAGCTAGGCTATCGTTTTTTTGACACAGATGTTCTTATTGAGCAGGTTGCCCGTCAAAGCATTAATGAAATTTTT
Organism: Aphanothece sp. CMT-3BRIN-NPC111; assembly: GCA_019359765.1. GTDB lineage: Bacteria > Cyanobacteriota > Cyanobacteriia > Cyanobacteriales > JAHHGU01 > JAHHGU01. The sequence continues at coordinate 86,532 of JAHHGU010000004.1, forward strand.
GCCAATTCCGGTGAAGACGCTTTTCGCCAAATTGAAAGCCAAGTATTGGCAGAAATTTCCGCTTATACTAATTTGACAATTGCCACCGGGGGCGGCATTGTCCTGCGGCGAGAAAACTGGAGCTATTTACACCACGGTCTGATTGTGTGGCTAGATGTACCAGTGGAACTGCTAATATCCCGCTTGGCAGACGATACTGCACGTCCATTGCTGCAAGACCCCGACCCTGCGGCTAAGCTGCAAAGGCTCCTCGACCAACGACAGCGACTCTATGCCCAAGCAGATCTTAAAATTACCGTGGACACCGATGAGACGCCGGAACAGGTGGCGAAGCGAGTTATTGAGGCGATTCCTCAGGTGTTAAAACCAGCTACTACCCGCCCGAATGCTCAGAGGAATGGTCAATGAATCTTGATAAAGCTGAGTATAGTAGCCTCGCAGACGCATCAATGCCTTAAACTTCTTGAGAGCGTCAATTTAATCATCAAGATTAGGGTGAGGACTGTTAGTAGTTATAGCTTTTAGCAATTAGCTTTTAGCAAATATACAGTTATAGCAGTATTTCTAGATACATAGGGCGAGGTCAATTGTCAAGAGCAATTATAGCGATTGCTATATTAGTCTGCGAACCACTAACCACTAACAACTAGCCACTAAAAACTACCCAAAAGCTACCTATGGTCAACGATAGCGAATACTTCAGGAAGACGGAAGCCACTCGTGTTAGGGTGCTGAGTGAGGCACTTCCCTACATTCAACAATTTGCTGGTCGGACTGTGGTCGTCAAGTATGGCGGCGCAGCGATGAAAGACAGCATGCTGAAAGATAAGGTGATGCGCGATATTGTCTTCTTATCCTGTGTTGGTCTGCGACCAGTGGTAGTACACGGCGGTGGTCCCGAAATCAACAGCTGGCTGGATAAACTGGGAATTGAGCCGCAATTTAAAAATGGTTTACGGGTGACAGACTCCGCCACTATGGACGTCGTGGAGATGGTTTTAGTGGGTCGGGTAAATAAAGAAATTGTTTCCCTGATCAACCAAGCTGGCGGCTTGGCAGTGGGACTTTGCGGTAAGGATGGGAATTTAATCAAAGCGCGTCCAGAAGGTCGAGAGGGTATTGGCTTTGTGGGCGAAGTCAACACTGTTGATATCAAGATTTTGGACTCCCTGGTTAAGAGTGGCTATATTCCAGTGGTTTCCAGTGTGGCGGCAGACGAAACAGGTCAAGCTTATAACATCAACGCTGACACTGTTGCCGGTGAACTAGCGGCAGCTTTGGGGGCAGAAAAGATGATTTTGCTTACGGATACTCCGGGTATTTTGGAGGATTACAAAGACCCATCTACTTTGATTGCCAAGCTGGATATTCAAGAAGCGCGGCATTTAATTTCTACAGGCGTTGTTGCAGGTGGGATGATTCCTAAAGTGGGTTGTTGCGTGCGATCGCTCGCCCAAGGCGTTAAGGCAGCTCACATTATTGATGGTCGGATTCCCCACGCGCTGCTACTGGAAATCTTTACTGACGCTGGTATTGGTTCGATGCTCGTGGCATCGGAATTTATGAGTTAGCCTGAAAAAAGCAGATCTAGCGTGTGCCTAGATGTGCAGATCTTAAGGAAGTTCGACCGACAAAGAGAAAACGTGAGTTCAGAAAATCAAGAAAAATTTAGAGTAGAGTACCAAGCGGGCATTGCAGCATTTGAGTGGGGTGACTACCGAAAAGCAGTAAAGCACTTAGAAGTAGCAAGTGCTTTAATTGCTCGCAACTCTCGCCAAGGCGGAGAGGCGCAGATTTGGCTGGTGACAGCTTATGAGGCAGCTGGACAGAGAACAGAAGCGATCGCACTTTGTAAACAGCTGGGGCGTCATCCCGATCCAGAAACTCGCAAGCAAGGCAAACGCTTGCTGTACATTATGGAAGCCCCTCAGTTGGCAAGAAATCCAGAATGGCTGACTGAGATTCCCGATCTCACCGCTTTGGCTGACGGGGATGACAAGTTTCGTCGAGGTAGTGCCACTGCTAATGGGAGTAGTTCTCAAAAGCAGCAAAAAGCACCGGAACCAATCGATCTGAGTCAGGTTAATACAAAGGACAATAGATTTATCTGGGTAGCTCTTATCGCTGCTGCTTTAAGCTTTTGCGGATTGGTTTGGTTTAATTTGTAGTCGCTTGGGCAAGTTGGTAAGGAACTATAGCAATCCTATTTGATTTGTGAAAAATACTTTTCTAATGAACCACAAAGACGCAAAGACACGAAGGAAAAAGCTCTAGATAAAGTTCACAAATGATTTAGGATTGCTATATATACTACAGAATGTCTATGAAAATACCATATTGGCTGCTCAACCCGACTGTACAGCAAGTGGAAAAGTTTTAATTTTCAAGTCTTGCAAACGTCTTAAGATGATTAGGGATTGGCACAGCTGAAATCGTGAGCTATTGGAGGTTCTTGTGAAGCCAGCGCTTTTAGGAAAGAGTAAAAGCAAGATTCACTTCCGGCGGGTCATCAGCAGCGTTCTTGGGCGCTTCCGGATGCTGTGGCTCATCGTGGTAGCGGCACTGTTGCTTTCTGGCTGTGTCAAGTATGATGCTGGGGTGAACTTTGAGAGCCAGCACCGTGGCGAGATTGTGCAGCATATCAAGCTGGGGGAACAGCTAACGAGCTTTAGCAGTTCGCCAGCACAGGAATGGTTAGATAGCGTTGAGCGTCGGGCGCGGCAATTACAAGGCAAAACTAAGCGCTTATCCGACCAGGAAATGATTGTGACAATTCCCTTTTCCAGCGGCGCGGAACTTGAATCGAAGTTCAACGAATTTTTTAACCCAGGTGTCCAGAAAGGTGCTAAGCAGACGAAGAGTGCGGCGGTAGATTTACCGCAACTTAATTCTCAGCTAAGTCTGACGCAGAGCAACTTGCTGTTTTTTGTGCGGAATTGGTTTAGCTATGACTTAGATTTGCGATCGCTCGGTGTCCTCTCCTCGAATGGTAGTGTTGTCGTCAGCCCCGGTTCCCTGTTCGACTTGGAGTTTAGCTTGAAGACGCCTTGGGGGGCAAAGAGTGTTCAGAAGTCTGACAATGCTATCAGCCCAGTAATCTCTGAACAAGGGCAAACTTTGGTATGGACGCTGAAACCGGGTGAGTTGAACCATCTGGAGGCTGTATTCTGGCTTCCCAGTCCTCTGGGAATTGGCACACTCTTCATTGCTTTGTTTGTAGTGGTAGGTTTCTATCTTAAGTACAAGCGCTTGCCCGGAAGTGGGGCTGGTTCTGTTCAACAACCAGCGCTCTCGAAAGCAAGAGCGCCTTCACTATAGAAGCGTGAGGCTAGAGGTATAAAGTCCGCCTGCCTGGACAAGATCGGCGATCGCGTAGCGTGTTCCGTTGGCGTAGCCTGTCCGGAGGACTTAGGAACGTATCGCACTTTTGAGGAGATGGGGAAGGGTGCGATCACATCAGATATTCTGCAAATATTTGAAAATCTTCTCGCTTAGTTCAGGATTTTTACAACGTGAGGGGAATTGGTAAGAAAACCCTTACTTTCTAGGTGAATAAAATTTTGGGTTGCTTATCAAGCCAATTTAGGGCTTGTTTAGGCTTGAACAAAGTTCAATGCCCGTATAGTTAACATACTTATTGGAGTAGTTGAGGTAAGGATAAGGTATTGAAATAGGGGATACTGATATTAAATAACTGCCAGAGCGCAAGGCAGAAGCTCCAATTGTGTCGATATTTATAAAAAATTAAATCCCTATGCCAACGTTTCAAGCAGAATCCGGAAACTTTGTCGATTTACTTCAACGTATCCAAGATGGTGACGAGATCTGCTTGAAGTCTGGGGAGTACTTTGGGCCATTTACTATCGAACGAGCCATTACGATTCGTGGCACTGAAACAGATACCGTAATTTTTGCAGTGGATGAGCCTGCCTTAGTGGTTCAAGTCCCTGGCGTGCGACTTGAGAATTTGGTAATTGAGCGGACGGTGGGAGGCGACATAGGAGAAGTTGTATTGTTTGCCTATCCCGGTACATCACCCGTGTTAAATGGAGTTAGACTGCGTGGAGTAGCCGAAAATGCCCAGTGGGAAGGGGCAACTTGGGAAATTTTAACAGAACTAGACTTAAAAGAAGTAGAAACAGATATTCAAGTACAACGTTGTCTACTGCTGAAAATAGGCTCGCCTTGTCAAGTGAAGTGTGAACTCGGCTGGCTGCAAGTCAAGCCAAATTATCTTTCACCTGGGCCACAACGTCTAGATATTGTATTAAATTCAAAGGGAATTCCTCCAGGGACTAGGCTTTCTGGCTCTATAACTTTGGAATCTACAGATGGAAGTAGAGCGATCGTAGTTACTGCCAGAGTTATCACCCCTCTAGTAACAACGCTGTCGTCACTACCAAAAGAACCGTCTGAAACAGAGAAAATTTCCGCCGAAGATTGGGGGTACAGATTTCTCGGCAGAGTAGCAATTGATAATTTTATTCGAGATATTGAAGGCGAAGCCGCCTTGCAACATTATTCAGAATTCCGAGATCGCCGTAATCGTGCTGAAGAGTTAATATTTCAGTTAACAGGTAATAATGCTTATTTATTTTATGTCCGTCGTAAAGGTCAAGGACAAGAGCCAGGAGAAGAGAACTGGGATTTGACAATAGCGATAGACAGAGAAGATGCTGAATTACCAACCTTGCTCTCTGAACGCGGTCAAACCTTGGGATTATTGGCTGTTGTAAGCCAAACTGGAAATCAAGGCTTACAGTTGCGGTCTGCTAGGTTGCTACCACTTGAGCGGGGACGAGCAGATAACCTTGCTGTACCCTTTCACCTGCGTTTGCGCTCCAATTACAGATACGGAATTGGAGTGCCACAAACAGCATTTACACGCATGGAAGCTATGCCATTTCCTAGCGATCTTGTACCTACAGAAGATCAGTTACAGGCTTGGGAAGCTTTTTTAAATGTTGAAGAACGTCAGGCTCAAGCACGTCAGTTTTGCGTACCTTTCGTCAGCCATAACTATGGTGAAGCTACAAGAAATATAACCTTTAAAATTGATGCTAATTCAGCAACGGTAGATGGTAATTCTAAAAATTCTCTTGATCTAGATGACTTTTGGGGACGGGTAAAGCGCGCCCGCAATAGTGATATTAAAATATTAGAAGATAGTTCTACTATAGTCAAAGGTAATCGAGAGGGGCGCGAATTAGGGACAATCGAGTTTCTTGAGCCTAGAACTGGAATAATTAAAGTTAGGTTAGATGCAGGAATTTTTGACTTAATAGCTGAAGGACGTTACCGTTTACCTAATACGGGACTACTATCCTTTATATCATTTGGAGATATAGTCCAGATAGATAGAAAGAGAAAAGCCTTACAAGACTTGAAGAATGGACGCTCGCAAAATCCTTATTTGGGTTTGTTTCTGTTCGATGCTTCCCAGGCAAGACCTCTACAACAAAGAGTTATACTTCAGCAGCAAGATTTATTATTGAAAGCCGCTAATGAGAATCAAAAAATAGCTGTAGAGACAGTGCTGGCTGCTCCCGATATTGCTCTCATCCAAGGTCCACCCGGAACAGGTAAAACCACAGTAATTGCAGAGATTTGTTATCAAGTTGCCTTACGGGGAGGACGAACGCTCATTGCTTCTCAAGCAAACTTAGCAGTAGATAATGCTCTGAGTCGTTTAACGCATAATCCAGCTATCCGTGCTGTGCGGAAGGGAAATGCAAATTCTGTTAGCCCTGAGGGAGAACCATTCCTAGAACACCAAGTAATTAGTACGTGGTTAAAAAATACATCTTCTGACTGTAAAAACCGCCTCTGGCAACAACGTGAAACCGTAGGAATTTTTTATAAATTGCTAGAATCATTAGAACGATTCACAGCGTATTTGGCAGTAGAAGAAACCTTCAAGCATGAACAAAAACGACTGCAAGAGCACAAAGCACTTCTAGAATTTAATTACCAGGCGAAAGTCAAATCTCGCAATCTGGCGGCAACTAAGCAGAACCAAGTTAAATCTCTATTAGCTGCTTTAGAGAATCTCTTCACCTGTGAGCCTTCCGTTAACTGGTGTGAACCAGAAGTCATAGATTTATTATCGCGTCTTCAATCCTATACAGATAGAGATAAAGCCGTACAGAGCTTAGCTACAAATGTGTGTGCAACACTCAATCTACTCGCTGAATTTGCATTGGTTCCCCCTGAGCTTAGAGCGTTAGGTGTAGCCGGATGGTTACAAAGTAATTTACCTTCAATATTGGCAGAAGCCCAAATTGTGTTGGCTCACGCTAGGAACGCAGCGATAGTCATGGCAGAAGCTGAGTCTAGCTACCATATTTTCCAAGAACATTCGACATTATTAGCAACGGTAGAGGAAAAATACCGACAATGCTTGGCTATTCAAAAAAGTCAACAGCAAGAAATTGCCAATTTACAAAATACAAAATCAAAAATTAGTTTGGTGAAAATTGGATTTGCTCAATGGTCATGTACAGCTAAAGATAGTGTATATATAGTTTTAAAAAAATGTTTGCAAAAGCGCCATTTTTTTGCTGACGATTTAATTAAATTACCATTAGGTTTACAAGAAATTGTAACGACAAACAATATATTAATCTGGCATCAGCATTTCACTCAATGCCAGATTAATATTAATCAATTGGTTACTCAGTATCGCCAAAGGGATCGGGCTAAAGCTATTACTAGGAACATTGAGAGTTTAATATCGCCAGAGTTGAATAAGCTACCTCCCAAAAAAGCTCCCAGTGAAAAGGTTGTTGTTCAGACAACAGAGAGACTTAAGATTAAGACATTAGCTATTGAAGAACTACAAAGTTTAGCTGAGGAAAAATTGCAAATTATAGCAAAACCACTTAGCTTTTGGGATAAATTTGTGGAATTTATTTTAGCAATCGTTGCAGAGCTAAAGTTATCTCAACCAAGCCCTCGCTCTTCCGCTTTAGCTACCCTTGAAGCGATCCGAATAACAGCTCGAAGAATCCGTCATAATTCTCAAAATGATGATATTGATTTAGTTGCCAGAGCTAATACAAAAGAATTAGTTGAAGTTCTAATTAATCAGATTCCTGATTGGTTAAACCAAGAACAGACAAAAATAGAAAATAGTATTAAATCTTTACAACAGGTTAACGAGCAGATTAAGTTGGTTGCTGATTTGCAAACACAAATATCTGCTGTTCAAGAGCTAGTGGAAACAAGCCGTAACAATAAAGCACAGAAAGTTACCAGAGCGATTGAACTGTTGCAAAAGCTGACCAGATTAAAACTAATACCTGCTAAATTGCGTAACTTAGTAGAACAGTGTCTTCAAACCCCAACACAAAGCTTAAATCAAAGCTCTCAATTATTAAACCAAGTTTATGAATGGGAAAGTTCTATCAATGAAATTGAAAGGTTGATCCCTTCTATTAACCCTTTTACGATCCTCTCAAATATTAAAAATCTAATTAGAGTAGACCTAGCAACGCAAAAAGATGCTATCCAATGTACAATCAGGGAAATCACAGATTTGCAAAATCAACTTTATACAATTGACACTCAACTAAAGCAAAAACAAGACGATTTAATGATAGAGCGTGCTTGGTGGCAGGAATATTGGAGAACTATTCCCGATCGCCTCAAACCACCTGTTCCCCATACAGGATTATTTGATCTGAAATTATTACGCAGCGTTGAAGCTCAATTTGATGCTTGGAAACAAGAATTAGCGGCAGCAGAAGCCTACCTAAGCAAATACCAAAATCTTCTTTCAGACTGGATTGCAAAGCTACGCAACCCCTCAGAGCAAGACCGTAACGAGTTGAGGCGTATTTATCTAGATAACGCCAATGTTATTGGTATTACTTGTAGTCAATCTGCTAGTAGAGATTTTTCTGAAGAGTTTAAATCATTTGATGTTGTCATTATTGATGAGGTTAGTAAATGCACTCCGCCAGAGTTATTAATTCCAGCGTTAAAAGCTAAAAAATTAGTGCTAGTTGGTGACCACCGCCAGCTACCACCAATGTTAGACAGTGACACTCTAGAAGAAATTGCTGAAGAGCTAGGGAGTACAAGAGAAGAACTAAGCTATTTAGAAGAATCGCTATTCAAAAGTCAGTTTGAACTTGCTAATGAAAGTATCAAAAGAATGTTGAGTATTCAGTATAGAATGCACCCTATTATTATGGGAGCAATCAATCAATTTTATGAAAATAGGCTTGAATGTGGTCTTTTTGCTGCTGACCAACAACGCGCTCATCATTTAAGTGGAGAGCTAATTAATGAGCCTCATCATCTAATTTGGATAAGAACTCCCATTGAACAGCAGTTTCAAGAGCAACAAGATGGTACTTCATTTATTAATGTGAAAGAAGTTGAGGTAATTACTAAGATATGTGAACAGATGGAGAGAGCTTGGTTTTCTAAAATTCAGCAAGGACAACCACGCAAAGAAATAGGAATTATTACGTTCTATGGTCGCCAATTAAAATTAATTGAGGATAGAATAGATCCTCAACGTTTTCCGTCACTTCATATTCGTACTGGCACAGTTGACAGATTTCAAGGCATGGAACGACAGGTCATAATTGTTAGTATGGTAAGGAACAATGCCCAAGGAAACGTTGGATTTGCTAAGAAACCCGAACGGATCAATGTCGCTTTTTCTCGCGCTCAGGAATTGCTGGTAATTGTTGGTTGTCATTCGCTATTTACTCAGCAACATGGCAAAGTTGGAAGTATGTACTCCAACATTTCCAACGTTGTGCGTCTACATGGAGGTTTTATTAATGTTTCTGACATCCTCTGCTAAACCGATTGCTCCAGAGTTAAGAGAATCGGTAGATAAAATTGAACAGCAAAGCCCCGGTTTATCAGTTTTAGCGGCGCGTCAATTCCGTTATAGCTTGAGTCAAATAACAGTCAAAGTAACTATCAGTGAACCCCGGAAGTCAAATGTTCTTGAAGAGTTTATTCTTCGCGCCGGAATAGAGCTTGAACCTCCCCCGACTGAGGATGAATTAGCGACTGTACTAGGACTTGATCCTGTTTTCGTGGAAAGCACTACGGCTAATCTTCGAGCGTTACAGACTTTGGAAGTAGTACCTGAAGGATCAATTAAGCTTACTACTACTGGGCGGGAATTTTATGAGAAAGGATCTATACCACAGCCTCCGAAAACTAAAGATATTTATGCAATATCCGATCAATTAATGGGAAATCTTATCTTTCAGGCTTCCCGTGAAAGTACCACAGGAATAGATAGCCTACCAGATTTAGCCGACTTTGTTATCTTTGATCAGAGAATTACCTGTGCTTCTGCCCTATCAGTAGAGAAACTACAGCAATTAGTTCAAAATTCAGGTTTAGGATTACACGCTCCTGAAGAAGGTCAAATTGTTACTGGCTGTAGGGTTTTATCCGCACCTATAACACTCTGGAAAACAGTGTCTATTTTAGTAATTTTTGATGCTCTCGAAAATGAAGTTAAACTTCAGGCAAGGAGAGGAAAGAAAATATTAGAGGCTGCCTCAAGCTGGCTGAATGAGCTTCTTGCTGAAGGTAAAGTATCTTTAAATGTTTTATGTGAGTTGACGGACGAAGAAATCCAACACCAGTGTGAGGCGATTCTTAAGTATAAAAATGCAGAAGTTGAAGAAAGAATCGAAAAACTTAGGATGTATGTGCAGGAAACGAATATTCAACTAAATGCAGAACAAGAATCTAGTTCTGAGATAAAAAGTTCTAAAGTCAAAAATCCTGAAGCTGGCACTGCTGTTCAGTTACGCGGTAGCGAAATATCTTCAGCTTTGAACGAGATTCTGAATAATGCTCGTAGAGAAATTATCCTGTATTCTCCTTGGGTAAGTGCAAAGGTTGTTAACAAAGAATTTATTGAACGACTAAAAAAATTAGCTAATAAAGGAGTTTCGATTCTCATTGGCCATGGAATTTCCAGTACTCAAGCTGCTGAAGATAGACCAATTCCACCAACCGTTGAGGAGAAACTTCGGGCTATTCTTACCCCTGACGGGTTGCCTGCTGTATTGGTTTTTTGGTTGGGAGGTTCTCATGCTAAAGAAGTCATAGTAGATCGAGAAGTTCATCTGTGTGGCTCTAATAACTACCTCTCTTGCCGTGCAGACTGGCATCTATGGGATGAAGCTGTATATAAAGTAACAATTCCTGAGCAAGTCCAAACAGCTTATGATTTTTATACAAAGCGGTTCAAAGTTAAAGCACAGCAATTATGGAATGAGGCTGTGCAAAAGCAAGATTTTAGACTTGCTGTAGAGGTCTTTTGTGTTTGGGGTGTGCTGGGTATGGAGGCAGAGGCATTAAATCAGCTACAACACAATAACTGGTTAGAACTTTATCCTGTGTGGTTGAATATTGTACATCAGGGGTTAAGGTCAAAAAATATTTTACCTGATGCGGCTTGTTTCGCAACGGCACTTTCCCTATTGAGTCAAATTTTACCAAAAGAGCCTTATGTGGAGTCTGTACGATTAGGATGGCAAAAAGTTATGGGAGCGATCGCTAGTCAGAACCGTGATGCAGCATTAAAGTTACTGAGTGATGAGGTTTGGTTACAGTTTACCTGCCTTGGTATTGCCCAACCGCTTATCGAATCCCCACAAGAATTTATATCGAAATATGTTGACCCTCCAAAACAATCTGATAAAAACTTCAAAAAGTTGAAACCAAACACTTTAAAGAAAAAAAGCAAAAAGTAAAGCTTAGTAGTAGCAGCAATTGATTATTCGCTTTCTTTAAGGGCGCGGCGACTTAACTTAGCATAAGTCTTCACGGTTTCATAAGGCATTTCTAAATCAGTGGCGATCGCCATCAACGATTCCCCCAACTCCCGCCTCGCCAGAATAGTTGCCCAAGTCTCGGCAATCTCCAAAGCGCGATCGCCCCCCGTGCGCTGCCGTTGTGCCACAAACGTTTCTGTTAACTGGGCAATTCGTTGTGCCAGCAGACTAGAAATCTCAGGTACTGGCGGGGCATCTATTGATAACCATCCCCACCTTGTTTGACCTAACCCAAAAGTAGTCTTGTGCCCCGTCCCGCAGTAGGGAGCTAACTGCCCCAAAGTTAAAAACAACTGCTGAAACTGCGCCTGTGACTGAGCGGATTTCGTCAAGCCAAACTCAATTGCCCCCGTAAATCCTGTAACGGAACCTTTCTTGCCAGCGGATACCTTCACCGATTCCAGGCGGTGGCGATTAATCAGCACACCATCATCCACCCAGCCAAGAAAAGCATCCTGGTCAAAAGGCAGATCAGAAAAGTGATTCCACCGCCGTAAATAACTGTGAAAAACATTAACTGGCCAAGGCAGGGGCAGGTGATGTCCTTTGCGGCGAAAGCTGGTAGCACTAGAAAAGCTGAGCGTAACCGTCTTTCCCTGTTGGGTATCAAACAGTTGGGCATAGGTAGTAGCAGGAAGAGCGATCGCGCAGGAGCGAATCTGCAACCGCGCATTCCGCAGCTCAATCGCTTCCGGCAAATTCTTCACCCACTGCGCCAACCATTCCACCACCCGTCTTTGTAAACCTGTAACATACCACCGATAAGTTTCCCAAGCCTGGAGTTGCAACTGCCTGCCACTCGTCTTAATTGGGCCATCTAACTCAGAGAGCGTGAAAGGCTTTTCCGACTCCCCATCGTGGAGATAAGCAGATAAATCTGGGTCACTTTGGCGCACCTGGTCGAGAAACCAAGCGTGGAGGCCAATCGCGTATTGAGGGTAGAGAGAGGCATCCACTTGCGGCACTAAATCAAACACCAAGCCGACTAGCTCAGTTTCAGATGACCAAGAAAGGTTAGAAGTTAGCGATCGCTTGCCCTTACTGGTGCCTTGAGTGATTCGACTCATAAAACCTCCATGCAGTTCGCAAACCCAGACGATGAATCGCTCTGGGAGCATCAAGGCAAGTTTTGAATTAAAAGCTTTTCCTCTGCCATCCCATCATCTAGGAAGACTGAGAGGTAGTTTGTCGGTTATTCTACTATAGTTTCATCCCCCTAGGGGGATAAGAAGACATTGGCTAGCGCTCCTCAAGTAAATTTCTAGGGAGAGACAGCAAAACTTTTCAGAAGTTTTTCAGGTAGGTTAGGCAACGAGAGGTTGGTGGGTGCATTCTTCAAAAGGCAACAACCCTAGCCACTTTTATGGCAAAGGTGTAGTCATTTGCGATCGCCAATTCCACAAAGCCGCAAATTTTTGCCCCCAATTTTGCCAATAATAAGATCGTTTGCCACAACGCTCGCAGTTTTTGCGGGATCAAGACAAAATTTACAAAAAGCACCATGCCTGGAACAGCAAAAGATATTAGTGCCACCGGCTGTCTGGTTCTGATCGTGCCAATAGCCTTTTTGCTTGCCTTCGTGTATGTAGCATGGCCAGTGCTGCTGGCGCTGGTATTGCTGATCGTTATTTTTAGGCTTTGGCAAAACTATCAATGGCAACAGTGGAGCCAGAAAGTAAACCCGTTTTTCCATCAGCTGATCAAGGATAGCCAAGGGGCTGTGACAGCACTGGACTTGGCAATGAAAGCCAACCTCTCTGCTTCAGCAGCACAGCGGTACTTGGATGCTAAAGCTCAGGAATTCGGAGCTCGCGCCGTTGACTATGAAGATCGGGGCAGGGTGTATTACTTTATAACCGCTAGCACCTTAGGTAGCATATTTGACGAGAGTGAACCTCCCAGCCTCTATGAGAGCAAGCCAAAAGCTCCTAACACTGTAGATAGCCTATTTGACGAAAGCGAATCCCCCAGCTTGGAGGAGGACAACCCAAAAACTCCTAGCACTGCAAGTAAAATATTTGACGACAGCGAACCTTTTAGCCGACAGAAAAGCGAACCAATCAGGTCTAGCACCCTAGGCCGCCTATTTGACGATAGCGATCCCGATAACCTAGATGAGAGCGATGATGCCCCAGAAGCCTCAGAAGCGCTAGCCCAAGAGCAAGAGGAACCAGCAGCACCACCAACTGAAAAACAGGCTACCGCTCAATCTCTTATCCAATCAGAACTCGCCAAGCGGCTCGACGTTCATTCCAGTACTGTTTTCAAAAGGAGAGCCGATCCAGACTTCTCAGAATGGAGCCGCAGCAGAGATCCAGAGGGAATTGCTTGGGAATACTCGCCAGAAACCAAAGAGTTTTATCCCCTGGAAACAAAGCAGGATTAATAGCACAGCATGGCGTACTGCCCTTATGGGAGTACGTCGCTTTTCTTATTGCTCCCCTAAAGTAGTGTTCTCACCATGTTGAAACAGTTGGAAAATCGGTCAATTCCCTGGTTTGGCATAGGCATCACCAGCATCTTTGTAATCTCAGCTGCCCTACGCTTTTGGGGGCTGGGTCGCTTCAACACTCTCGTATTTGATGAAGTTTACTACGCTAAATTTGCCAACAACTACTTAACCCGGACACCCTTTTTCAACGCTCATCCGCCCTTAAGCCAATACATAATCGCCATTGGCATCTGGCTGGGCAGTCATTTGCCCTTTGGTAACGATAATGTCAACGGTTTGGCTGGCTCCTTGCGTTCCACCTTTAGTTATCGGTGGCTGAATGCCCTGACAGGCTCCTTTATTCCCTTAGTTGTTGCCGGAGTTGCCTACCAGCTAAGTCAGCGACGCAGCTATGCGTTCATCGCCGCCCTATTTGTCGCTGCTGATGGCTTATTCCTCGTGGAGTCTCGCTATGCCCTGAATAACATTTATTTGGTCATCTTGGGGCTATTGGGGCAGTGGTGTTTCCTATTAGCACTAAGCCATCAAGGGCGCAAACGTTGGATTTGGCTAGGCATTGCTGGATTTTTTTTCGGGGCATCAGCTTGTATTAAGTGGAATGGCTTGTGGTTTCTGCTAGGTGCCTATATGGTTTGGGCAGCTGCTTGGGTAATGCGCTGGGCAAGATTAGGATTCAAAAGTCAGGAGTCAGAAGATCCAACATTCAGCCTGCAAAACCTGACTCAGTTGAATTTCCTACACATTCTTTTGAATTTAGGCTTTATCCCCATCTTGGTCTATAGCCTCCTCTGGATTCCTCACCTCCAGATGAATCCCAAGCCGGGGTTTTGGGATATGCAAAATGAAATTTTGCACTACCACGAACGAATTGGTGATGGTCCTAAGGTGCATCCTTACTGCTCTAAATGGTACACCTGGCCCTTGATGCTGCGACCGATCGCATATTTCTACGAAACTGCCCGCAATACCAGCGAAACCGCCCCAGCCTTACCGCCCTTACCTGCTGGTGCCGTAAAAGTGATTTACGATGTCCATGCGATGGGCAACCCAGTTTTGTACCTGCTATCGGCAGCAGCTATTTTACTACTGCTATTGTTGTTAGCTAAACGCTTTTTAAAAAGATCCGGTTGGAAATCTCCCCCAACACCCTCAACCTGGATTGCCCTCTACCTAGTTTTGAACTATGCCGCTAACTTGCTGCCGTGGGTAAAAGTAACTCGCTGCACGTTTCTGTACCATTACATGGGCGCGTCTGTATTCGCTGCCTTAGCACTTGCCTGGATAGTTGACCACTGGCTGCACAGTGTTAAGCCTCGCCTCCGAGCTGCTGGTGTCACCGTAATATTTTTAATTCTGCTAGCTTTTGTTTTTTGGATGCCAGTCTATCTGGGGCTACCCTTATCTGCTGACGGCTATAAAATCAGGATGCTACGTATATATATCAGTGGGTTGCCTCCCTGGCTCCAACAGTGGTTGCCGAATTGGATTTAACCAAAATAATTCGTAATTCGTAATTCGTAATTTGATTGGGTACATGCCCCTACTGAAATCGAAGATTCAGTAGTCAATAATTCAGTAGCGAGTTCATGCCCCTACTGATTGTAATTACGAATTACTAACTATCAATTACGAATTATTTTTGATGCTGATTTTCCTTTGTAGACAATGAAGTAGTCCTACCCCATTGGAACCCTCCGACGCCCCAAGCCCCCGGGCAAGAGTCATGCTTATTGATCGCCTAGATCTGCTGCTACACAGTGTATGGGTTTCAAGAGATATGGGTAATGACAAAGATCTTCAGGCATGGGGATTAACTCAAAACTCAAAACTCAAAACTCAAAATTATTTAATCTCCCTGTCCCCGCGTCCTCTTCAACACGCCTAAACAAAGCGCGATAAACAGGTTCCCCGCGAGAGAGAGTGGATATTTCCCGCTCTGTGGGTACTGGCAGAGGGTTATTTGCTAACCAAGTATCCCCGCCCTGCCTTTGGAAGCCTGGGTGGGCACCGATGCGATCGCACATCTCCACCGCTACTTGCTCAACATCTGACTGGAGGAATACTTCTCCCCCGTTAGCAAGATAAGCTGCCAGAGTGTCTACCAGTTCTGCCTGCAATAAACGTCGTTTGGCTTGTCGCTTCTTGAACCAAGGGTCAGGAAACTGGATGGTGACGCGCTGCAACGTCCCCATAGGCAGAGATTCGAGGATTGGGCGTAAAGAGTTACTGACATTGCAAAACAGGTAGTGCAGATTTCTCAACCCCAACTCCTCTCGCCGCTCATTTGCCTCCTCTACCAGTGGCTCCCGGATTTCCAACCCCAGAAAATTCCAATCTGCTTGTCGAGTCGCCATGCTCGACAAAAAATGTCCCCAGCCGCAGCCAATATCTAAATGCAGTGGCTGAGTTAAATCAGCATAAACCTTTTCCCAGTCGGGAGGACTCGCTGGCGTCTGGTACTTTTGGCTGAGGGGATTAACATGTTGGCGTACTCGAACTCTTGCCAACTTTGACTACTCCTTGTTTAGCTAGGGTTTAGGGGCTAGAGAATGTCTCTATAATCGCCGATCCCAAAGTACCAAGTTTTGGATGGGCGGCGTTGTTCCATAAAATACGGGGCTTTAAAGTCCCTATTGACTTATCCCCATGCCTGAAGTCAGGGGCTTGCGTCTCGCTTTTCGGTCAAGTCGCTTCGCTCCAATTCGTAATTCGTAATTACCCCACGCCTAAATGCGGGGGCTTGAAATAATGATGCTACGCTTTTACTATCTTCCATGACCTTGGTCAGGGGCTTGAAACCTTAATGAATTAATTACGAGTTACGAACTACGAATTACGAATTATTTGGTCATGAGTCTGAATTTTCGATTTGCTGTCGTCAGCGATTTGCACATTGCTCTGCCGGAAACTATTCGGGATCGTCCCAACCAGTTTCATTTAGTTGAAGTCAGCATCCCGGCCCTGGAGCTTGTGTTGAAGCATTTGGAGCAGTTGGAGCTTGATTTCCTGCTGCTACCAGGAGACTTAACGCAGGATGGAGAACCAGAGAATCATGCCTGGTTGCGATCGCGACTCTTGCAGCTGCCTTTCCCAGTCTACGTAGTGCCAGGTAATCATGATGTCCCGACTCTACTACCAGACGAGCGCTCAATAGGGCTAAGAGATTTTCCGCACTACTACCGCAACTTTGGCTATGACAATCCAGAGCAACTTTATTACACCCGTCAGCTACTGCCAGGGGTGCAGCTAATTGGGCTGAATTCTAATCAGTTTGATGAACAGGGCAAACAAGTGGGGCGTATGGATGATGCTCAGTTGTCTTGGCTGCAACAGGTGCTCACAGATGTGGATGACCAGCTAGTTTTGGTGATGATACATCACAATGTCGTGGAACACCTGCCGGGTCAATCTCGCCATGCCCTCGGACGCCGATATATGCTGGAGAATGCGCCAGTGCTATTGCAAATGCTCCAAGACTCTGGGGTGCAGTTAGTGTTTACGGGTCATTTGCATGTTCAAGATGTTGCTTACCACGAGGGCATCTACGACATCACTACTGGTTCTCTAGTCAGCTATCCTCACCCTTACCGGATATTAAACTTTCGCACTGACGCCCAAAACAGACAGTCATTGCAGATTGAGTCGCCTCGCGTAGAAGCTGTGCCCGGTTGGTCAAAACTACCGCAGGTGTCTCGCCAGTGGATGGGCGATCGCTCTGGTGCCTTCATGTTTAAACTTTTAACAGAGGCACCGTTAAATATGCCTTCTTCAGAGGCAGAGAAACTAACTCCTAGCCTGCGCGACTTCTGGCCAGACATTGCCAACGGTGATGCTTTGTTTGACTTCTCCCACTTCCCAGCAGCTGCCCGCCGCTACTTCGAGGCATTTAGCGCGATCGCCCCTGATGGCACACCTGCCCTGATCGACAACCACACAACGCTACTGCTTTAGATTCTAAATTTAAAGTAGCTCTGCTTCTTCAAAAATTAATATTTGGCTGTGTCTCATGGCGAATTATGCTGCTCCGTAATCACCTCTACGGAATTATTCTTCAGATATTTGGTTAAGTATTGCCCGTGTACCAACAGCCTTGGGAATAGGGATACCAAGGTTTACGACTTAATGGATGAACCAAGAATCCCAGTAGCTTTTAGCCGTGGGAATGCCAATAATAGAACTACCTTATCAACGAGATGATTTTGGATTTTAGCAGGGTGCTTGCTATGACCGCTAACTTAAATGGAACATCAGTTAACTTACCCCAAACCCTCTATGAAGATGATTTTCATTTGTGGCTTACTACGACAGCGCAACAGTTGCGCTCCCGCCAACTTGACCAGTTGGATTTTGACAATTTAATTGAAGAAATTGAAAGTATGGGTGCTTCTCAACGACGGGAACTTAAAAACAGGTTAATCGTTTTGTTTATGCACCTACTCAAGTATCAATATCAACCAGAAAAGCGGTCATCAAGTTGGATCGCCACAATTCTTGAACAACGCCGTCAGCTTGAGTTTTTGTTAAAAGATAGTCCTAGTCTGAAACCTTACTATTTAGAAGTATTTTTTGACTGCTACTCCCAAGCTGTCATCGATGCTTCTGCCGAAGCCAGGCTACCCGTTAATACTTTTCCCGTTCAGTCTCCTTTTTCTCCTGAAGAGCCTCTAGACTCTAGCTTTATAGTCAACCTGGTTAATCAAGAGGAAGATTAGCAAAGGTTCTGTGGAAAGAAGGAATTCACGGTAGCACAGCAACATCTATCTTTAAATTTGACGGCAAATCCCAAAGACAGAAGTGTAGCCGTGCAGGAAGGTGTTGCCGCCCACCGGACCAATCTCACCGTTGCAGAAGAAGCCGCTGAGGGGTATGTTTTTCAGATAGCGACGGAACAGGTGCGAATCAAAGTTAGGCTGTCCATAAAGCCCTTCCCCGCGCCCCAAGCAGGAAAACATCAAGGCACCTGCGGCGGCTGGAGCATCTGAGGAGTCTTTTTGATAGCCTTGGAGTAGCAGTTCTAGGTCTTCTGCTGAGGTGTCGGCGTCTCGCAGGTGGAACTGGATGCGCTGGCCAGGGCGAACGCGATCGCCGATAGCAATTGCCCCCGCTCTGGGGTCTACTCCTAGCAAGTTGCGGATCAGAAAGTCTCCCGGCCCCAGATGCTGCTTGAACTCATTGCGGGCGATACCTACAAATAGCGAGTGCTGTGCCAGCTGCCGATCTGTCTCGCTCAGGCTTTGGATCAAATCCCGCAACATTTCCAGAGGAGTTCGAGTCGGTTCACTACAACTTATATCGCTGCTGTCATGCTCTGCAAGTTCCAGGAGAATATTCTGCTCTCCTTTGGAGATTAGATAGGGTGAACCAATGGGGCGACAGCCTTGCGCCACAATCGTTTCCAAAACAATGTTGCCTGTAAGGGCAACCCCAACGGTGCCCTCGCGGTAAAGTTGATAGTTACAAAACAAACCACTGGGAACACCCATAGAGCCAGCACTCGCCAACCCGCCCACCTTCACACACCCTGAATAAGCAAAATCTAGCCCTGCAAGCAGGTCATTGATTTTCGAGGAAAAGGGGTCGGATAACAAAATGAACTGGGGTTGGTCTTGGGGCGGGATATCAATCAATTCCACCCAGGCATTTGGGGGGCTATCCATGTCAGGCAAGATTTCACCTGGGATATGAAAAGCCTTAACTTCTACATCCGGCATGTGCATCAGCGTCAAGCTCAACGCTGGCTCTCCCTCAACTTCTAAAGCTTCGCCCTGTGGATTCATGCCAATGATGCCGCCACCACCACAGCCAATCAGGGCTTGTACCTGCAATCGCTCCTGCAATAAGGGCATCAGGCGAGGATACTCGCTCGCATAAGCCGAGGATATGAATACCAGTCCCAATTGGGCAGGAGCCTGCAAAGATTGCTGGGCGCGGTCTACGACTTCCGCGACTGCCGCTTCTAAAGAGGGACGAGTTGATAAGGCGTTTGCCCACTTGATCTGGTTAGCCATAGGTTTTGAAGTCTCCACCGGCTTGTCTACTTACCTGAAGAAAGTAGAAAGGATATGTATGTTCTAGGTTAAAGATAACATCACCAAAAGCAACGAACATCTTTAGGGGGGAAGTGAGGGGTAGCGATCGCGCCTTTACCAATAATTTCGGTTTAAAGCCAATTAGTCGTCTTGACGTTCCGGCGGAACGTCTCTGATCGCGCCCTTACCAAGGATTTCGGTTTAAAGCCCCCTCATAAAGTAGGGGCACGGTATACCGTGCCCCTACTTATCAAACAAGAGTGCTGTATTCTACCCAGTGCGGGAATGACCACTGTCTGTTCGGGGGAATCCTCCGACTCTACTGCGGAGGAGGATGTCAAATAAGTTAATATGTGAAGACACCGACCTAGCTAGTGTAAACTAGCTAGCGGTGAACAGCAAAAGACCAAATCTTAAAAGATAAAGATGAATTCAGTCTGGGTGCTAGCGCTTCACATATCACATGATTAAGGAGAACTTCTTAAATCACTGGGTTAGTGAAGGCAACTCCAGATTGGAGATTTCTATGCCTTGTCGAGATTAAATAAAGTTTCCTGGACTGAAGAAAGCAACGGGGACAATGAGACTAATGAGCAACATCGAAGAGCAAATTGAACAAGAGCGCGAGCAAGCTCGGGCTGTATGTGACATTAAGGGCGCAGCTTCCGGTGACTGTGCAGCTGCCTGGGATGCAGTTGAAGAACTGCAAGCGGAAGCGTCGCACCAGCGGCAGAGCAAGCCCAAGAACTCTCTTGAGCGGTATTGCGATGATAATCCTGGTGCAGATGAGTGCCGAATCTACGAGGAATAAAGTTAACCCTTCCCTAAACGCACTTTGCCCTTTGTAGATTCCCAGCATTGGCAAGCAACGAGAACCCTGTATTAGTTGTTCAAGTTGCTTGTTTTTTGCGTTTATATAAAACTTCTTACAGAAGTAGGGAAAAGGAAACGCAGAAATTCTGGAGAACGTCTCCCTTAAATGGGCATTTTAAATCACCAAACTAGGAGGATGCGCCTCTTTCCCTCTCAAGTTCGCGCTTGATGGAGTATGTGGCGCAATAATTGAGATGAATGATCAACCCTGGCTGCGATCGCTGGTTTGGACAGACTACCGGCTAGCAGTATTGTTTACCGTTATAATCCCCTTGATTCTGCTCATCTGGGCTTTTGTCCAGAAAGCAGAAGCGATTCAGCGCTTGTTAATCATCTACTGGCGCGTTGCCAGCTTGCTGGCGATTACGGTTTATCTGATGATTGCCGCATGGCCAATAGCCTTTTTGTCTTCTTTCCTGGCGCGCATTCTCATTCCTATCTCCCTCTGGTTTTGGGTTGATATAAACGAGGAAATTGACGATCTATCGTCGCGTCCCCTCAAGCTAGTGCTAACATCGTGGCGCTGGGCTATTACTGTTTATAGTATCTTAGGCACTTTGGCTATCCTTCCTTTCCTGCCTTGTGCATTTACTCAAGGGACAATTAAGACGCCCTTCTGTAGCGTTTGGTTGGATGCGCCCTGGCTATACAAAGAGTATTTTCATGCTAAGTCCAAACCTGAATTTTTAGGCTTTCTGGCTATAGTGTGCTTAATAATTTACGTGCTTTATTTGAGCTATTTTGTCCTGATTCGGCTTGGTAAGCAGGGACGCTCAGCAATTCAGCAGTGACGAAATAATTCGTAATTCGTAATTCGTAATTCGTAATTGAAGAGAGTACAACCCACATTCCGCAGGTTGGGGAGCGCTGCAACTAATTTTATAGGTTTCAGCCCCCAGATTTTGACTAATCACCCAAAGAGTTGAGAATAGGGTCAACAATTCAGTGGTGAGTACAAGCTCCCACGGATGGCAATTACGAATTGGAGCGCTGCGACTTGACGGATGGCTGCAAAAGTTCTGTTTGATTTGAGCAAGAAATGACTAATACAATTGGCCGGCGTCTAGAGCAATACACTGCCAAGCGTCCCCAGGAAGTGCTGATTGTCACGGCTGAAATTGCAGGTGTTGAAGACCAAATTGCAATTTTCAAAGGCTATTCTAGTTCTTTGGTGCGGCCGACAGCGTTTGACCCGGATGTACCTGTGCTGCCAGACGAGGCAAATATTATCTCTATCGATAGGGTCGCCAGCCCTTACAACCCTGAAGCTCCCCGCTTTATACAGCAAGGACTAAGTTGGGAAACGCTCCAACCATTGTTGTCAGAAGTGGAAGTATAGAAGCTGAAGTGCGTGTCAAGCTGAAGATTTGTTAAAAGAAAGAAAGTAGCTGATTCACTACGCAGGCTAACAAAGCATGACCACAGTTACAGCCAATCCTTATCTTGCTGACAACTTTGCCCCCGTACAGACAGAAATTACAGCTTCAGACCTTCCAGTAATTGGTGAGCTTCCTGCTTCTTTGAGCGGAATGTTTGTTCGCAATGGCCCCAATCCTCAGTTTCCACCGCGCGGTCGCTATCACTGGTTTGATGGGGATGGTATGTTGCATGGATTACATATCAGCAACGGTAAAGCCACCTATCGCAACCGCTATATACAGACACGAGGCTTTAAGCTGGAGCATGAGGCAGGGCGAGCAATTTGGTCAGGACTCTTAGAACCACCTCAGCCAGATAACCCCTATGGCACTTTTAAGAACGTAGCCAATACTGCCCTGGTATGGCACGCAGGGCGCTTTTTGGCGCTTTGGGAAGGAGGTGAACCACACGCTATTGAGTTACCCAGTCTCAATACAGTTGGCTCATATACCTATGAAGGCAAGTTAATTTCTCCCTTCACAGCCCATCCTAAAGTTGATGCCACAACTGGGGAGATGATGTTCTTTGGCTACTCCTTCGGTAGACCGCCGTACCTGCAATATAGTGTGGTTTCGGCACAAGGGGAACTACTGCGAACGCTTCCCATTGACTTACCTGTGGGAGTGATGATGCACGATTTTGCCATCACGGAACACTACACCATATTTCTGGATTTGCCCCTAACTTTTCGTCCAGAACGGATGCAAAGGGGACAACCTGCCTTCATGTTTGAGTCAGACAGCCCCAGTCGATTTGGTATCCTTCCCCGCCACGGAGATAACAGCAATATCCGCTGGTTTGAAGCGCCTCCTTGCTATATCTTCCATACCCTGAATGCCTATGAAGTAGGAGATGAGGTTGTCCTCGTCGCCTGCCGGATGAATGGCTCGACTGTCCTTGATGCATCAGCACCACCGCAAGAGCATGAGGGTGACAACCCTAGATTACAAAGTGATATTCCTTATCTGCACCGCTGGCGGTTCAATCTCAAGACAGGTGCGGTGCAGGAAGAAGCTTTAGATGATCAGGCCTCAGAATTTCCCCGTGTGAATGAGCAACGTCTGGGACAATCGACTCGATACGGTTATACTGCCCGGTCGGCACCGGGTTCGATACCCAAATTTGATGGCTTGATCAAGTATGACCTGGAGACTGGTTCCTCCCAGACTCATGAATTTGGACGCGGGCGTTATGGGGGCGAAGGAGTTTTTGCTCCGCGTCCAAATGCAACTGCTGAGGATGACGGGTGGCTACTCACCTTCGTCCACGACGAGGTGGAAAAAAACTCTGAACTGGTGGTGGTTGATGCCAGCGATATGACAGCAGAACCTGTAGCCCGGATTATCATTCCTCAGCGGGTTCCTTACGGGTTTCACGGAAGTTGGGTTGGAGAAGCGCAGATAGCCGGTTAATGAGGCTATCTTGTCATTCTATCCAAGGATTTTCCCACGATACCAAAGTCGGGGGATTGAGGCTTCTGCGTGTTTTTGGTCATACCAGCGAGAACAATAAACAGATAGCGATCGCGCTTTTAGCTCAGGGATACCTGAAGAGCACACACTGCGCGATCGCGGCAGGAGTTGCATTGCTCAAAATGCTTTAAGCTGCGGTATCAATCTTGCGCTTCAAATACAATTAGAAGTGCGAACTTGATACATATATTGCAATAAATGTCAAGTGCTGCATTTAGAAGTCGATGAAGAAATGGATTTGGGTAACACTGCTAATTACGATTGCAGCAGTTGGGACGATTTTTATTCATAAATACTGGGATCTGGCTGGTGGGAATTGGCACCCTATGGCACAGACATCGCATCTGACAGACAAAAGCACCCTGTCACAAGCGTCAAGCCAGCAGCAGTATTCAGCCAGCACTGAAATTGAAAACAGCGCCGTGGCTAGTACGCCCCAAGCTGTCACGGCTCCACAGGTGAGTGCAGAGCGGCTGTTCGCTCATGTCAAGGCTTTAGCCTTCGAGCGTTATACCCACGTTGAGCGCCGTCGAGCGCGGAACTATATCTCCCAGGTTTTAAAAGCCTCTGGGTGGTCGCCGACGCTGGAATCATTTAAGGGTGGTGTTAACGTGGTGGCACAGCGACCAGGTATAGACCCAAAAGCTGGAACTATTCTCGTGGCAGCGCATTACGACACTGTGGAAGGCTCACCCGGTGCTGATGACAATGCCACTGGTGTTGCTACGGTTCTGGAGGTCGCCCGCCTCTTGGGTTCGCGTCCAACACCCCGGACGTTGCAGATTGCATTGTTTGACCAAGAAGAAGAAGGACTCATCGGCAGCCGTGCTTTCACAAGCAGTGAAGCGCATTTGAGCAACTTACACGGTGCGATCATTCTCGATATGGTTGGCTTTGCTTGTTATACGCCGGGATGCCAGCAATATCCTACAGGTCTACCGGTCACCCCGCCCACTGACTGGGGAGACTTTATAGCAGTAGTTGGCGATTTAGAACACTTGCCGCTACTCAATACCTTCCAGCAAGCTAGCCAACCAAATTTGCCCCCCGTCTTGGCCATACCTATACCGTTCAAAGGCTTAGCCACGCCTGATGTGCTGCGTAGCGATCATGCACCTTTCTGGTATCAAGGAATTGGTGCGGTGATGGTGAGTGATACTGGTAATTTCCGCACGCCCCACTATCACCAAGCTAGCGACACGCCGGAGACTATCGACCAGAAATTTTTTGCGGGAACTGCTCAGATTGTGGTCAACGCCACTGCTACCCTTTTGGAAAGTGGGGAAAACTTGGCAAAATAGGAGCGATCGCTCTTCCAGTTACTCTTTTCTGGTATTGCGCTCTCCCCATCCAACAGCTAGTAAAAAATCTACTGATTCTCTGGTGAACACTACCGATCCATTATCCCTCTATACATCATTAGCTGGACAGTTGTGTTTCAGTGGTTCTGAAAGGTTTTAAATCGTTTGCCGCCGAGTCAAAATTAGATGTAGGCAATACAACACCTTGCTGCACTGGAATTTGAATCGAGAACTGTGTTCCTTTTCCTGGTTCTGACTCACACCAGATAGCTCCCTTATGCTTCTCTACAATAATCTGATAGCTAATCGACAACCCCAATCCAGTACCCTTACCCACTGGCTTTGTGGTAAAAAACGGGTCGAATAGTCGCGATTTTACTTCCTCTGTCATCCCAGATCCATTATCCGTAATCCGCACTATGGCACGATCGCAGCCATCCATTTGGGTGCAAATCGTGATTGTGCTACGCTCACACTGCGCGATCGCGCTGGGATTGTCCCGAATTTCTTCCAGAGAGCAAGTCGTGTTGTCGCTATCCAGGGCATCAATCGCATTGCTCAGGATGTTCATGAATACCTGATTGAGTTGCCCAGCATAACACTCCACTAAAGGCAGATTACCGTACTCTTTAACAACTTTAATATCAGGATAATTTGGGTTATGTTTTAATCTATTTTGTAATATTAACAGGGTACTATCAATGCCTTCGTGAATATCAACTGGTTTCATTTCCGCTTCATCAAGGCGAGAGAAGTTCCGCAGAGATAGGACAATTTGACGAATACGTTCAGTCCCTACTTTCATTGAGGACAGCATCTTGGGCAGATCCTCAATCAGGAAGTCTAGGTCAATATCTTCGGTATGTTTCTGTATTTCAGGGATGAGGTTGGGATAATGCTGTTGGTAGAGGCGTACAAGCTCTAGGATATCTTGGATGTATCCATCGGCGTGGTTGAGGTTGCCATAGATAAAGTTAACTGGGTTGTTAATTTCGTGCGCTACACCAGCAACCATCTGACCCAAGCTGGACATCTTTTCTGTCTGAATTAGTTGAGTTTGGGTTTGCTTCAAATCTTCCAAGGCTTGTTTTAGTTGTTCAGCTTGAGCCGTGGCAGTGGTAGCAGCAATACGACTTTGCTCATAAAGTTTTGCTTGGTCAATTGCGATCGCTAGTTGGTCAGCAACATCTTGCAGCAATTCTACTTCGTAATTATGCCAACGGCGGCGGCAGGTGCCATGTTCGCAGACAATGGCACCAATTTGTCCAGAATGCGGGTGAATTAAGATAGCCAGCAGTGAAGTTAAACCCAAGGAAGTTAGGCAATCTTGACTAATCAAGTCTAGGTTTGAATATGTCCTGATGTCGTCTATCCGTAGTAGATTTCGCTTGACGAGTGCATCACCTACTACTGCGAGTACTGGAGTCGCTTTGTTGCTTTCAAAGCTCGACTGAGCCGTTGGATTGCAGGCTTCGTGGCTCAATTCAAAGTAGGCAGGTTTAATATCGCTCCGATACCAAAGAAATTGACAGCGATCAATATCTAGCAAATTTTGGATTTCGTTTACCGCCGTTCTCAGAATTGTGCCCAAATCCAGCGAATTACGGATTTCGCTCGATAGATGGCGCTTCAGGAGTGATTCCCGCTTGGTAAGTTTAAGTAATTGGTTTTGCGTCTGTCGCAGACGTTTATTGGCTGCTGTTAATTCAGTCATCGCTGCCTCTAATTGACGAGACTTCTCCTCCGCCTGACAGCTAGATTGAATTTCCTGGGAAGCATCAGCCAACATATTGATGACTAATGTTTTGCTGGTGAAATTTAAATCATCGACTCCTAACCAAGGTTGAGGTTTAATCAGATCATTACTGGCAAAAACAACCTTAAATTGTCCTGTGGGCAGAATCTTTCCAATCCGGCAGTTTTTCCACAGATGGTTGTTCTCCTCTATCCTTACTAACCCCCCAGGCGCATCGAAAGAAATGCCGTAGGCGGCTTCACGAACTCGATCGACATCAAAACAGCCTGCCTTCTCAACGGCTTGCTTCCACAGGTAGACTTGGACATAAGCCGCCTCAATCGGATTGCTGGTGACCCTATGATCTCCATACATGGCTTGGAAATTCTGGACAAAAATTCGATTAGCAGGCGTATCTAGGCTCTGAAAATAGCTCAATGCGGTATAGTGACCTGCGGCTGTTGAGCCGATGCGTCGCAATTCATCTTCAGCAACGCTGACAGCCATGATGGGTATCTCAATAGCCGCGATTCCAGCATCTTTGTACTGTTGATAGAAAGCCACGTTGCTATCGCCATTCAGAGTACTGAAGACTACATTTGGTTGAGCTTGCTGAATTTTGGTAATAATCGACTTAAAATCTGTATCACCTAAGGTGATGTATTCTTCCCCTAGTAAAGCGCCCCCTTGTTGTTTCAATTGAGCTTTAACAATCTTATTTACTGTTCTAGGAAAAACATAATTAGAACCTACCAAATAAAACTTTTTCCCCTTGTTATGGAGCAACCAATTTACCGCTGGCTCAATTTGCTGATTTGGGCAAGCGCCAGTATAGAAAATATTCTTAGAGTATTCCAGTCCTTCATACTGAATGGGATACCACAGTTGAGAATTGAGCTGCTCGAATACTGGTAATACCGCCTTGCGGCTGACAGAAGTCCAGCAACCAAAAACAGTAGCCACCTGATCTTTTTCAATTAGTCTTCTGGCTTTGAATGCAAATTGCTCTGGGTCAGAAGCACCATCTTCAATAACTGGTTCGATACTTTTACCCAGAACTCCACCTGAAGAGTTAATTTCTGCGATCGCCATCAATTCAGCATCTTTTAGGGAAGCCTCACTGATTGCCATCGTTCCACTCAGAGAGTGCAACAGTCCAACTCGCACGGCAGAACCCTCTGCATAAACTGGCTGTTTTTCTCTATTAATTATTTCCATAGTGATGTTTCAGCAGGTTTATTTTGTTGGACTACAGCTAGCTGGTAAAACCACTACTTTTTCTCATCTTTTTACGTTTATAACTCTTTAAAATAACATATTTTAAATTTAATGCTATTTTAAACTAACTATTTTGTTTAAAAAATAAAACATACAGATTAAAAAACTTTTATATTTAGATTCCATTGGAAAGCATAATTTAAAAATATATAAGCTTTTATCTTTCTCTTATACACCCTCATTTATGATTATTCAGTGATCTAGGATACTTTTTTCTGAAAAAAGAAAATTATACCAAAGAGACATATAACCATATTTTCACCTAGATAGATCAGTTTTGAGGCGGGATTCCTCGCAGACGTAATGCTAGAACAAAGTCATCAAAGACAGGTTTGACAATAATTCTCAACAAAATAAATTTTTATAATCTTACCATTGATAGAAGCTTTTTGTCGTTATTAATGATTTTGCGGAATTTTTCCTTGCTCTGCAAGTGCAACTCACACCACACGCACCGCAATGGAAACTTATTGAACTACATAGACGTCTAGATGCGTAATGTAGTTCGCACAATCTTTACCATCCCATGGGTGCCGTCAGTTATGGATAGCATAAAATCTTCAAAAAAATTTGTTCCGGTTTCTCTAGTTTTATTGCTCTGTGCAAGTTCTGGTATTGCAATCAACATGGGCGTTGCAGAGGCTAAACCACCCCGGCATGCACCGGCTTGGGGATATCGTTGCAAAAATGATGACCGTGCGGCTAGATCCAGTAATGTTGACTGCCAAAAAAACAGAGACCGAAATGACCGTGACGAGGATCGCGACGACGACGATCGCTATGACGATGATCGCGACGACGATCGGAGCAGTGGCACCATTTCAGACGGAACGGTTTTATATGTTGAATATACTGGCTCTCGGAGAATTACTATCCCTGAGGATGAAAGATATTCTTTGACGCTGAGGGTTACCCGCGATATTAGAAATTCTGATAACAGAGTATTAATTCCCAGAGGCTCTAAAGTTGATGGTGAGTTCCGTCCTTCCGGCGATGGTGTGAGATTTGTCGCTGATACCCTAACACTGCCGGGTGGTACTCGTTATAGAATTGATGCTACCTCTAGGGTAATTAACGATAACGGGGATTTGGCTTCTTTGCCCTCTAGAACGATTTCTGATGCAGCCAGGATAGTAATTGGATCGGTTCTGGGCACCGATCGGGACAGCAGAGACAACTCCGATGTGATTGTGCTTACTCCAGGTAGAGATCTAGAGTTAACTCTCCGGTCTGACTTACGGGTGCGCTAAAAACTGAACTATGAAGCTGCCAGAAATTAGGCGGTGATTCGATTTTGGATTTTGGATTTTGGATTGTTCCCTAGGCGGTTAGTCGGGGGCTTGAAACCTATGCGTGTTTTTGGTCAGGGAAGAAGGGTCAAAGATGGTAGGCTTTAACCAAAAAGAGACCTCTTGCAAAAATATAAAGAACCCCTCCCCAACCCTCCCCTTAACAAGGGGAGGGAGCCTGATTATTCTTGCTTCCAGAGTTGGCAAGGGGGGACTGAGGGGGGTAATTTTTTGAATTTTGCAAGAGGTCTAAGGTAAGTAGCGTGGTTCAGCGCCACGATAAAGAGACGCCCCGGCGGGGTGTCTTTTTGGCTTTCGGAGGTAGTGAATATCTATTTTGTGTAGGACACCATGCCCCAACACTCTCCGAATCCTACTCTGGCGTAGCCTTCTTTCTCACAGTATCCGCGCAGGAAGACTTCGTCTCCGTCTAACAAGAAGGATCGCAACTCACCTGTTGGCAGTTTGACAGACTTGGAGCCACGCTGGGTGATTTCGAGCAGGCACCCTTGGGAACCTTCCTCAGCACCAGAAACTGTCCCGCTGGCTAGGAGATCTCCAGGACGGAGGTTGCAACCATTACTTGAGTGGTGAGTAAGCATCTGAGCCAATGTCCAGTACATCTGCTTGAAAGAAGCAAGGCTCAAACGAAACGGCTCCATCCTCTGCTCACGCATCTGTGCTGAACGAAGCAGGACTTCTACAGTAATGTCAATAGCACCCAGTTGGGCATCAAGCGGCGAGGAAAGATAAGGTAGGGGCAGAGGATCTCCTTCGGCGCGTTGAAAAGCTCCACACCGGAAGGGTGCTAGAGCTTCTAGGGTTATTACCCAAGGAGAGATGGTGGTCGCGAAGCTCTTGGCTAGGAAAGGGCCAAGGGGTTGATATTCCCAGGCTTGGAGATCCCGTGCTGACCAGTCGTTAACCAAGCAAAGTCCAAATATGTGTTCCTCAGCTTTGTCTATAGCAATAGGCTGTCCTAGCTCATTTCCAGCACCAACAAACAACCCAACTTCCATCTCGTAGTCTAGAGACTGAGAAGGCTCGAAGCTAGGGGTAGAAGCCGAAGGATCTTTTCTTTGACCGCTCGGTCGTTTGATAGAGGTGCCACTGGTGACAATTGAGGAGGCACGCCCGTGATAGGCGATCGGTACATATTTATAGTTAGGGAGTAAGGGATTGTCAGGGCGGAACAACTTCCCAACATTGGTGGCATGAAAAATTGAGGCGTAGAAGTCTGTGTAATCACCAATGTTAGTAGGCAACAAAAGTTCAGCCTGGGACATAGGTGTGAGAATTTCTCTTTCTGGAGAGGGATTTTGCTTGTCGGAGCGCAGCAGATTGCTCAAGCGATCGCGCAATGCTGACGATGCCCTACTTCCCATAGCCATCAATTGATTCAAGTTGGGCGCTGCACATGCCACTTGCAGCTGCTGAGGAAGTTCCTGAAAAAGTCCTACTTCGCAACATAGGCTCAAATCTAGGATTTGGTCTCCAATTGCCACACCAATTCGTGAGGGTTCAGCGCTCCCTTGAGGTCTAAATACTCCGAAAGGAAGGTTCTGGATGGGAAAATCAGTGTTTTCTTGATTCGCCGATTCTACCCAACTGCGGAGACTCTGATCGTGGGTGGCATTAATAAGACGGCTCATAAGCTAATGTGCCTTTAAGTTGCATTGAGTTGGTGAAAAGACGTGGGGACGAGTTGATAAATCTTGTAAATCATCTGCGTTCATTTGTGTTCATCTGCGGTTTATCTGCGTACTAAAAAACTCATATCAATATTTTTGTAAGAAGTCCAATGACGATTAGCCCAGTAGCTTGAGATGCTTCAAGTCTTCTATTGGCTCTTGAAATGAGCAGGAACCAAAGGAACGGAAGAAACGTTGCCTAGCTTCCTCTATCTCTGAAAGATTTAGCTTCGTCTCATGTGGAGAATCGCTCCATAAAATACTGTCTGTATTGAATTGAAAACCTTCTATGGAAGATTCCTTCAAAAGTTCTATAGCCTCTTCTGGCGTTACTTTTCGCCAATAAATTAATGCCGCTAATATTGCCACATTTAGGAAACCCTGCATCGCAGCGGAAGGACTATCTGGAGCGCTCGTCAAGCGATGGTTGGCTGATAGTGGGTGGTGCAGACCCGCAGTTGCTTTAAAAGGAACCTGAGCTTCGGCGAACGAAAATATACACTCGCACAGTTGGTTAATGCTGGGAAAAGCGGCGGCAGTTGTGCCTCCCGTTCGGATCTTAGCCGACGCACCAGTGTGTTGCAGAACACTTAGATAGACCTCCAGATCTACGCTGAGGGGAATTTCAAAAAATGAGTCAACTCCAGCGGGAAGATAAGAAAGTAATTTTTTTATTTCTTGCGGTTGAAGAGGAGGAAATTCTAGGGCTGTGACAGCTATATTATTCCTGCCGTTGAGTAATTGAACTCTCTCAATCTCCGATTCCATATCCCCAGAGATAATTACGCTTAGCGACCACTGCTTTAAGGGGAACGTTGGCAGGAGTGCCTCAAACTCCTCTAACCGGGACGCTGGCAGCACAAAACGATCTAGCATCCAATTGTAGGGAGCAATCCTGTCTTGAGCGTAACTTGTCATTGCTTCCTGCATACCGAGTTGTGCTGGAGGGAAAAGTCCGGCGTAGTCCACAATCGACGAGAGAAGCGCCTTTACTGATGCGAGCATACAATTAATCTAGTGGTAGTGAAGTCGAAGCTTTTATTTCATTGAGGACAATACTCGTCCGAATCCTATCGACACCTATAATGCGGGTAATTTTCTCGGAGAGAAATTTCTCCAAGTGTTGGTGGTTGGCGACAACAACTTTCAATAAGTAGTCAAATTCACCGCTGAGATGGTGGCACTCAAGCACTTCCGGCAGATTTTTAACGCGATCGCAAAAGTGTACGACGCACTCAGGCTGATGATGGGCTAGAGTCACCTGAGCGAAACAAAGCAGGTCTAAACCCAAAGCCGAGCGATTGACTAAAGTAACGTAGCTTCCGATAACACCCTTTTTTTCCAGCTTTTTCAGTCTTTTTTGCAACCCAGGCGCTGAGAGATTAACCTGACGAGCCAATTGGGCGCTGGAAATACGGCTGTTCTCCTGTTAAACTAAGCCACCCCGTCACCGAGGCGACTCGTCTTCAGAACCGTGCTTGAGACTTTCACCTCACACGGCTCCTCAGTAATAAGGTCATTGTCATTGATACCTCTTTTACCCGATTTGGCGGGCTTAGGCTTGGCGCTATTACAACCAGATTTGTTGCCGAGACTTCCATCGTTGGCAGTCTTTTTGTCGTGGCAATGTCGGTGAAGTAGTTGTATGTTTTTGTAGTCATTCTTTCCGCCTTTTGACTTAGGAATGATATGGTCAATTTCCATCACCGATTCGTTGGAAAAATGCAATTCGCAGTGGGCGCATTTACCTTTCTGCCGCTTCAGCAGTGTTGCCACTGTAGATGGGATTTCAGGGTTATGACCCATTCTTGAACTCCAGTAAACTAGGTTGCCATCATATGGACTGGCATCGCCTTTGACTTTCACATAATCCACTTTTGCTATGGAGCTATGTTTTTGTAACCGCAGAGGATTTTCACCTTTCTGCCTGGTTGCGAATACCCAGTTGTCACCACCTATGGTTTGCCAGTATTTGTCAGCTACCCATTTCCACGATTTATTCGGGTGGCGGTGTTTTGCCCAGCTTTTTAGCTTCCGATACACTTTTCTGCCTAGCGTCGAGTATGTCTCTTTGCATTCTCGCGTACTGTAATAGTTAGCCCACCCTCTGATAACTGGGTTTAACTGGGCTATCAGCGTAGCTTGAGGGGCTGCTTTATGCTGGTCTATTACTTCAGCAATGCGGTCATAGTGTACTTTTACTTTTTCTTTGCTGGGTTTGATGAGCGTCTTGAATCCAAGGGGTTCCCCATTGGTTTTGGAACCCGTGCTATATTTTCCTACAGGGTACTGCCTGACATTAAAGCCGAGGAAGTTAAACCCCGCGTCTTGTCCTTCGTGTTCGTTTAATGTGTGGACAAGACGCGTTTTACTTGGTTTCAGTTCTAAACCCATGCTATTTAACCACTCTGAGATAATCTCTTTACATCTTTGGACAACGGTTAAGTCTTCGTGCAGTATCACGAAGTCATCGGCGTAACGGATTAGGCTTAAGGCTCTGCGTTTCGTGGTTTTACTTTCCCCTTTTTTGTATCTTGAGGGTAGTATTTCCGCAAATTGCTTAATCCGTTCTTCCATCCCGTGTAGGGCGATGTTCGCTAGTAGAGGAGAAATGACCCCTCCCTGTGGCGTACCCTCAGATGTAGGGAACAGTGTTTTACCATCCATCACCCCCGACTTGAGCCACGATTTAATCTGGCGTTTGAGTGTCGGGAATGTATTTAATTTTTTGAGAAGTTCCCCGTGGTTGATGCGGTCGAAACATTTGGCTATGTCGGCATCCAGCACATATTTGGCTTTCTGCTTAATTGCATCGAATATTGCCTGTACCGCATCATGGCATGAGCGTCCTGGTCGGAAGCCATAAGAGTTGGGTTCAAATCGAGCTTCCCACTCCGGTTCAAGCGCAAGTTTTACTAATGCCTGAGTAGCTCTGTCGTACATCGTGGGAATACCAAGAGGACGTTTTTCGTCTGTCCCTGGTTTGTCTATCCATACCCAACGTGTGGGCTTGGACTTCCCCTTTAGCTCAAGCGTTTTCACCAGTTTCAACCTTTGGACGGGCGTGAGTGATTTAACTCCGTCTACTCCGGCTGTTTTCTTTCCCTGGTTATCCTGTGTCACGCGACGTACCGCCAGCATCCTTGCCGACCAAGACCTCATCAAAGTCTTTTGGAGTCTGCGAACTGCCTTTTTTTCACCACGACTAGAGGCTCTGTAGATTCTCTTTTGCAACTTGTAAACCCTACGTTCCAGCTTTCGCCAGTCAGTTTGGCTCCATTCCACCGTCTGATTGTTCAGCGTATTAGACATATGTATTGCTACTTGAAACTCCACATTCCTTATCACCGTGAGTCTGTCAGCCTATCCTTGCCATTACAACAAGGCGTTTGCTTCTGACTCAATCCCACCGCTCCGCAGCATCCGGTTAGCACCTACTCCTGGTATTCGACCTCCAGGAGAGCATACGGAGGGTTACTTCGTTCCGAGCGACCATACTATGAGTCTTTAGAGTTCCACTATTCACCGGGTTTATTTGGAGATGCTGTTGGTCATTACTACACTGCCAACCATTATCCTTTGCCTTTTTTTTTTGGCTCCAGCTAATCAGTCCTTTTCGCTGGGTTCGCATTACGGTGATTCAAACGTGGATTCAAGCCGAAGCTTTACTCATGAACTCTGTGCTTGCCCTGCACTATCCTGGACTGGAAGTGTGGAAGGGCTTTCACCCCCGCTTTACGGATTGATGGCTAGTCGCTACCGTAGGGGACGCAGTTAGATACCGCGCTCTGTGTGCTTTCACTTGGCATCTACAAGGAAGGGATTTGCACCCTCATGGTCACTCAGTTGTCAAGGTTCAGTTTCGGGATCTCTCCCTATTTTACCTTGCGGCTAATCCCTCAAACCCTTGCTGGGCTTGATTTCTAGCCAACAAATCGCACGTAATAAGCACAAAAGCTGTCGGTCTATGTCATCCAACTGGGGGAGTTGCTCTGAGTTCCTGAGCATTGGCTTCACCTTGGCTGTGTTGTTCTTACCCAACCTGTCTCTCCAAAGGCACTCTTGCAGGGTATTCCTATGGATAGATTAGTTAATTATAAATTCTAAATCACGTTTATTTGTTAACTATCTAAACTAACAACTAGCTAAAAAGAAGTTTTATAATATTAGTAGAGAGTTTTAGTTAACTTTAGAAACTAAATTCTGCCAGAATCGACAGATTCAGCTCCTCAAAGCTTGCAATAGATGTGAGGGTTCAGCCAGCTTGGGCATGGAATAGACTTCTTGCAAAAGTCAAAATCTCATCTCCCTCAGTCCCCCCTTCTTAAGGCGGGAAGCATAAATTCGGCTTTCTTCCCTTATTAAGCGGAGGGGTAATATAGGTACTTTTGCAAGAGGTCTAATGAGGGATCTCGAACTGTGTGCGTATTAAGCTTTCCTAATAGCCCTCTGGAGAAAATCCAGGATGAATTCAAATGAGCGATTTTTGCCCTATTAAAGGATTCGATCACTTGGAGTTTTATGTCGGAAACGCCAAGCAAGCAGCACTTTTTTACTCGAAGTGTTTCGGATTTACTAACACGGCTTATCGAGGGCTGGAAACTGGCAGCCGCGAAACAGCATCCTATGTGATGGAGCAAGGAGATATCCGTTTTGTTCTCAGCACAGGATTGAGTCCAAACCATTCCATTTCCAAAAGTGTACTTCAGCACGGTGATGGAGTAGCAATTATTGCCCTGGAAGTACCAGATGCGATCGCCGCCTATAAAGAGTCAACCAAACGAGGTGCGATTGGAGCCATTGCTCCAACTGAAGAGGAAGACGAATATGGGGTATTGCGCTACTCTGCTATTCACGGCTACGGTGACACTTTAATTAAGTTTATTGAGCGGAGCGATTACTCTGGTGTATTTGCTCCCGGTTTCGAGCCTAGATATCAGACTCGCCCCAACTGCAAGGGCATGGGACTGAAGGCTATAGACCATGTGGTGGGAAACGTGGAACTGGGTGCGATGAACCAATGGGTGCATTTTTTTGCAGAGACGATGGGCTTTGACTTATTGGTGCATTTTGACGCTGAAGCGATTTCCACAGAGTACTCGGCTTTAATGTCCAAGGTGATGCAGGACAGCACAGGCAGTGTTAAATTTCCGATCAACGAGCCAGCCCCAGGTAAACGCAAGTCTCAGATTGAAGAGTACTTGAAATATAACTATGGCCCTGGAGTACAACACATTGCCTGTGCAACCGACAACATTATTGAAACGGTCAGCAAGCTTAGGGCAGCAGGAGTAGAGTTTCTGCGGATACCGCAATCCTATTACGAAAACTTAGAGGAGTGGGTGGGGAAAATCGATCAACCGATTGACAAGCTGGCAGAGCTGGGAATCTTAGTTGATCGGGATGAAGAGGGGTACTTGCTACAAATCTTTACCCAGCCTGTAGAGGATCGACCGACGCTTTTCTTCGAGGTGATTGAGCGGCATGGGGCGCAGGGCTTTGGTGAGGGTAACTTCAAATCATTGTTTGTAGCTATTGAGCGAGAACAAGCAGTGCGAGGAAATCTCTAGAGCGATGGCGCTCCGCGCCGTCCGGAGGACGACCGCTATCTTAGGCGATGTGAAACCATGACTTACTACTATAAGTTGGGCAACATTCCACACAAGCGACACACCCAGTTTCGCCAACCCAACGGGGCGTTGTATCACGAAGAATTGATGGGGGTTCACGGCTTCTCAGGCGTTCAATCCCTGCTCTATCACCTGCGTCCCCCTACTCAGATCCAGAAAATTGTGCTGGAGAGAAAAGAGGATATCTCCTATGAGGAAGAAGGGGCTTTACGTCATCGCCATTTGCGGGCGGCAAAATTGGCTGCGGGGGGTGATGCTGTCCAATCTCGTGTTCCCCTAATGGCAAATGCTGATGTCTGTTTATCAGTAGCTCAACCCACGCTACCTATGCAGTATTGGTATCGTTTTGCCCAAGGGGATGAGGTGATTTTCATCCACGACGGGAGTGGTGTATTAGAGAGCCAGTATGGCACACTCCGCTATCGGCCGGGCGATTATTTGGTAATTCCCACTGGGGTAGTGTGGCGTATCCTCCCCGATGCCGGAATCGAGCAGCGGATGCTTGTTGTTGAGGCATACGGGCACATAGAGCCACCGGAACGATACATCAATCGTTATGGTCAATTCTTGGAAAACTCCCCATACAGCGAACGGGATATCCGCCCGCCTGAAGAGTTAATTACCCATGACGAGGAGGGAGAGTTTGAGATTCGAGTCAAAGCCCAAAACCAAATTACCAGCTATTTCTATCAGCATCATCCACTAGACGTTGTTGGGTGGGATGGACATCTGTGGCCTTTTGCATTCAATATCGAGGACTTTGAGCCAATCACAGGTCGAGTCCACCAACCGCCGACCGTACATCAAACTTTTAAGGGGCCTGGATTTGTTTTGTGTTCCTTCGTGCCGCGACTCTTCGATTATCATCCCTTAGCGATTCCAGCCCCATATAACCATTCCAACGTCGATTCGGATGAGGTTATTTACTACGCTCAGGGAAACTTTATGTCCCGCAAAGGTATTGAGCGAGGGTCGATTACCCTACATCCGGGCGGTATCCCTCACGGCCCACACCCAGGGATGTACGAGGGTTCTATTGGGAAGCAGCGAACCGATGAACTCGCGGTAATGATTGATGTCTTTCGTCCGCTGAGGCTGACGCAGAACGCTGTGCTATTGGAGGACAAAGATTATCCATACAGTTGGAGCGCTTAGAACCTCTTATTTAATGAACCGCAAAGACGCAAAGGACGCAAAGAAAGAAGAAAGAAGGAAGAAGGAAAAAGAATATACATGGTTTGGTAACAGTGAAAGGAGTAATTTTCAAGTCAACAAGTAGGGGCATATACATAGGAAAAGCCCCTACAGAATTTAAACCTAATTTTGAGAGGAATCCAATGATGACTCAAGTTATAGTAGTTTCTCCAGGTAATTCAACTATTTCCGCACGAATTGAGAAACGCTTGCGCCAAGGTGAACTGGCTCAAAAGCAAGTAGATGAGTTTCAAGAGTTTCTCGCAGAGGTCGATCGGGAATTCTTTCAACACCGAATTCTTACCGAAAATGCCTATACTTTTTGGTTTGGTAACGGCATGGCTACGGATGAAGAGCTACGGCACTTCCTCCGACAATTTTCGGTCTTTTCCAACCAATTTTTAGTAGCGGCTCTATTGAAAGAAATTAACTCGCCTACCCTCCAACAGTCGCGGGCTAGCCGAGAAATTTTGTTGAATGAGTTGGGTGTAATCTACCGCAAGCCGGGACAATCTATCGGTAGCCACGTTGCCCAGACGGAGGAGGAAAAAGAACGGCAAGGAGACCCGGAATTAGTCAGCACAGAGGGTACGGTAGACGGTGGTATCTGCCATTTCCGGGCGGCTCATTTTGAATGGCTGATTGGCGTAGCTGAAGGGCTAGGTTTGAGCTATGCAGATATTGGTAAGCGCAAGCACGGACGAGCCACAACTTTACACTTCTGCGACGAGTTAATTCGTCTCTATGGCAGCGACGATCCACACATTGCTGAGGGCGCTAGCTTTGCGGTTGAGAACTGGGCGGCGGCGGGCTTTTGGCAAGAGCTGGAGGATGGTTTAATCCAAATTAAGCAGAGGCGGCACCCGCACTTGCGTCTAGCATTTTTTACCTGGCACAACCGCGTCGAGGCACAGCACGCTATACACACGCTAGAGGAACTGGAGGAGGTCTATTTCAAGCCAGACTTTGACCGGGCTAAGTTCATGCAAGGGGGTCGGGAGATCCTGGAAGCGATCGCTGTTTTCTGGGACGGGCTTAATGATGATCGTCTCAACCATGTCTACATATAAGGGTGGAGTGAGAGATGAGGGGTGGAAAAATATCTAGAAAAACTACAGTTTGAGGTTTTAAGTATTTGTCATGGGCGATTTCTCGCCCATTTCAAAGCTTTCATCATATAACTTATAACTGAGGCTATTTTATATGGCAATCAGTGTTTTTGACATCTTTAAAGTTGGCATAGGACCTTCTAGTTCTCATACTGTAGGTCCTATGCGTGCAGCATTACAATTCGCTACATCTTTGCAAGATAAAAGCCTATTAGAGCAAACTTCTACAATTAAGGTAGAACTATTTGGTTCTCTTGGTGCAACCGGAAAAGGTCACGGCAGCGATCGCGCAGTAATGTTAGGTTTGGAGGGAGAAAGACCAGAACTCATCACCCCAGCATATATTGATACAATAGTCAATAGAATAACTGCTCAACATCAGTTGTTTTTATTAGGCAAAATAGCAATCAATTTTGTAGAAAAAGAGCATCTAATATATAGTTGGAATCCCCTTCCTTTTCATCCTAATGGAATGCGCTTCAGCGCCTATAACACTGTAAATCTAGAAATATTTAATCAAACTTATTATTCCGTAGGAGGAGGTTTTGTAGTTAATGAAGAAGATACTATAAATCCTTCAATCCAACAAGATGATACTTTTCTTCCCTATAGATTTAGAAGTGCTGCTCAGTTAATTGATTTTTGTGAAAAACAAGGTTTATCGATTAGCCAATTGATGCTGGAAAATGAAAAGTATTGGCGTTCAGAAGCAGAAGTATGCCAAGGACTGTTGCACATTTGGGAGGTGATGCAAGAGTGCGTTCGGAACGGCTGTAAAAATGAAGGTATTTTACCAGGAGGTTTAAAGGTTAAGCGCCGCGCCCCAGAACTATACCGTCAGTTATCTACTCAATCTGAATCTAAACTTGAAGATCCCCTCAGTATTATCGATTGGGTTAATCTTTACGCCATTGCTGTCAATGAAGAAAATGCAGCAGGGGGAAGAGTTGTCACGGCACCAACGAACGGCGCGGCAGGTATTATTCCTGCGGTTTTGCACTACTATGATCGATTTTGTCCTGTTGCTAGGAGCGAACGCATAGTCAATTTCTTGCTAACCGCAGGCGCAATCGGAATTTTATATAAAGAAAATGCTTCCATCTCTGGTGCTGATGTGGGTTGCCAAGGAGAAGTTGGGGTTGCTTCTTCAATGGCGGCGGGTGCTTTAACCGAGGTACTGGGTGGAACTCCTTCCCAAGTAGAAAATGCCGCTGAAATCGCTATGGAACACCATTTAGGATTGACCTGCGATCCGGTGGGTGGACTTGTTCAAATTCCTTGCATTGAAAGAAATGCGATGGGGGCAGTCAAGGCAATTAATGCCTCTCGTATTGCCCTACGGGGAGATGGGAGGCATATTGTTTCCCTCGATAATGCGATCGCAACAATGCGGGCTACTGGAGCAGATATGCACAGTAAATATAAAGAAACCGCCCTTGGGGGACTAGCGGTTAATATTATCCAATGTTGATCCAAACTCAATACCCCTCTCGCCAAAGTCCATATAATACTTTGCGCCCTTTGCGTTCTTTGCGTTAAAAAAATAGAATTCTAATTTTTGCAAGAAGTCTAATAGATATCTGTCAAAAGCCAAAAAATCTACGTTTACATCTGCGTTCATCTGCGTTTATCTGTTTTCATCTGCGTACAAAAATTAGTATTCTGACAAGAAGTCTAATTATGACCACACACAAAATCCCCCTCTCTGACTGCGATATTCAAGCATCTCACCCAGTTTGGTTTCCCTCCGACAAGGAGATCGAGGCTACGAATATCGCCGCTTTGATGCATGAGTTGAAGGTAGTTTCCTACCCAGAACTTCACGCTTGGTCAGTACAGCATCGCGCCGAGTTCTGGAAGGTAATGATTCAGCGCTTAGGTATTCGCTTCATAGAGCCATACGCTGAAATAGTTGACTTGTCGCAGGGTGTAGAGTCTCCTAAATGGCTGGTAGGTGCCCGCCTCAACATTGTCGAAAGCTGTTTCTCTGCACCTGAAGATGACCCAGCAATTGTCTTCCAACCGGAAGGAGGAACGCTATCGCGCTTGACCTATGGAGAACTGAACGCCCTAACCAATCGGGTTGCTAATGGATTGGTCGATGCTGGCTTTCACCCTGGCGATGCGATCGCTATTGATATGCCCATGACTGCCGAATCGGTGGCAATTTACCTGGGAATTATCAAAGCGGGTTGTGTGGTTGTCTCCATTGCCGACAGTTTTGCTGCTAACGAAATTGCCACACGACTATGCCTATCTGCGGCAAAGGCAATTTTCACCCAAGACTACATTCTGCGTAATGGCA
Organism: Aphanothece sp. CMT-3BRIN-NPC111; assembly: GCA_019359765.1. Classification (GTDB taxonomy): domain Bacteria; phylum Cyanobacteriota; class Cyanobacteriia; order Cyanobacteriales; family JAHHGU01; genus JAHHGU01. Next base: position 127,135 of record JAHHGU010000004.1, read on the forward strand.
AGCACTTACCCCTCTATTCCAAAGTAGTCGCCGCCGACGCACCCAAAGCTATTGTTTTGGCGAATAATTCCTCTCCATCCATCGATCTGCGCCCTGGAGATGTGACTTGGGATGATTTTCTCAGTCCAAAAGAGCAATTTGACGCTGTTCCCGCCCATCCTGCCGCTTATACCAATATCTTATTTTCTTCAGGAACCACAGGAGATCCGAAGGCGATTCCCTGGAACCAAACCACCCCAATCAAATGCGCTGTTGACGGGCATCTGCACCACGACATCCACCCCAGAGAGGTAGTAGCTTGGCCAAGCAACTTGGGATGGATGATGGGACCTTGGCTGATCTACGCCAGTCTAGTAAATCGGGCAACTATTGCCCTCTACTACGGAACACCTACAGAAAGAAGATTCGGTGAGTTTGTCCAGGATGCAGGCGTGAATATGCTAGGCTTAGTACCCAGTCTTGTGAGCATCTGGAAAACGACCAACTGCATGCAAGGGCTAGACTGGAGCAACATCAAAGCCTTCAGTTCTACGGGCGAGTGTTCTAATCCACAGGATATGTTCTTCCTGATGTCCTTGGCTGGGTGCAAACCGATTATCGAATACTGCGGCGGTACTGAAATCGGTGGGGGATATATCACTGGTACTCTAGTGCAGCCTTGCGTTCCCTCGACCTTTACGACACCCGCTTTGGGTATAGACTTTGTAATTCTTGACGAAGATGATCATCCCGCAGATATGGGCGAGTTGTTTATCATTTCCCCTTCTATTGGACTTTCTACTGAGTTGTTAAACGGAGATCATCACCAAGTGTATTTTGCAGATACACCCCAGGTGCCTCTGCGCCGCCACGGCGATGAAATAGAGCGTTTGCCTAATGGCTACTACCGCGCCCACGGTCGCGTTGACGATACGATGAACCTGGGTGGCATCAAGGTGAGTTCCATTCAGATTGAGGAAATTCTCAATACTGAGCCAGGAATCCTGGAAACTGCCGCGATCGCAGTTTCTCCTCCAGAAGGGGGGCCAAGTCAGTTGATCGTCTATGCGGTAGTCGCGCCAGATGGTCAGAAAAACAAAGAAGCGCTGAAGGCTTCTCTACAGGTGGCGATCGCGCAGCGTCTCAATCCCCTGTTCAAGATTCGCGACCTTACCATCGTCGAGGCGTTACCTCGCACTGCTTCTAACAAGGTTATGCGTCGCTTGTTGCGCGATAGGTGCTACGCACTTAGCCCAGCGATCGCTACTGGGCTGATTCCCTGAAAAATTAGGGGAGGATATACGCTCGAAGTTTATATTATCTCAGCAGTCCACACGCCCATCGGTAGTTTTGGAGGTGTGCTAGCGAGTTTTTTCCCAGTATATTTAGGATTTGGTACCAGGTTTATTACCAATTTCTTTATCCTCTTTGCAGCAATAAAACAGATTTAACCTCACGTTTGACTACATTTCCTGATGCATTTACTTTTCCGTAAAAAGTTTGACCTTTATAATACATAGATGAAGAACTTCCCCCATCTAAATTCATCGCTTTTTGGGCACCATTTTTTTTGAGAAAGCTAGCTAAAACTGTTAAAGACATTCCTGAACGAGAAGGAGCATCTGGTTTTTGAGCTACCATTACCCAAATAATAGTGCCTGTTTCGGTAATGCCAATAGCAGTTCTGGCGTTAGGTTGACTGCTGGCTAATGGATCGCGTATAACTTGACCCTTTACTGCTGCAAAAAAACCTTCTTGAGTCGATGTCAGTTCTGGCAATAAACGAGGGCCGCCACCTATCGCATCTATTAAACGGCACCCTGCTAAAGGTGGATTTCGGTGTAAAGTAATATCATAACGAATAGTTGAACCACAAATATATCGACGGAATTCTGTGCGATTGAGGATTTTATTTAGATAAGGTGCTAAACGAGGATTACGCATCATCTGTTTGTTTTCCCTGGGATCTGCTACTACATGACCTTGCTGAATAAGGAATGAAGTAGATTTCTGGTTGTTAGGGTCAAAAAAGCCAGCATTTAAAACAGCGATCGCTCTATGCTTTTGGGCAAAGTTTTTTAAGGTATCTAATTTATGAGATACTGCTGGAGCCACTGAAAAACCACTATTTGCCGGAATCCGCAAGACGTAAACTATACTAGATTGCAGCGTGTAGGTATCATAGCGAAGCTGGTGACTCAACGTAACAGATGCTGAATCTAGTACCTGGGTGGACTTTCTACTGAGACCATAAAATCTCAGCATTCCCCAACTCATAAAACCCAAAATAATTAGGAACAGCAGCCAGAAAATTTTCACGTTTTTATCTAGTTTCAAGTTTTATGCTGTTTTCAAGTAACTGTTGATCCCAGGTAGCGAAATTAGTTTAATTCGTGGGATTATGCCCGGAGACATTCCCATAGCCCCCACTATTTGTGGTCGCAGTCAAATTTTTGGGTTTGGCGAGCGTGATGGTATTGGCAAAGATATCAGATGGCAACACTATCTGGTATACTCCCCTAAAAGTTCCCATGAATGTATTTAACCCTGTATGAAGGAGCAACCTCTGTCTAGGGAATGATATAGCTTTGGAGCCAGATGCAGTAAAAATAGAATGCTGAATAAAAACTGTATTCTATGAAACTAAATTCTTTGATGAAGCGGCTTTCAATTGTAGGACGCTGGATGGCTACAACTCTGTTTTGCGCCTCAGCGATCGCTTTCGTTTGGCAGGGTGCATTTTTCTCGAACACCGCAGCTATAGCTGCTCCTGCTGCAAACTTGGTGGCCTCGGCGGACGCGGGCACTCAGGTTAAAGGGAAAGCTAGTGAAGATGCTGGGCAAGCCAAGAACTTCATCCGAGATACGGCAGATAAAGTTAAGGAAACTGCACATACAAATGCCGCTAAAGTTGATCAAGCAACAGATGACAATGGTAATGTTCTTGAGCGCAGAGCCAAGAAAGATGCGGCTCTAATTGAAAAAAGAGCAAATGAAGATGCAGCTCGTACCGAAAAAGCGGTAGACAACACCAAAAATATTGTTGAACAGACTGTTGATAACATCAAGGATGCTTTTAGCAAGTAGAGAATAGCTTTTAGGAAAGAAAAGTTAATGTACATTCTCTCATGCGGGAGCCTCGACTAAAGCCTGAGGAGCAATGTACATTCAACCTGCTTTAAGCTAATCCCCCGCCTGAAGTCGGGGGATTTCACGTTTGTTATTTGTTATTTTATACAAACAAAAGCAGTTAGCGAAGCGTATAGAACTCAACCGGAAAGCTAAAGCTTTCAAGAGTGTTGAGCAAGCATTGCTTGGATTCGCAGTTGTTATAACTTACTCTGAAGCCGAGCGGCGTCCTTGACCAAAGAGAATTCTTTTGGATTCCTCCGAGACGGTTGGTTGGGTGTTGAGATCTTCTGCCTTAGCATAGGCACGCTGCACAGCAGGACGAGCCTTAATTGTCTCAAACCAGCGCTTAACATGGGGAAAGTCATCAAGATTTTGCTTTTGCAGCTCGTAGGGTACAATCCAGGGATAGGCTGCCATATCAGCAATCGAGTAATTACCTGCAATGAACTCGCGGTTAGCAAGGCGCTCGTCTAGCACTCCGTATAGTCGTGAGGTTTCCTTTACGTATCGCTCAATGGCGTAGGGAATTTTTTCAGGGGCGTATTGAGAAAAGTGATGATTTTGTCCGAGCATCGGCCCCAATCCGCCCATCTGCCAGAACAGCCACTGCATCACTTCAACCTGAGCGCGCAGATCAGGTGGGAGAAATTTTCCGGTCTTCTGGGCTAGATATTGCAGAATCGCTCCTGACTCAAACACGCTAATCGGTTCACCCCCATCAGCAGGGGCACGATCTACGATCGCAGGAATTCTATTATTAGGGGAAATCTTGAGAAACTCTGGAGCGAATTGCTCCCCCGTGGCAATATTGATGGGCTTAATCGTATAGGGTAAGTCAGCTTCTTCTAAAAAAATAGTGACTTTGTGACCGTTTGGAGTTGTCCAGTAGTAGAGGTCAATCATGGTCAAATCCTCAAGAGTAATGAAAATAAGTGGCTCAGACAGGATATCCGGCAACACTCCGGGTATAGCCATCAAACTTATCTAACAGGCGATCGCGTAGCGTGTGCGTAGCACTTATCGCGCCAAACATAAACTGCATCGTCTGGTGAGAGCAACTTAACCTGATGGAAATTGCTCAATGTGAGTGGCAGCTTGCACTATAATTTTGCCAGCTTCAATATCAAGTTGTTGGAAGTGGAAGGTTGTCCCCTGATTGGCGATATCACTCAGGCTCAAGATGTCGCTTACTTGTGCTATTACCGCGTTAACAAATTTGATGGGTAGTTCCTTCCCCTCAACCTTCAATTGGTCTAGAACAACCGCATTGCCGTTAGTATTAGTTCGAGGTTTGGTGGTGCAACTCCCAGATTTAATTTCTTCCGCACACATCCAGTTGAAATGGAAGACGATCTCATTATCTGTCCCAAACTGGCATTTGACTTGCATTGCCTGCATCTCATCGGATGGATCTACCAATTGGGCATTGAGTACATTGGTTAACTGCTCTTGAGAAATGACCATTCGGAGAGAGCCTTTTGACGGATGCAGCAGTTTAATCTGCTTGTTCCTTATACTTCGGATGTCAACAGCCGCCGCACCGATATTGAATTGAAAATTTTCAACTCGTAGGTACTGCCGCAAAAGAAAACTATACATCTCAATAGTCAATGCATCCAGTTCCCCACGGACTAATTTTTGGAAATTGGCTTTGACCCGAACAGAAATGCTTTCAGCATCTACCATTCTCGCCAAGACCATTTCAATGAATTTGTTGACTACCTGTTCTTTAAACTTAACTTTTTCTGGCGTCACGCTCTAATCCTGTGAATGTCTTGGGTGGAGAGGAGATATTTCCAGCATTGGGGTTATCGGACTACCACTTAAATGTCATACAGAAGCTTTCCCTCAAGCTGAACAGCCTCAACTTTAGATTTCAGGAGAGACTCAAAGCTATTTTCATTTTCTAAAAGGAGTAAGAGTTCTTTTAGAGTGAAGAGTACCATAATTCGTTGATTAAGAGCTTTCTTAATCTCAATGGTTGCTGCATCAGTGTATCCTGAGGCAGAAATGAAGATTCCACGAACATCACTTCTTGAAAATAGGCGTATCATATGTGGCGCCACATCTCCAGGACCTAAAGGATATTTCCACCATTTCATCTCAACAAGATAAAGATAACTATTGACCTCAACCGCTCCATCAATTTGCTGGATTATTCCTTCATTATTTTCCCCATTTATAGTGAAAGATTCTCTAACTAAAATACCCTCGCTCTCAAAAAGACGATTCAGTACGCTCTCTAATTGCTTACCTCGCTGATGAACATTAGTTTCTTGATAAAGGGCTATTAATTCTGTCTTAAGATTATTCCGATTCTGCCTTTTTTGCTCTATTCCTTGAAGCCTTGAGTTTTCCTCTGCTTCACGTTTTTTTCTTTGCTCTTCCAGCTGGGATTCATGACCCTGCTGTATTCGAGTCAAAGAGTCTTTGACATTTCGTAACTCTCTAACTTTAGCAACTAACCCCATAGCCTCTATTTGGTCATTAGACCAGCATCTAGAGAAATCCTCAAACTCAACAACTCGTTTAACAACCTCTCTTCTCTCACCAAGCGCAGTATCCCCAGCTTCATTCAGTCGAATTAATACTGTTCTAGCAATTGTATACTTATTGATACTGCTGGCATCATTTTGTACTTTAGAATCAAGGTCTGCCAAAAAGCTTTTCCTAACTCCTGCACTGGAGAAAAAAATTATAACATCTCTCTTACTTTTGCACAGTTTTGGAATTGTATCTACTAGCAGGCTTAAAAAATCCGGTGAAAAATGAAAAGATTGACTGCCCATACTTTAGAGTATTGCTGTAAGGATTAAACAGAATTTTTGTGGTTTTAGATACCCCTATAAAACATTAAATAAGCATCTTTAATAAACTGCATATATCGCTAAAATCAATTGTACCCTATTCAATTAAGTACTTGCCAGTGTTCGATGAGTATTGCACCAACTAAGGCGCTCCAGAAGCGCTCACAGAAAACCTTGCAACTATCGCAGATATTGTAGATTGGGTTGACTCAGGAAACCCAACATCAACTTTTCGCCTAACATTCATACCATGTCTGCGATAGCGTCAGTGCTGCTGCAAAGCAGATCGCAACAGATAGCACAGGAAGAACCAGTAGAATTGAAAGAACTGACAACCCTATTACCACCTATGCTGAAAACCGTCGAAGGCATTTATCAGAATGGGCAAATTGAACTCACTGAGCTACCGCAGGATGTGAGTGATCGCACCCAAGTTCTCATCACCTTTCTCGATCCTGGCAAAATCGATCCCACCAAACTGCGCCATCTGATCGATCGCTTGGAAACGATTGCAGGCATTCAGCAAGGCTTCGAGGAACTAGAGCGCGGTCAAACTCGCCCTATCGGGGATTTCATCCAAGAAATGCAGCAAAAGTATGACATTTCAAGTTGAGATTACCCCAATTGCCGAAGCTCAGATTGAGCAAGCCTACCAATGGTATCGAGAGCATAATCCCGAATTTGCCGATCGCTGGTTTCGAGGGTTGATGAACGCGATTGCAACGCTCCAAGAGAAGCCCCGGCGCTGTGCCTTAGCAGTCGAACACGATATTTTTCCTGAAGAAGTCCGGCAATTACTTTACGGGAAATCCAAAAATATGTATCGAGTGCTGTTTACCATTCGAGATACTACAATCTACGTGTTGTACGTGCGCCATAGCGCTCAAGCACCATTAACTTTAGATGACTTAGACGATCTAGAAGGTGGAGCTTAATAGAGCAGGGTTCATTTGCTCCACCACGCGATCAAAACTATCTTCTGCATCGAGCGATCGCACAATACATACGTGTAATTTCACGGGCAATTCCAGCCAGTTCCGTATAAACGAGAGTTTGTTCTCGAATCGCTTTAAGGCGCGTTTGTAGAATCTGGGATGAGGATGTTTCTTGCCCTCATTGGCAATCAAAAAGTCTTTCAGCCCTAAATGTTGCTTAATAAAAAGTAAATTCTTAATTTCGCTTTTTAGGAGTTGAATTAGGTTTAATCAGCACGCTCACCCCAATTGCCCAGGCAATAGAGGCTGACCAGCCTGCCACAATATCACTGGGATAGTGAACTCCTAAATATAGCCGCGTCCAAGCAATTGCCAACACAAACAGACTACCGATAGTTAATACTAACCAACGCCAACGGCTGCTCCAGGTGAGAATCACTAAAGCCGCTACCAGAGTCATGCTTGACATAGCATGGCCACTGGGGAAGCCATAATCAAACTCTGGAGCGGGTGATGGCCAAAGGTGAGGGCGTACTCGGTGCAGTAGTATTTTTGCTGTCCGATTGATGATAATACTTCCGCCCAAGGTGACGAGAAAATAGACAAGCTTGCGCCATTGCCGCCGCACTAACAGAGCTAAGCCGACCACGACCGCAACAGGAAACACTCCCCAAAATACGCCAAGTTTAGTTAGGTTAGAAGCAAAAATATCTAATTGGGGGTTGGCTGTTGAGTGAATTGCCAACAAGATGGGAACATCCCAAGGAAAGCCACCTTCCTTCTCCCAGACATCCTCGGCTAATTCGCCAAACACATGTAAGGGAAAAAATACCCCTATTAACAGCAGTAGTAGAGATTTTCGGTGAGTAATTATTAAACGCTTAAAAACACCAAAGAAAGATTGTAGACTTTTCCACAATTTAGTCTTAAACATTGGATGGGAATTATGTTTTTTATGAGTTTAACATTAAGTTAAGCAACAAATAAATAGACCTATTTTAATTATTTTTAAAAGCGATTAAGGCAAAAATAAAATTTTTATGGAATTGAATTTACATTAATGGCATAATTTATACTTCCTTCATTAGCTAGAGGAAAGTAACTCATCAGCTTTATAAGCTGAATTCAAGGGATCGTGCTGATAAGTATAATTCAGGATCGCATTACTATATAAGCGAGGAAGCGATCCCACGCTCCAACGGAACCTCCATCGAGTCAGCCGTATCCCTATCCTCCAATTAGCCACAAGCTCCATATGCAGGCAGTTGCCCATGAATGCGGCACCTGTCGGTTTGGCACGGAACCCAAAACTTCAGCCCTTGACCTCAATTGCCTTACCCATGCTATCGATAATCTAATACGTTGTGCATGGTAGTTTCTTTCCGTCAAATTCCGGCGTCAAGCCTATGCTGAAGATTATGGCGAATGCTCTGCGCGATCGCGATCGTATCCCTGAACGTTTGAAGTAGCAACTGACAGTGCCGTTTCTTATGCTGAAATAACTGACTATGAAACAAGAGCGTTTCCTCGAATCACTCGCCAACCTCTTACTGCCTCTAGGACTAATTTTTGGACTGGTACTTCTATTGAACCTCAATGTTGAAGGAGGCACCTCAGGAGAAAGTACAGCTAATCCTTTGGAGTCTTGGCTCAAGGTGATCGCGGGCTATTTGGCAGCAGGAGCAGAAATTGCAGCGTCAGTTGTGATTGGGCTGGGTGTGATTCGGGGAATTGGGGACTACTTGCGGCAATTGTTATCGCGTTCCAGACATCATGTGGATGCAACTGAAGAGATTCGTCTGAAACTGGGACGGGTGCTGACATTAGGTTTGGAATTTACCGTAGCCAGCGATATTTTACGAACGGCGGTTGCACCAACCCGCCAGGAGATTTTAAATTTAGGGGCGATTGTGATGCTGCGAACGCTGTTGAACTATTTCTTAGAGCGTGAGATCAGGCAGGGAGAGCAACAGCGCTTAACAGAAAAGAATGCGATCGCCAGGGAAGAATGAGTCGGAATTGTTCCAGCTTGAAATTAATAGAAGGCGCAAGGTTTGTTGGTTCTTCCGGACTAGGCGTGTAAAAATATCAGCAACTTGAGGCAAAATAATGATAGAAATATTTACCGCTTCCTTGTGCAAAATCAAGTATGATATGCTTGACAGGCTTTTCTGCTAATGCAAATTAAAGGCAAAAGTGACCTGATGAACTAAATAACTATACCTATGGCATCGAATCCTGAGCTAGCATTAATGACTAAGCTCCTCAAAATTGAGGGTATCAAAGTTAAAAACTATAGCTTAGTTAAAGGACTAGGAATATTCCTCTATATAGAATCTCAAGCAAAAATACTAGCTTGTCCCCACTGTGGTAACAAGACGGATAAACTTCATCAAAATCGAGAATATACCGTAAGAGACTTACCTTTTGGAGAAGAGAGCGTATATTTAAAAGTCAACCGTCGTCGAATGAAATGCCCTCAATGTCAGCACTTATTTAGCGAAGAGTTTGAATGGGTAAAGAAGAAAAGAACTTACACCGAAAGGTTAAAGACAAAAATTATCTCGGAAGTTCTAGAGAGTGACATTAAAAACGTAGCGAAAAGAAATGGGGTGAGTGAACAAGAAATTGAAACGATGTTAAAAGAACTTGGGGAGAAGTTATGCCAGGAAAAACCCCAAAACGTTAGGAAACTAGGAATTGATGAAATCGTCCTAGTTAAAGGACAAAAAAACTACTGTGCTGTCTTAGTTGATTTAGAGAAAAGAATTCTAGTAGAAATCCTACAAAAAAGAACAGAAGCAGAAGTGAGCCAGCACTTGGAAAGCTGGGGAGAAGAGGTACTATGGCAAATAACTGAAGTCAGTATTGACCTCTGGAAACCCTATAAAAAAGTTGTGGAGAAGCTAATGCCAACGGCAGAAATTGTGGCAGATAGATTCCACGTGATGAAGCAAGTCAATGACGAACTTGATGAAGCCAGAAGGAAAGCAAAAAGAGAAGCGACAAAACTTAAAACTAAATTCCCAAGAGAGAAAGTCTTATCAGGAATTACGAACAGTAAATATGTAATAAATGAAAAATGAATCAGAGCTGACCCATAAAGAGCAAGAGAAATTAGAACAAGTTAAAGCGGTTGCTCCGGACTTGGGCAAGATGCACTCCTTAAAAGAAGGAGAAGAGAAAGTTTTTTGAAGAAAGCCAAGATTGGGTAGAAGGTTTGTTGAGTCTCAGCGACTGGTTAAAAGAAGCTTTTGAGTATTTTCCCAAAAGTGGTAAAACAATCAAAAGGTGGATTGGAGAAATTATTGCTTACTTTGACCAAAGAACTAGCCAAGGAGCTGTAGAGGGAATCAACAATAAAATCAAGCTCATAAAAAGGAGAGCATATGGATTTAGAAACTTCAATAACTTTCGGATTAGGTGTTTTCTAAGCTGGCACTTTTCTTATTAGTTTAGCACCATTACTTCGGTAGAACCGGTTTGTTTTTAGGCCAAGAATTGATGAAACTGGAAAGCAGCTGATCTGTATCCAGTTTCATCGCGTTCCAGCAGCGATCGCTATGCAATGCTTTACCCAAGCACTGACGGGACATTAACTATTCCTGCCTCTTGAATTGCTTTCCACCCAGCTTCTCCTAAGATGCGGTGAGCCGCCGTTGTGGGATGAATATTATCCCAGAACAAAAACTGGTTTGGGTTACCAGAGGAGTTCCCTCTATCCAGACACGCACTTATAACATTGGTAAAACCAAATGCTGCCGGATGTGCGATCGCACTTTTATAAAGTTCATGGGCATCCAGCGTGGCCAGATGTATCTCAGGATGCTTTTGGCTCACTACCTTGAGCGATCGCCTTAAAGCTTGATTATGCGCTTGCGTTAAAGCACTAAGACTTGCAGAGTTAGCACTATTTCGCGTAGCTGGTAACTGCCCTAAGTCGGGCACATTGGCTACCAAAATATTTTTAGCGCCCACATCTATAAGCAAGGCGATCGCTTTTGTGACATTTTCAACAGGAATGCTTGTACTGCTTGCTCCCTGCAAATAGTCATTGGCCCCCGCCCAAAGCACGTACAAGGTATTTGGGAACGCCTGTTGCTGCGTTCGTGTAAACGACTGCACCTGTGTCAGCAACCCAGGTACAAGACTATTAATATCACTTCCAGTAGTGGCCCCTCCGCAAGCAAAATTGTTGATTTTGCTCTCAGGGAGATCGAGTCTTTGAGCAAGATACTCAACCCAAACCAGACCATTAGAATAACGCCCATGATAGTAGGGCGGATTGGGTGGATACATTCCCCCTGTTGCCCGGAACACCGTACCTATATCTGAAAGACTATCTCCAAACACAACAAGTTTATCAATGGGTTCAGGCCGCTTAGTTGAAAACACAAGTGATGTCATGTCGCTGCGCTCCAATTCGTAATTCGTAATTCGTAATTAATACCCCATAAATAAATTTAGGGGCTTGGACATTGATGCGGGAGCATTTATGAGTTTTCCATAAATAAATTTAGGGGCTTGAAACCGGGAATTACGAATTATTTTGGTCATACAAGCTACTATCGCAAGACGATTGCCAAAATATTCGCACCGTTAAAAGAGAGATTTACCGTTCCTAAATCACTAAATTAATTGCTTTGCTTCCTTGGCACTCTTCTCACCCTAACGAATCTATTGATTGTTTTTGTAGGGCGTACCTGCCTTGAAAAGGAGAGGTTATACGCCTTTGAAAGGCTATAACTTTGCGCTATAAGTGACTTCAATCTTATCCAAGACTATCTGCACTGGCTCTACTTCTGTAGAGAGCAAGATGTTTCAGCGATTTTAAGCTTGATATCATGTCCGGTGGAGCAACCACAATATGCTCCGGGGCGGGTTTAGCGAATATATTTGTGGGCAGCAGATTTTCTCGGATTTACCCGCCCCTAAAAGTCTAATCGGTTTTTATTAGGGGTAATACCTGTCTCAAAGCTAAATCCCTTAGAGTTCCTGAATACGTGGACGAATCAACAACTCACCGATATTGACGTGTTCCGGTTGGCTTACCACGTAAAGAATGGCGCTGGCAATATCTTCGGCCTGAAGGATATTGGCATCCGGGGCATAGAAACCGCCTTGCCCGGTTACGGCTTCTTTCGTTGCCTCGTGCTTAATTGAATCGGCAAGTTCAGTCGCGACTGCTCCTGGTTCAATGTCAGTTACCCGCACACCGTATTCAACTGCCTCCCGGCGTAGACTGTCTGAGATGGCACGTACCGCGAATTTAGTTCCGCAATAGACAGCCGCCCCTTTAAAGGCAAAACGTCCAGCCACCGAGCCAAGGTTCACAATATGACCGTGCTTGCGCTTAGCCATGCCGGGAAGGACGGCGTGAATGGCGTAGAGGAGTCCTTTAATGTTCACGTCAATCATCTGCTCCCACTCATCGATGCGCCCTTCAAGCATGGGTGACAGAGGCATTAAACCGGCGTTGTTGATTAGGATGTCTACGCCACCCATTGTTTCGAGTTCATCTCCAACCTGCGCCACTGCCTCCCGGTCGGTTACGTCCAATGGTTTAATAATTGACTGACCGCCTGCACGCTCAATTTCCTGAGAAAGCTGTTCAAGTTGCTCTGTGCGACGGGCAGATAAAACTACTTTCGCACCGTTCTGCGCCAGCATTTTGGCTGTCGCAGCGCCGATGCCGCTACTGGCACCAGTAATCCAAGCCCGTCCTGAAAGAATTGTCATATTGCACCACAACATGCTAGTTCCCTCAGATTTTACTGGTGCTATTTCCTGCCAACTTCTAGCTGAGGTGGGGGGTAGTTTTAGGTTGAATTTATTACTACTAGCTAATGATGCGCCCTTCTATATAAGTAGATGGGTGTAATTAAACGTCTTTTTGGAGTTGTTAGTAGAAGCTCAGGAATTTCTTTGATCGCATACGGCGATCGCAAAGTGTGCAGTTGCTCAACCGCGTCTACCTAGAACAGCCTGATTTCCTTCTCCCTTCCCTGGCGAGGTGTACTCAGCAAAAGTGAGCCACGATGCCTTTAATCAACTACGCCCAACTCAGATGAATTAAGATTAAACCAGATCAGTCAAGCGTTAGCCTCAAGCTAAACAAGCACGTCCACTAACTTACTCATTCAAGTGGGTGATGAAGAAGCCCTTAACTATGTGGAAACCCGAACTGCTAGCGCCAGCTAAAAATCTGGAACGGTTAAAAGTTGCCATTGCCTATGGTGCAGACGCCGTTTATCTAGGGGGGCAAAAATATGGTTTGCGGACCCGTGCGGACAATTTTACGGACTACGACTTAGAACAGGGCGTGGCATTTGCCCATCAGCACGATGCCAAAGTCTACGTCACGCTGAACGCCTTTCTCCACGATGCAGACTTTGAAGGGCTGAAAGCATATTGCCAGTTTCTCGAATTTATTGGTGTTGATGGCGTCATCGTTTCCGATCTCGGCGTTATCCGAGTCATTCAAAATTGTTCAAATCTGAATATCCACTTATCTACTCAGGCATCTTGCCTCAATTCCTCTGCTGGGTATTTGTGGAAGGAGATGGGGGTGAAGCGCCTGATTGTGGGACGAGAACTCAGTATTACCGAAGCTGGGTTGATTCGAGAGCAGGTAGGCATCGACGTGGAGATGTTTACCCACGGTGCTATGTGTATGGCTTACTCCGGTCATTGCACGATTTCCAACTTCACCGCAGGTCGGGATTCCAATCGGGGAGGATGCATTCAATCTTGTCGATTGCCCTATCAGTTACAAAGTAATGCCAAGGAACAGGGAACTGAGAACAGCGCACCAAACGATTTGGTTACGTTCATGTCCTCCAGAGATCTGTGGGGAATTTATCAGATTGCAGACTTTTTCCAACATCAGATCTGCTCTTTAAAAATTGAAGGACGCATGAAATCTTCCTTCTACGTTGCCCTGACCTGTAAGGTATATCGACAACTAATTGATGCCTATGCCGCCGGGACATGGAATACAGATATGCTCAATTGGGCGGCAGCGGAACTGCAATCTGTTCCGCACCGGGATTACTTTTCTGGTTCGCTAGAAACACCAGCAGACAGTGACTCAGTGTTTGGTCAATTGTCAGGGATTAACACAGGCACTCAACAATATCTGGGCATCGTTATGGATGCAACGTCCCAAGAGATCGTTGTGCGTCTTGTTGAACCTTTAACCATCAAAGATGAAATTGAAGTCGTCCCATTTCAAGGGGAACCAATCCGCTGGAAGGTCGAACAGCTTTTCTCCGTTACGGGTGAACTTTTAAAATCAATGCGATCTGACAGTATCGTTCGCATTCCCAAATTTAATGCAGGAATAGAATTGCAGAATGTTGCCAAACTAAATGTAGTTCGAGCCGCACCAGTAGTTAAATTAGTTGCCCATGCAATTTAACACCTTTGTATCATCCGTTGGCGATCTAGAGCGGTGCGTCAATGCTGCCAATCTACATGAGGTGTTGTTGGAACCGACGCTGTTAACTCGACAGGGAAAACTGTCAGAGGAGGAGGTACATACATTAGCGGCAGCAGCCAAGGAGCGAGGACTGCGCCCGGTGTTAGTATGGGATGTCCTGATGCCGGAACGGGTGATGAGCAGTATTTGCGATCGCCTCAAGCATTGGGATATAAATCGCTTCGGGGCTATCCGTGCGTGCGATCCAGGCGCTGCCTATTGGCTAAAAACTTATTTCCCGCAGATACCGCTTCAGTTAATTGTGGAGACAGGCAATCATAATCTTGAGTCACTTCGGGGTTGGTGTGATATTTTTTCCGGGTCGTTGGAACGTCTGGTGCTGTCGATAGAACTCCCTGAAGAAAAGCTGGTTGAATATTGCCAAACGCTTCCTGTTGCCTGCGAGTTGCTCGGCGTTGGACAAATTCTACTTTTCTACTCGCCGCGATCGCTCCTAGCAAAAAATTTGCCCACTACTGACGAAGACGAGGAACTGTATCTAGAAACCACGGCGGCATTTGAGGATGCTAAAGACCGACACTTTCCGATTCTAGAAACCACAAATGGCACCTTCATGTTTTTGGACAAAGACCAATTTATTCTCGATAAATTGGAGAAGTTGCAAGCAGCTGGTCTGCATACGGTGCGTTTGGACTTGCGGCATTTCGGTCAGGATAATGATGTAGCCGTGAATATCGATCAAATTTGTCACCAAGCTCTAGAAGACCCAGTTTCACTGCGAACAAACTGGCCGCGACAAACTCGCGCCCCCTTTTTCAAAGCCAATCGGACAACAGCTTTGTTTCCCCGGATGAAGCCGAAACTATTTGATTACCGGAATGATACCTGTCTAGCTGAGGTGCTAGCCGGGGAAGGTGGGAAATACGTTGTTTTTTACACCTTGCGCCCTTTCCATGCTTCGCAGATTAAGAGCATGATCATGCCCACGGGTGAAGAGATTGTTCTCAAGGAGATTCCCTTTCGCAACTTAAACGGCGAACATCTCGACACTTTTGAGGCAGAACAGATGCTGATTACGGACTGGATCAAGAAGGCGGTGCCAGGATCTCTGCTGTTGGGCAAGCATTCTTTTAATTCAGACTGCGGCGAGGATGCCTAATCCCTACTTTCGCTTCAAACAGTTCACGGTATTTCACGATCGCTGCGCTATGAAGGTGGGTACTGATGGTGTCCTGTTGGGGGCGTGGGCAGACACCACAGGCGCACAACAAATTCTTGATATCGGGACGGGGACAGGGTTGATTGCCCTCATGTTGGCACAGCGCTCTCAGGCGCACATTGATGCCGTAGAGATTGATGAAGATGCTTGCATTCAGGCGAGGGAAAACGTGCAGCGAACATCCTGGGCAGAACGCCTCCGGGTGTACCATTGTTCTATCCAAGATTATGCAGCTACTTGCCCAAAGCGGTACGATCTCCTAGTCTCTAATCCACCTTTTTTTGAAAACGCATTTAAAGCAGCAAAGCAGGCAAAAACTTTGGCGCGGCACACAGATACTCTTGGGCAAGTTGATATATTGCAAGTTGCAGAACAGCTTCTGTATGAGAATGGTAGGCTAGCTGTAATTTACCCAACCGAGTCAGCGAAAATTTTCCAAGAAAAGGCTGAAGCTTTCGGTTTCTTTTGCAGCCAAAAACTATACGTTAAACCAAAATTAAATAGTCAATGCAAGCGGATTCTGATGGAATTTGCCAAAAGTCAGTTGCCATACCAGGAAAGTGCGATCGCTATAGAAGCAGCCCCCCGTATTTACACTCCTGAATTTATTGCCTTGATCAAGGACTTTTACCTGAAGTATTAAGCCATGGATAATTCAGCGATCTAAAGGCACAATTCATCGACAGCAGAGAACTTCTGTATCCGCACCACGATATTTCGTCTGTTCGCTGCAATACATTTGTTATGTAACCGTTACATACACAATCATGGTTGTTTTCCTCAAAGAACTTCACCAGTCACTTCATCGATTTTAAATTTACGCATATCTTCATCCCAGATGACTTTTTTGTCTGAGCCAATACCTTGCAGAAGCAACTTAGCAATTTTATTTCCACCTATCTCGATAATTGCTTCAACATGAAATATCTCATAGGAAATCTTGAGGCATTTGAGTTCAACTGAACCAAGGTTGTCAATCTCAAAGGTAATATCTGACATGTCTACATTATGCTCGACTGTACCAGGTGGCGTGTTAACGGAGTAATTCATGTTTCGCTTAATAAAATCGTTGGCTTCAAAGCGGCCCTCTGGAGTGTTAAAAAAGACTGGTTGCTTTGAGGGGGGGCCGCTCAGATTTCCACTAATAGTTTGAATATCGGCAGCAATTTTTTGCGAATCCTCATCTCGTTTGAACTCAAAATTTACTTTGGGTGATGATGGAGTAACTGCAATAAGATGTAGGTTAATTTCTTGAATACGTCCAGCCCAATCAGATTCACGAAACTCTCTGAGGACAACAAGACCAATCTGCTTACTTCTTGCATAGAGTTCAGCCTCGCTAGTGAAGCCATTACAAGTTACAACATATGCTTCATCCGGGTTGATATCAGCTATCGCACCATAGAAATCCCGGATAATACCAAGTCCAACTTTATCCCCAGAAATATCAAAGTCTTTACACTCCAGCACAATGCGTTGCTGTTTCCCACCACGTTCGATAGCGACATCCATCTGATGTGAGACTCCAGAGTCACCTACCAGTTTGAGATCATGAATGACAGTACCACTCTGCTCAAGATACTTAAAGACAACAGCAGCAAGCCTTTCATAGCGTGTACCTGACTTTGTTGATAAAAGCTCATAGTAATGATCGTGTAGCTCATCGTAGCGAGATCGTTGCTTAGTCATAATCATGGATATACCGTTAGTTTATTCTATCCTGAAGCTCTTTTGAGTGCTTAGAGCGCTAATGGCTAAGCTTTCACAATCTAAAATCAAATGACCGACCAACCTAATCCAGACCTTGATTCTACAAAGCTTTATCTCAGCCCTGAGAAAGATGAACTATTTGAAAAAGGGCCGTGGCCCAAGCCGTTTGTCTTTAACGAGGATGTGGTACAAGTCTTTGACAACATGATTTCCCGTTCAGTCCCCCTGTATCGAGAAGTGCTAGCTTGTGCAGCTCATTGGGCTAAAGATTACTATCAAGCGGGAACCCGGATTATTGATGTGGGCTGTTCCACCGGAACATTTCTGGAATTATTGGGGCGCTTCTTAAAGCAGCCAGCTACCTTAGTTGGCATTGACAATTCTCAACCTATGCTAGAGAAAGCCCGGCACAAGTTAGTTCGGGTGCAACAGATTCATCAGGTTGAATTAATCTGCGATCGCGCCCAGAACTACTCGTTTGAAAATAGCAGCGTTGTCGTCATCAACTATACTTTACAGTTTTTACCCCTACAAGAGCGCCAAAAGTTACTTCGCTCTATCTACGAAGGTTTAACTCCAGGCGGCTTGTTATTCTTGAGCGAAAAGATCGAATCGCCCTATCGTCAATTTCAAGAAACAATTACCCGGCACTACGAAGCCTTCAAGGCGCATAATGGGTATGCCCGCACCGAAATCGAACGCAAAAAGGAAGCATTAGAGAATGTTCTGGTGCCTCTAACAGAAGCACAACAAATTCAAATGCTTCACGAGAGCGGCTTTAGCCAAATTGATTCCGCAATTAAACTGCATAATTTTATCTCATTAGTGGCTCTGAAGTAGAAATTGCTCTATGTTTGATGAGACTATTGGTTACCTACCACCCGATTATTGCGATAGCGAAGCTGGACGCTACCGCGTCCTTCGCTCTAATGCTCCACTTGAACGCGATGCCATTTTAGCTCTGCGTCAAGAGCGGCAATCTAAGTTATTTGAGCCTCAAGTCAGTCAGTACCGCAAAGCCGTTCAGTCTGTTCAGGACATCCAGAGCAACTACTTCGACTTCTCTGATGCAGTAGTGAAAGTAGGTCGAGCCGATGAACTTTCAGCAGAACAACAGCAGCGATTTTATCAATCTATGCAAGCATTTTGCCCTTGGAAGAAAGGGCCATTTGAGCTGTTTGGCGTAAACATTGATGCCGAGTGGCGCTCTGATTGGAAATGGGCGCGGCTCTTACCCTATATTAATTCCCTAAAAAATCGCCGCGTGGCGGATATCGGCTGTCACAATGGCTATTTTATGTTTCGCATGGCTCACCAAGAGCCTGAGTGTGTAATAGGGTTCGAGCCAGTTGCCAAGCACTTCTGGAACTTTCAGCTAATTCAAAATATCGTTCAGCAAGAGATGCTCACATTTGAGTTATTGGGTGTGGAACACATCCACTTTTATCCTAATTTCTTCGACACCATCTTTTGTCTAGGAATTTTATATCATCATCCAGATCCTATCGGTCTGTTGGTAAAAATGCGGCAGGCTCTGGCACCAAAGGGAGAAATTATTGTGGACTGTCAGGGCATTCTAGGGGATTTGCCAGTTGCCCTAACCCCGCGCCAGCGGTACGCAAAAGCACGAGGGATCTGGTTCTTGCCAACTCAATCCTGTCTAGAGAATTGGATGGCACGGGCTGGTTTTACGCAGATTAACTGTTTTAAAGCAGAACCCCTTTCTGTTGAAGAGCAGCGTCGTACCGTCTGGGCAAACGTAGACAGCCTGCGGGAATTTCTAGATCCCAAAGATTTGTCGTTAACTATTGAAGGCTATCCAGCACCGTGGCGTTATTACGTTATTGCCCGTAAATAATAAGGAAACTAGCAATAATAATTTCTCTTTGCAATAAGCCCATAAGCCGCTAGGTTAAATTAAACGCAAGATGTTAGACCTCTCCCCCAAAGAGTCTCCTTGTAGAAGAGGGGAGATGCTATCTAAGTAACGTTCATTGGTGGTAATTACTGATATGACGGATTTTGAACAATTAATCTTCGTTGTGGGTACAGAAAGAATTCTCAAGCTTCTCCAAGAGGTTGCTAAAGAGGCTATTGATGCAGGTGATTGGTTGAAAGTCCGACAAATTACTGATATAGTGCCTCAAATCACTGGGCATTCTGTCAGTGTTATGCAGCCTCATGAATCTGATGCAGGCAGTTCTACTGCATCGTTGGCAAGCCTAAGCATTTCCAAACGCTGTCTAGAGTTACTCAATAAAGCTGGAATTTATACCTTATCAGACCTAGAGCGTTACACTTTGGAAGACCTACTGGAAATCAACGGCATCGGAGAATTCGCGGCAAAGCAAATAGACAGTGCTTTACAGGCACAGGGCGTTACTTTAGACAGTATTAAGTTACGGCAAAGATGGCTTCATGAAAATACTGCCCTAGCGGAGGACTTGTTTTCTTCTGAGTCAGGCGAACTTGATGCAGATTCTTCTTTGGCTCAGTCAAACTCGTCTTATTCTGAGTCAGGTGAACCCGATGCAGATTATCCTATGGATGAGCCGGACTTGTCTTATTCTGAGTCAGGTGAACCGGATGCGGATTCTCCTTTAGATGAGCCGATTGATAACTAACGCTTCCTGCTGTCGCGCTGGGAAGAAATCATTATGTGGGCAGAGGTATGAGGGTCATTGAACAGGGTAATCTTGGCGAAAAGGAGGTAAGTAATGCCACGAGAAGTTACAGATGCTGACGGGATTACTTGGGCTTGCGTTCAGGCGTATGCAGGTCTTTCTGAGGGTACGGAGAACCAAGCTGCGGCTCAGGTGAGCGGGGAAGATGATACATATTGGGTTGTCTGCACCCCTAATGGCGGCGCCAAGTCGGTAAGGCTGAAGCTAGATGGTGAATGGGAAACATCTTACTCGGACGACACATTGCTACAGGAAATCTCTTCACAACAACAGCAGGACGATTAAAACTATAGCAATCCTAGCTGAGGTGTGATATGCCTCCGGCAACCGCGTTGCGGAACTAATATCCTGGCAAAAGCTTTAAAGATGCTGGGATTAGAACACAAAACTACCGTTGGAAGAACGGAAAGTAACGCTTGGGTAGAGAACGCCCTCTATCTAGACCTGGAAACAGTTCTAGGCAAGGTGACTCGTTGAGCCAAGAATTCCCGTCCCTTCGTGGGTGTGGAGCTTAAAGTCTCAAGGACATTGCTGCTTCCTATCAATGTCCTGAGCGACTAAAGCTCTGCTTGGTTATATGCGGTGTGATGAGCAGACTGACTCTAATTACCCAAGCCTAAGTATTTAACTAGACTTGATATTATACCAAATACGGGCCAATGCCGCCCTCTTTCAGGAGTTCCCGAAGGCAAGCTTTGTCCGTGTAACTGCGACTTTCAGCTGCCAGAGTTAAAAGCAGACTATAAAAGCGGATTTGGGAGCACCTGAGTGACGAGCGTCTGTGTATAAGAGCGCTTTTTAGAACCAGCTTGTCAAAAATATTATCTGCTGTGCTGAGTAGGTTACGGAATTTAGGTTGAGGCGTTTGTAGCCCATTTTGTCAAAGAAACCTCAGTTCTTGCTGATTGCTTTCTAACTCCAAAGAAAATCAGCAAAGAATACTACAGAGAGTTACATCACTATAAGGGGATAAAAACCATGCTCGACCAAATCAAAGCTCTACTTCAAGATGCTCAACTGCGCGAGCAGCTTCTAGCTGCGGCTGATAGGGAAGAAGTCATCAAACTGATTACTACAGCAGGTGCCGAAAAAGGCTACACGCTCACCGAGGAGAGTGTATCTCAGGCGGCGACGGAGCTAATGTCAGAGGGGGAAGAACTTACGGAAGAAGACTTACTCGCAGTTGCGGGAGGGGCTCGCGCAACGCTCGCTGATAGTTGTAAATCTGCGATGTGTAATTGTCAACAACAGATGTGAAATTGCTTCAAAAACACAGTTCAAGTGGGAAACAGCTGTCAATTGAGCTGAGTTTAGGAAATTTCAATACCTGACGTCAAGACGCATTGGGTCGTTTGCTTCAACAACCTCTAAGCCTCTTGGCTCATCTGCAAGTTGAGAGGCTCCCAACACGCCCAACTGACTAACGTCTTGAAATGTAGCTAATTACTAAATCAACAAGCACAGAATACATCTATGCTCGACCAAATCAAAGCTCTACTTCAAGAGGCTCAACTACGCCAGCAGCTTCTAGCCGCTGCTGACAGGGAAGAAGTCATCAAACTGATTACTACAGCAGGTGCCGAAAAAGGCTACACTTTCACCGACGAGAGTGTATCTCAGGCGGCGACAGAGCTGATGTCAGAGGGGGAAGAACTTACGGAAGAGGACTTACTCGCAGTTGCGGGGGGAATTGGCCCCGAACTTCCATCGTACACTCCGAAGTGCCAGGAAGATTAAAAAGGTAGAAAATTGTCCCAAAAGAACGTTTAAGTGGGCGACTTTATAAATTGCTCTAGGTTTGGCAATTTTCATACCTGGCACTGCGATGTATCGTTGAGCCTTTTACTTCAAAAAGTCTCTGAGCCACTTGGATCAAAGATGAGCTAAGTGGCTCCCAATACGCCCAGGACAATTGCATCTGTTCGGCAGAACGCTTCATTAGGAATTGTCAGCAACCATCTTCCTCCTCCAGGGATTTTGCCTTTCTGGTGTAGGTTGAGGCTTAAGGCGCTCATAAAATCTCTGGCATTTCCAAACATACTTATTTTGATATATCTGTCTTGAAAATGAGGGAGAGAGGTAGAGCAAACTATATTTTCATCCAATGTTTGTGAGCAAGCGCGCTCATGGATATCTATTGCGAAAGCTCTGGATAGTAATTTGTAAGGTTAATTGTTGCTTTACTAGAAACAAATTTCTGTCAGAATTTTAATGAAAAGCAGCTGAAATCAAAAGTAGATTTTTATTCACTTCAATCGCTGCCTCGATTCATTCAATCTGGGTCTACCTCCATTACAAGGAATTTCAGGATGTCTAAATTATCGATCGCAACTTTAGTCGGCTGCACTCATGCAGATTTAGCCTCGATTGTTGCTAAAGCAAGCTTCCTCTGGGAACGCCTAGATCCAGAGCATTTTATTGTGGACAAGGAACAGGCAAATGAACCAGAAATTAACCGTCGTCTAGAGCGCTGGTGCCAAGCCGTCGCCCAGGGTAATAAAGACATCTTGCAGAAACGCTTACAGTGGCAAGGCTTAGACCTTGATCGCGTTCGCCCATGGCTGGGAACCGTGCGGTTTATTGCCAATCAGTCGTTACCAGGATGGGCAGAAACCTTACGACAAATAATGCAAAAGGCGACAGAGTTTAATCCTGAGCTGGAATCATTTCTCCCAACCAATCCAGAAAAGCCAATTCCTTTTGAAGACGTTTTCCTACCTGCGATCGCAGTTGCCAGACAGCAACTACTAACTCGCTTTAATTCTATACAACTTACGGAAGACACCCTCCCCTTATCAATCCTCTCGCCAGCTGCTTACCACGACTTAGAGCGTAGCTTACTGCAACGATTAGCAGGGCTTTGTACTAAAACACTGGACTTTGAGTTTTCTAAGAATCGTTCCTTTGCTCAGAACTTACTCAACTCGCTGGGATTGGAAACGGATAACAACAATAGCAAGACGCACTACACTCAGTTTGTCCATCAATTGCTTCAAGATGGACTGCTGGCTTTTTTTCAGAAGTACCCGGTTCTTGGGCGGTTAGTGGCAACGGCAGTTGATTTTTGGGTCGAGTTCGCTGCCGAATTTATTAAACGTTTGGCTGAGGATAGGGCAGATATTCAGCGAATGTTTGGCTCAAAAATTGATAGCTTGGGCAAAGTTGATAAAATTCAAACTTCCCTTTCCGACCCCCATAAGCGCGGACGAACCGTTATTGTACTCACCTTTGAGTCTGAACTCAAACTTATTTATAAACCTAAAGATTTAGGGCTAGAGGTGGCCTTTAACCAATTTTTGAACTGGTGCAATCAGCATAGCCAGCTTTTAGATTTCAAAGTTATCCAAGTACTCAACCGAGATAGCTACGGTTGGGTGGAGTATGTTGAACACCAACCCTGTAGCGATGAGGCGGCTGCGGAACGTTTTTATCAGCGAGCTGGAATGCTGCTGTGCGTGCTTTATGCTCTCAGGGGAACCGATTGCCACTATGAAAACTTGATTGCTAGTGGTGAGCATCTGGTGTTGATTGATATGGAAACCCTGCTGCACCATGAAGCGAATCTAATTGAGAACTCGCCGTCTGTTCAGGCATTTGAGACAACCGCAGCCCAACAACTATGGGATTCAGTGCTGCGTACCGGGCTGTTACCTCGTTGGGACTTTAGTGCAGATCGCCGTATTGCTTACGATATCAGTGGGCTGGGCAGTACAGATCCGCAACAAGCTCCCCAGAAAGCTCTGCGCTGGCAGGCAATTAACACTGACAAGATGCACCGAAGGTATGAATTTGTGACGCTGCCTATGGAGAAAAATGTCCCCTGCTTAGGCAGCAAGGCCCTGTCTGCTAACGATTACCAGGCACAAATTACTACCGGGTTCGAGCAGATGTATCGCTTCCTGATGGCAAACAAGGACAAATTGCTGGCTCCAGATAGTCCACTTGCTGCCCTGCAAAATCAACAGGTTCGATTTATTTTCCGTGCTACCCGGATCTACGGCGTTATCCTACAAAAGGCCTGGGCACCTGACTACCTCAAGAACGGAGTTGACTACAGCATTGAACTAGATCGCCTGAGTTGTGCCTTTTTGGTTGCTCGCTCAAAACCCGATGTCTGGTCTATTCTGAGTGCAGAACTACAAGCGATGGAACAATTGGATATTCCCTTCTTCACAGCTAGCGCCGCTAGTGAGGCGCTGAGTGTGGCAGGTTATCCATCTATACCGCACTACTTTAAGCAAGCCAGTTATCAGCAAGTTCTCAATCAGTTGCAGAAACTTGATGAAATTGATCTGACTCGACAAGTTGCCATTATTCAAGGCTCCTTTTATGCAAAGGTAGCGCAAACTACCAGCCCGGAAACTGGGCAATGGAACCTTGAGTCGTTACCGCGGCTGAGTTCGGAACAATTGATCTCCGAAGCGATCGCGATCGCCATTGAACTGGAAACCAGAGCGATTCCAGACCCTGATGGTAGCGTCAACTGGATTGGCTTAAGCTATATACCTGAGGCCGAACGATTCCAACTGCAAGTGTTAGACGAGGGCCTCTATGACGGACGCTGTGGAGTTGCCCTGTTTCTCGCCGCACTCTATCAGGTAACTGGTGAGCGTCACTTTGGCAATTTGGCATTGCAGACGTTACACTCCTTGCGTGAGCAGCTCCACATTCTTGACTCAGAATCACAACAACGAATGGCTCGCCTCACTGGAATTAGTGGTGCCGTGGGTTTAGGTTCGATGATCTATTCCTTGGTCAAGGTCAGCCAATTGTTGAATGATGAAACGCTATTGCCAGATGCTCAAGTATTAGCTGACTGGATAACACTGGAACTGATTGCTGCCGATCGACACTTGGATATTATCGGTGGCGCTGCTGGAGCCATGCTAGGGCTGTTATCCCTTTATCAAGTGACAAAGAACGTAACAGTGTTAGAAAAGGCGATCGCCACTGGAGAGCATTTACTAGCTCACCGCGTCAGTTACTCAGGTGCTCCTAAAGCTTGGCAAATCTCTGGAGATCCCCCCTTAACTGGCTTCTCTCACGGAGCAGCAGGGATCGCCTATGCGCTACTAAGGCTGTATGCTGTTAGTCAGAATCGCAATTACTTAGAAGCAGCCCTAGAGGGGATTGAGTATGAGCGCAGCGTATTTTCCTCCTCCAACGGCAACTGGCCCGACTTCCGAGGAATGAAACAAACAGGGCAGCCTAGCTTTTTAACTCAATGGTGTCATGGTGCTGCCGGAATCGGGTTAGCACGTTTGGGCAGTTTCGATATTGTGAAAACGCCAGAAATTGAACAAGAGATTGAAATCGCATTGCAAACTACCCAGCGTTATGGCTTGCAAGAAACGGATCGCCTATGTTGTGGCAATCTGGGTCGGGTTGAGGTGCTTTTAGTCGGTGCTCAACGCTATTCTCGTTCTGATTGGTATCAAGTTGCTCTCCAGAATACTACGAATGTCGTAGCTAGAGCTAAACAAAGCGGAGCCTACCAACTATTTCCCAACTTACCTAGCTCTGTGTTCAATCCTGGTTTTTTCCAGGGGACTGCCGGCATTGGCTATCAATTACTGCGCTTGGCTTATCCAGAAAAACTGCCTTCAGTGTTGCTGTGGGAGTAAGAACGATAGCTTGAAACGCTTGTAGAGTGAGGTTTTGCTGATCTGGTAATCTGGGAGACGAGCCGTTGGCGATCGCCTATAGACTTCCCTGAAAATCGAGATTCACAAGAATACAGATCATGAAGGGTTTGCGCTACAGACTCCCCCTGGTATGGCAGATACGAAACATGGCATTCGTCTGTTTGTCGTCGGAACTGGAGGCAGCCAACACTACAGCTTTTTAGCTATTCAGCCCCATAGTGAAGTTCGTAATGCAGATACTTACGGTGTTCTCGAACTGACACTGCACCCGACAAGCTTTGATTGGCGGTTTGTCCCGGAAGCGTGGAAATAATTTAGAGATTCAGGTAGCAACTCATGCCATTAGACTGGGGATAGTTCTAAAGATTTAATAACATACGTAAAGTAAGCTGTAACTATTCATTACCTGTGAGGATTGCCTAAATTGCTTAAAGGGCTTGAACGCTGGCGTTTTTGGCTAATACCCCTACTGGCAGCTCCCAGTGTGCTGCTTGTTGTCGTAGCTTCCGGAACCACTTTAAAGTTAAATTTATCTGATTCTTGGCCGCAGCTGCGGAAAAATAGCTCAAATCGGGAGATGGCTGTTACTCAAAGTCCCTCTCTCCCGCAGCCAAAACCAACTATAAAAAATCACCAAACTCATCAAGTTAACAAGCCGGTACAGAAAGCTACAGTTCCTCAAGATGTGGAAATGAAGATAGCGATCGCAATTAACGCTGATATCGTCCCCGTCGCCACTTCTACAGCAGGGATTATCAAAAATGATGCAGGTCATGCCTTGCGAAGCCTTCCACCGCAAATTGGATTTTATCCTCAAGCGGCGGGTAACAAAATTGATTTTGGCTCCTGGAAAAGTCCAGGCTCAATTGTGATTGAAGCCAGAGACGGCGGCTTAGTTGCTGTTGGGGAACGGTGGTACAGAGGCAAAGTTAGGCTGATTTCCCAAGGAAACAGCTTGTTAGCTGTCAACCATGTCCATCTGGAGCCTTACCTCTCTAGCGTTGTTGGCTCGGAAATGTTCAGCCACTGGCCTTTAGAAGCTCTGAAAGCTCAAGCCGTGGCTGCACGCTCTTATGCTTTAGTGCGGAAAACTGAATCGGCTAATCCCTTCTACGACTTGGGTGCAACTGAGGCTTGGCAGGTTTACAAAGGGGTACATAGTGAAGCCAGCACCACCCATACAGCAGTTCAGCAAACAGCGGGACAAATCCTTGTCTCTAAAGGTGAGATCGTTGACGCCATGTATGCAGATACGGACGAAACTTCTCGAAAAGCCCATGATGGCAAGGGGATGAGTCAGACAGGGGCAATGCTTTATGCCAAGCAAGGTTCCGACTACCTGCACATTCTGGGAACCTACTACCCTGGCAGTAGTTTAACAAGGCTTAACTTTCAATAGATATCTCCTGGCAAAGAATGTAGAGACGCGCCATGGCGCGTCTCTACTACTTAGGAGAGGTTTTACGTTGAATCAAGTCAACCTAGTTACAAATACTTGTTCAACAACAAAGTTAGCTTTTCCTTCGTAGCCGCAGGAACTTTATCTAAAGGGGTAAGAATTGCATGCTTCAAGGCGGAATGAGCATCTGATGCTGGAGGATTTTCGTTCAGACTCCGCACGGTTTCTTGAATTACCTTTTGGGCATTAACGGCATTGCGTTGCAGATTGGCAATAATCATGTCTACCGTTACGCTGTCATGGTCTGAATGCCAGCAGTCGTAATCAGTAACTAGGGCTAATGTGGCATAGGCGATTTCTGCTTCTCTGGCTAACTTAGCCTCTGGTAAATTAGTCATACCAATAACTGTTCCGCCCCAACTGCGGTAGAGATGCGATTCCGCCTTGGTAGAAAATGCTGGGCCTTCCATGCAGACATAAGTGCCACCGCGATGCAAGGTGACGTTAGGTAAGTTCAGAGAGGCGATCGCATCTGCCAAAACCCCAGCCAATTTGCCACAAACCGGGTCGCCAAAACCAATATGAGCGACAATTCCTTCCCCAAAAAAGGTAGAAGCTCTATTCTTTGTGCGGTCAATAAACTGATCCGGCACTACCATATCCAGGGGTTTAGCTTCTTCTTTGAGGGAACCAACAGCTGAAGCAGAGATTAAATACTTAACTCCAATTTGCTTCATAGCATAAATATTGGCTCGAAATGGCAACTCAGAGGGCATGAGATGATGATTACGACCGTGACGCGCCAGGAATGCAACCCGTGTCCCCTCCAGCGTGCCTACTATCAAGGCATCAGAAGGAGATCCAAAGGGCGTGTCAACTTGTACCTCTTCCACATCCTTGAGAGCGTCCATCTTGTAGAGGCCGCTGCCACCAATAATCCCAATATGAGCCTGAGCCATTACTTCTTCCTTATGCCTTACTGAGTTGCTACTAAGCGCTGGAACGTTGAGAGTGTATTGCCAGCGCATCTATTTTGTCAATGCAATTGAGGCAAGTTATAGCAATTAGCAATTAGCTTTTAGCAATTAGCTTGAGCAGTTTCCAGTGAGAGCAGCACTGGGAGGGCGCATAGGGTTGAGGTCTATTGTCACTCTTCCATTATGGCGACTCCTATACCATAACGGCCGGCAGCAACCACCAAAGTCGGAGTGGGTTAGTATTGGATGTAGTCCGAGAGCGATCGCCACAGTCACCTGTGCGCTAGTACCTACCCAGTTATGAGTTCAAAAGATTCCACCAGCCATTTTAGCCTTGACGGTGTTTACAGTTGCCCAGTCTGTCACCACGGTCAGATTGCCGCTATGCCCTTAATGGATACTTTTGCTTGTAACTTTTGCCGCCACATTTTCACATCCGATCCGCTGCAACAGTCCTTGACGATGGCAGATAGTTCATCACCCGTAACTTGGCGCTGGAATGGTCGAGCTTGGCGAGGTGCCAATCGCAACGGTGTTGAGTTGGGTTGGGGTGTGGGATTAGGTGCGATCGCATTAGTACTACTACCGACAACTATAGTCGCGTTGAGTGCCTATATTTTTCCCCCAGCAGATGGTAGTCCCTTTTCTTGGATTCCCACCTTTTGGATTGGGTTAACTTTTTTGTGCCATTCTGCTTTTGTAGCGAGTGTTATTGTTGAGTATTATCAATTTCCAGTGTTTGCATATTGGAAGGCAATACAGCGGCATCTGTTGCAGAATTAATTTAATTGCACCACTGATAAGTAGAGGCACAACAAATAACGGCACTTGAACAAAAATTAAGCTCAAATAAGCCCTAAACTTGCTTTGTACGCAGCAAATATTGCCATTGATTATTTAATATAATGCCCGATTAATATCAAATCCGCTTGCTTCGGGATTATATCTTCGCTTTTGGGACTGGGGACTAGGGTCTGTTTTCCAACCTGGAGATCCCCCTAAATCAGAGTTAAAAAGGGGGACTTTGGCTAAATTATCCCCCCTTAAAAAGGGGGGCTGGGGGGGATCTAAGTTTCAGGCTTTCGGTGCGTAAGTTTTGACAAAATTATCCACCCGCGCTGCCCTTACCCCCTCCCCTTGATAAGGGGAGGGTTGGGGTGGGGTGTACTATATTTAGATGTAAAGCGATGTATTTCTTCCAAGAGAGGCATAATGCTTGATGGCATCAACTTAAAGAAAACAGGGGAAAGATGGGATTTTCTAAGTGAAGCCGCTTTAGAAGATTTTGCTTGGGCAAATTTACCTCAGCTTTTAGGCTTAACTCCTCTCAGGCGGCAATACTTTATTAATGGTCAAATTTGTGACATTTTAGCCTTGGGTAAAAATCAGCAATTAGTAGTGCTGGAGCTTAAAAATACTGAAGATAGATATATTGTTCAACAGCTAACCCGTTATTACCATGCCTTACTAGAAGAAAAACCTTTTAATAAAGAAATAAACTATGAGCAGCCGATCAGGTTAGTGGCAATTGCACCAAATTTTCATCGGGATAACTACACAGATAGAAAGTATAACCACCTGTCTATCGAGTTTTTACAGTTTAAGCTTTTGGTGGATAATGAGAAGTGTTATTTACAGATCAAAGACTTAGACAATGAAAAAGTATCAAAATTAGAAATACATTATCAAGAAAAACATAGTAACGATCTTCTACCCGAAGTACCTAGAAAACTTATCAATTTTCTTGCTAACTGTAATGAAATTGATCGAAATGCTATTTTAAAAATTCGTCATAAAATCCTTAGTTTTGACAGTCGCATGAAAGAATTTGTTGAAGCTAACAGTATTGAATATGGCAAAGGAAAAAGCTATCCCTGCGCCGAAATTTATTTGGATAAGTCCAAGGATGGTTCTAATTACACACCTTACTTATTCTTAAAGTTACCAGATCCCGATCCTTTGCACAAGGCAGCTATTTTGAGAATGCGTGTTCAAAATGATAATGGCTGGAACAAATTTACTGCACTAATTTACTCTTTAAGAGGACTGAGAGCCTCTAGGGGCAGAGGTCAAGCTACTTTTAGTTATCCTAAATTTATTGACCTGATAAATCGTTGGTTTAAGGATCATAGAAATAATGAAAAACTTTTGATATGTTATAAAAACTATGAAACACTAATCACAACTAAAAGCAACTCGATAGATTTGCTTATTGATATTGCTTTCAAAGCATGGCTAACTAGACTAGCGAAATAAAAATACATCTCTAGCAAACTTCAAAATCTCTGATTAATCTCTTTTCTCTGCATCTCTGGGAATTTAATCAGAATTAGCTTAACAAAAAATTACAGGGCATTCTCAAAGATGAAGAATGCCCTGGTGTATGATGCTTATTAATCAAAGTTTTAATTATTTCCGCAACTCTAGCTTAGTGAAGCACCACTGCGATCGTAACTAGCAATAAAGCTGGGATGTGGCTGACCTTGAATGTGATTCCAATATTCAGCAGCTTCCGGGGGCATACCAACTTCAGCAGATACACGGCTCAACATGGATTGCTGACGGTTCTTAACGAGGTGGTGGTGGCGCATCATTAAAGAGCGAGCTTGTTGTTCAGTAGACATTTTTATACCCTCGGTGTTGCTTAAGTTATCTATAACTGTTTTTTGCTTCTCTAATCACTATAACAGAATATTCTGTATCAAATACTACAAAACGGATAAGGTTACAAAAATTAATAAAGCACCTGCTTGACAGGCATTATGTCAGTCTAAATGATAAGCCTTTAAGCGGACATGATATCACTACTGCCCTTGCAATAGCCAAAAGCCGCTATAAGTCATTCCAGAATCATCTGGTTGCACTAGCAAGAAGTGCAGTCCACTACTCATCTGCTTGCGGCTTTCATATGTCTGTGCCGCCGCCGCGACCTCTTTATCTTCAAAAGTGGCAACAATCCAGCGGTCTACTAACCCAGCTTCTAATACTAAGCCAGCTGGCTCACCCACTATGTAATTCAGCGATACCGGACGAGCTTCTTGTAGCCAACGTGCCAATCGCATTGATTGCCGCCCGCCATAAATTACCACACCTGGAACTGCAACTGTTGACGCCAAGCCCAAATTGATAGGTCGCAGAAATTCCGGCATTTCTAGAATTGGAATCGGTCGTTCTGCAAACGCCTCCTCGATATCACCAGCTGGGAGTGTGGCAAAGCGCCATTCTTCCCCCCAGAGGTTTTCTGGTAGTGGTGTAGGCGGTGGCTTGTCCAGGGCTAAAGGATTGTAAGCTTCCCCACTTTGGGAGTAATTCTGCGCTTTCTCTAACAACAGCTGTTTAAGAGCATCGGTGTGGCGAGTTGCTTCCACCCTAATTCCCAACTGTTGAGCAGCAGCCTCAATTAAACTCAAAGACTGTGGACGAAATACTTGGATAACATTCGGCAAATTACCACCAGCGGCTTTAAGCAGCTGAGAAACTAACCATTTGGCGATCGCTTGTGACTGAGGGCACAAGGCTTGATAAGTAAAGCTGCCTGTTAAATCACAAACTAATAATTCCCACAATACCTCTCCAGAGGTATCGCGCAACGGACGCCTGTAAAAATCAGCTTGCCAAACTATCATTAGACTTCTTGCAAAAATATTGATATTAGTTTTTTAGTACGCAGATGAAAGCAGATGCACGCAGATAAACGCAGATAATTTACAAGATTTAATTTACTGCTTGCAAGAGGTCTATTTTTCTCTCAAATAGTTACAGCCTAACCTGAATAATTTTTTTTAACGCAGAGGAGCGCAAAGGATAGCGCAGAGGAACGCAGAGAAATATATCCTCCTCTGCGTACCTTGGCGTTAACCTCTGCGTCCTACCCTGCGGGAAGCCGCTGCGCGTCTATGCGTTTCCAAAAAAGGAAAACGTCTATGCTATAACACTTGCCAGAATTGGTTTAGCACCAGCGGAACAACCAGGCGCATACATTTGAGTAACATAATCGGCAACCATCCGATCTGTATTAAACAGTGGCGCATTTGTCTTAATCGATGTCTTCATCATCTGAATCCAGCGGTGAGGAATGCCATTGGCATCTTGGTCGTAATAGAGAGGAACTATTTCCTCTTCCAGTAGCTGATACAGGGATTCAGAATCGATACGATCCTGCAACTCTTGATCGCTGGTGTGAGCATCTTCACCGATCGCCCAGCCATTGATCCCCTTGCCATCTGCACCTGCTTGATAACCTTCGCACCACCAGCCATCAAGGACACTACAATTGATGCCGCCGTTGAAGCAGACTTTTTCACCACTTGTACCGGAAGCTTCTAGGGGGCGACGCGGGTTGTTGAGCCAGACATCAACGCCTTGCACCAGCTTTTGCCCGGTGTAAATGTCGTAGTTTTCAATTAAGGCAACTCGGCTGAAAATGCTTTGGTGCTTGCACCACTCCATCAACCGTTGGATAATTCGCTTGCCTTCCTCATCGTGTGGGTGAGCTTTGCCTGCGAAGATAATTTGCACCGGCCGTTCCGCATTGCCAAAAATCCTCAAGGCGCGTTCGGCATCCCGCAGCAGCAAGTCACCCCGTTTATAGGGGCTAAAGCGTCGCGCAAATCCAATCGTCAGCACGTTGGGGTCTAGCAGTTGGTCTGCGGCGTCGATGCGGTGTTGTTCTTCACCCCGATTAGCCCTGGCAGTTTTTACCTTAGACCGGGTATGGGCAATTAGGCGTTCTTTAAGAACTTGGTGACGCCACCAGATTTCCTGATCGGGAATATCATCTACCTTTGCCCACGTTTGCGGATCGGCTACATTCGTTGCCCAATCATCACCCAAGTACTCGGAATACAAGTCAGCCATGAGAGGGGCTGTCCAAGTGGGAGCATGGACGCCGTTGGTAATATAACCAATTGGCACTTTGTCTTCAGGTCGCTCTGGGTAGAGAATGTTCCACATCTTGCGAGAAACCTCGCCGTGGAGTTTGCTGACACCATTGGCAGCACGACACATCCGCAGTGCTAAAACGGTCATACCAAATGGTTCCCAGGGGTCACCGAGGCGACGTGCGCCCAGTGCCAGGAATTGCTCGCGGGATAAGCCTAGTGAAGGCCAGTAATGAGCGAAGTAGGAGTCCATTAGGTCTGATGAGAAGACATCGTGACCAGCGGGGACTGGGGTGTGAGTGGTGAAGACACAGCGATCGCGCACCGATGCCTCAACATCATAAAAAGACTTGCCAGTACGCTTAATTTCTTCTCGGGCAATTTCTAGGGTGCAGAACGCCGCATGGCCTTCATTCATGTGACATACAGAAGGATTGATCCCCACTGCTTGCAGCGCCCGCACGCCCCCAATTCCCAGCAACACTTCCTGGGCAATGCGAGTATCCTGATTGCCGCCGTACAAATGACCTGTCAACCATCTGTCAACCGGGTCATTATCGTGTCGGTCTGTATCCAGCAGATAAAGATTGACTCGACCAACTCGAACCAGCCAGATTTGCGCTTTCACAATCCGCTGCCGAATTTCTAGTTCAATCGTTATCGGTTCCCCTTGCTCGTTCTTTACTGGCTCTAAGGCCATTTGCTCGAACAAATTGTTATCGTAGTTCTCTTCTTGCCAGCCGTAGCGGTTCAACTGCTGATGGAAGTAACCTTGACGATACAGTAGTCCCACTCCAACCAAAGGAACGCCTAGATCGGAGGCAGACTTGAGGTGATCCCCGGCTAAAATTCCTAAGCCGCCTGAGTATATGGGCAAGGATTCGTGGATGCCAAATTCAGCACAGAAATAAGCAATAGGGTTAGATTTGGAAATTTGGGGTGCAACTTTACTAGCCCAGGTATCGGTTTGGGCCATGTAATTGTCGAACTCTTGGGCGAGGGCTTTGACACGTTTGATGTAAACCGGGTCGTTAGCTAGCTGTGTCAAACGCACGTAACTTGTAGACTCTAGCACCGCCACTGGGTTGTGTTTAAGCTGATGCCACTGTTCGGGATCGATGTTGCGAAATAGAGAAATCCGGTCGTTTGTCCAACTCCACCAATAGTTATAAGCTAGGTCTGCTAATCGCTTGAGGGGAAACGGTAACTTCGCACGCAGCGTCTCAATTGTTGTCATCAGTTCTAGTTTGCTTCTCAGACTCGTTTGTGTGAAACCCGACAATGGTACAGCCAATCCCGATTAATTTACTGCCATTTGGGGTGAATGTGATGCTTCTGAATCGGGAGATGGACAATTTTGTCAAGACAATTATTCTATTGTCTATTGCCCATAAGTCATAGTTTGCCAGTCTTTTAAAGATAAATGGTGTTTAATTACACTTTCTCTAGTTTTTAATCTAAATTTTCTGAAAAATGCATGTACCTCTCCAACAAAGAGACGTTCCATCGGAACGTCTCTACTAAAGAATTTAGGTTGCCAGTCGTAGCAGTAGCTGCACAGAAAACTGCGATCGCCTATTGTATAAGCTAGGATCGCCGCAGTACAAGCTCTGAGTGGGTGTAACCTGTCTCAGTCAAGGCGGCATTGCAGTTAAATTGGTAAAGTACCAACAGCGCGTTAACCTTTAATCAACATCGCTTTATACTATGAACCCTGCCCTGACTCAATTTGGCGATCAGATGTCCCACCTGACTGGGGTGCGGGCAATTATGAAAGACATTATTGAAACCCTGCAAGCTGGTAGTGGGCAGGAATTTATTAACTTAAGCGCTGGTAATCCGGTAATTTTGCCAGAGGTAGAGCAACTGTGGCGGGATTGCACGACGGAACTGCTGGCTAGTTCGGAATACGGGGAAGTAGTTTGCCGTTACGGGTCGAGTCAAGGATATCAGCCCTTGATTGATGCGGTGATTCAAGATTTCAATCGCCGCTATGGGCTGAATTTAAGCGATCGCAATATCCTGATTACCCCCGGCAGCCAAAGTTTATATTTCTATGCAGCCAATGCTTTTGGAGGATATACCAGCAGCGGCAACTTGAAGCAAATAGTCCTACCCTTGAGTCCGGACTATACAGGTTATGGCGGTATTACTTTAGTCCCAGAAGCATTATTCGCTTACAAGCCTTACCTAGATGTCGATGCAGCTGCCCATCAATTCAAATACCGACCCGACTTTAGCCAGCTGACAATTACTGAAAATACTGGTTGCGTCCTGTTTTCTCGCCCCTGCAACCCTACAGGCAACGTCCTCACAGATGAAGAGGTGAAAAAAATAGCCGCTCTAGCAGCACCTCATGATGTGCCAGTATTAATTGACTCTGCTTATGGTCCTCCTTTCCCAGCTTTGAACTTTACAGAGATGACGCCAGTATTTGGGGGTAATGTTCTCCACTGCATGAGCTTATCTAAGGCGGGACTACCAGGAGAACGTATTGGGATTGCTATTGGAGACGCGCAGCTGATTGGGGTGCTACAGTCGTTCCAGACGAATATGTGTATTCATTCCTCGCGCTATGGACAAGCGATCGCCGCTCGTGCAATTGCCTCTGGTGCCCTCTCTGAGCTCGCGATTCAAGTAATTCGGCCTTACTACCAAAACAAGTTCACGGTTGTAGAAACAACCCTTGAGCAAGCAATGCCCAAAGATTTGCCCTGGCTACTTCATCGTGGGGAAGGAGCAATCTTTGCTTGGCTGTGGTTCCAGGATCTGCCGATTACCGATTGGGAGTTATACCAGCAACTAAAGCAAGTAGGTGTGATTGTTGTGCCTGGTAGCTCTTTCTTCCCTGGTTTAAACGAGGATTGGTCGCATAAGGAACAGTGTATCCGCATCAGCCTCACTGCCACTGACGAAGAAATTGAAACGGGAATGCGGCGTCTGGCTGAGGTGGTAGAGAAAGTTTATCAAAAAGTTATGAGTGTTAAGTGTTGAATTAAAAACTATGAGTAACCAAGAAATTAACTCAAAACTCAAAACTCAAAACTCAAAACTAGAAGACGGCTGGCTAGAAATTGGTAAGATTGTCGCGGCTCAGGGGTTAGATGGGGATGTGCGGGTTTATCCCGATTCTGACTTTCCGGAAAGGTTTGAGCAACCTGGACGTAGGTGGATACTGCGACCGGGTGAAACAAAACCGCAACCAATTGAATTGCTCTCAGGTCGCTATATTCCTGGTAAAGGCTTATACGTTTTAGAGTTTGCGGGTGTGGAGGACAGGGATCAGGCGGAGGCGTTGCGGGGGTGCCGATTATTCGTGCCAGAGAGCGATCGCCCTGCCCTTGGCGAAGATGAATATCACATCCTCGACTTAATCGGTCTAGAAGTATTCAACCAGCTCACAGGGGAAATCTTGGGAGTTGTGGCAGATATCATCCCCGCTGGCAATGATTTGCTGGTGGTCAGTTGTCCTAGCCTGGGGCTTCCACCCCAAGATGCCGTTGTCAGCGACGAAAGGCAAGATATTAAAGACAAAGGAAAAAAGAAAAAGGACAAGGAAGTTTTGATTCCCTTTGTCAAAGCGATCGTGCCCGTGGTTGATCTCCAAAACCGTCGCGTTGAAATTACACCCCCGCCTGGATTGTTGGAATTAAGTTAGTTTTTTGTCAATTATCTTTACTTATTGCCTTAAAAACTCGTGGCTTTGGCAATAATATTTTGATTAGGGAAAGATGAAATACCTACTATACAAAATAAGTATTTTGGTATATCATTAAATAATGGAAATCCGTGCGTCCATATATAACCATAAAAATTGTAATTATATCTTTTATATTACGGTAAAACTCCTCTAATGAAAATAGCTTAAGCTTATTGACCCTAAAATAGTCTTATTGAGAAATATCTCATTAACTTGAGGTTTATTGACTATAGACAGAGTATTTATACCCAAAACTACCCTAGATGAACTTAGCAGTTATAGCAGTTGCCATAATCGCTCTTGACAAATTAAGTCCTAGGGCCAACTTTTGACCAGCCTATCAGTCATTTTTAGAAAAGTTATAGCTGTAGCCATCTGTATTAGGACGCCGCCTGCTTCAGAACGGATTCGATCGCATCGCGTAAACTATCCGAGTTGTGCAACTGTTTGCGAATGCGACTTT
>JAHHGU010000012.1 GCA_019359765.1 Aphanothece sp. CMT-3BRIN-NPC111
GCTCCGGCGATGCCTCCCTGCTTATAGCGGGCAAGACCCCGATTGTTGTAAGCTTCGGCAAAGTTAGGATTGAGTTGAAGAGCCTGGTTATAATCAGCGATCGCTCCTTGGTAGTCACCTCGCTCGGCTTTATCTACCCCACGGCTGAAGAAGTTGACAGCAGAAAGTGAGCGCACTGCTGGAGGCAAACTTCCCCTGACCATTTCCACATTATTTCCAGCTCTCAAATAGGTGTTTATCCCAATCCCCAGAACAAAACTCACCGTCCCAGTTCTCAAATCTGGTATAGCTCGTCCATTAATCCCTACTACGTAACCCCGGTCATCTAGTACCGGACCGCCACTCATTCCTGGAACAGCATTAATTGTGTAAACAAGGGAATAGCCATCTTTTGGTCTTTGCAGGCGGCTGGAAATGTACCCAGTAAGAAACTGATAGCTGCGTTCTGGGATCAGGGGGCCAGGATCTGCCCAGCCAGCCACATAAACCTTTATTCCCTCCGTCAAAGAGTCAGAATTGCCTAACTCCGCAACACGGTAGCTTTGGGAACTGGTGAACTGCAACACCGCTAAGTCCACCGCTGGCTGTCTTTTAACAAGGCTTGAGTTAACTGAATATCTCCTGCCATCTGAAGTCTGAACTATATAAGTTCCCGCCGCATTTACCACATGCCAGTTAGTAAGGACAACGTAAGTGTTTCCTTGGCGGTTAATAATTACGCCAGAGCCAGTATTTTTTCCATCGATACGAACCGTAATTCCTTTGGCAATGACGTTAACCTCCGGTCCTGATAAGGCTAATACGGCTTGAGACGGCACTAACAAAATAAATGCACCAATTAGCGCTATCCTAACTTCGGAGGAAAACCTCAATTTTTGAACTCCTTGACTGCCAAATTTAGTAATTTATATTACTTTAAGGAACCACAAAGGCACAAAGGAAAAAGCTCTAGATAAAGTTCACAAATGATTTAGAATTGCTATATTTGCACCTGCTGCTTTAGTTGCACAAACGTCTCAATAGGAATTGCCCAGCTAAAGCGAGTAATTCGAGCTTGCATTTGTTGATCGGGATGGGAACCATCTTTAAACACATACGGATCGCCCCAGAGCGGATATGCGTGCATCCCATTGATGCCCACAACTTTACCCTGACTATTCAGCAGGGGCCCCCCACTCATACCTTTCTCAATGTCGTTAGTGTAGCCAATCTGATAGCCCCCCTCTATAGCTTTATGCAGTACCAGGGACACCTGACCACTTCTGAAGACAAACCCTCTCACCCCCTGCATTCGCCCCCTGAGTAAAAATTCTTGCTTCTCTTCCCTGGTTTTAGGGGGGAGCGAAGGGTGTAAAAATTCTGTTTTAGCTTCCTTCCTTTGAGGGGGATAAGATGCCCCCCCTGGAAAAGGAAACCCAGCTGCAAACACCTCATCTCCTACTTCCAAGGTAGATGAAGCCTCCACAGATGCCAGAGGATAAACTTTATTAGTACTGCTGAACTGCAATATTCCCAAATCATTTCCCTGTACGAGCGTCGGTGGCAAGCTCTCAACAGCCCTGTATATATGCCCATCTGGAGTTTGAATACTATAGGGGGAGTCTCCTGCTATCAGCACGTGGGCGTTGGTCAGAACTGTATAAACCGACCCTTGCCTATGAATTAAAATCCCTGAACCCAACACCTCTTTTGAGAACACCTTCACCGTGATTGTTCGAGCCTTATGGTACAAATCTTTTACTGAGAGTTGGTTTAGCGATGTTTCTGCTTTTAGGCTTCGGGTAGAAATACTCACATTTGGTGCTTGTGCTGGCACTGCCACCACTAAACTGCTAGAGAGAGCAAGCAGCATTATTAGTTGCCAGTAGATTTGGGCAGACTTTGGCGGTTTGCTCAACTTTTATAGGGAACTTTAATTCAAGTGGAAGCTATCTAACTGGGAGGTAAACTATCTCACTCAACAGCAGCTATGTCTATTAGTTTCTCTATATCAACATAAGCCTCACCATCGTGGTAGAAGATAACTTGGCTTCCGCTCAGCTGGATCACTCTGCCTGCTGCGCGAGCGCGGAGATCGAGAAGCCGTTGCAGAACTAGCTGGGGATCTCGTCCACGCTTGAGAGTGACTAATACTGCTTTTGAATCACAATTACCGCCCTGAAAATCAGCAACGCATAAAACAGGGTATCTGTTAACAGTTCCAGTTCTGATAAACTTTAATTTACCGTTGTCGTTATATCTCTGGAACCTGGCAGTAACATTTTGGCAGCGCTCCTGTGGGGTATAGTTGGAGCCGCTGAAAGCATTAGAAATCCAACGAATCATTGGTATATCTCCCCGTGAGGTGCGAACAAAGGTTGCGGGGACACCGCTGCTTCTACTGCAAAAAAACCTATTACCCTCAGCATAGCTGGGTTGAGTGACGCTAGCGATTGTGGTGATCGCGCTAAGAATTAGCGTAGCAGCTCCATAGGCTCTCGGTAAACAGGTCAACCTAGGAATAAATAACTTAAGTTTCATGTGATATTACGCTTCTACAGAAGCGGCAGCATATTTATTTGATGCACTCTAACTCATAGCATTTATCTTTATTTAAAGCTAAATATTGGCAGTTTATTAGAGAAATTATTACCACTGTGGCGCTGCCGCTAGCAAGTGACCTGCTGCTGCGCTATCCACTGGCTTAGAGAAAAAGTACCCTTGTGCCTGTCCGCATTGCAGCGCCCGGAGTTGGGCTAGCTGATGAGCCGTTTCCACTCCTTCGGCAATCACATCCATGTGCAGACTGTGAGCCAAGGTGACTATTGCCTGTACAATCTCGGAATTTTCCCCATCAATGCTCATGTGACTGACAAAAGAGCGATCAATCTTCAACGTATTGAGGGGAAAACGGTGCAGATAACTCAAAGAAGAATAGCCCGTCCCAAAGTCATCAATGCTCAACTGGATGCCTAAAGCTTTTAGCTGTTGAAACATGATCGTGGTGGCTTCAGCATTTTCCATAACCGCACTTTCTGTAATCTCTAGCTTGAGACGGCGTGCTTCTAGTCCTGTATCCTGCAAAATTTGCTGAATTTGCGTTAGCAGATTCGGTTGAGAAAACTCTATGGCGGAAAGATTGACGCTAATTGTCAGTTCGGGAAATTCTCGGTGCCAGATGTGCATTTGACGGCAGGCTTCGCGCAAAACCCACGCTCCTATAGGGATAATCAGACCAATTTCTGAGGCTAGGGGAATAAACTCCGCTGGGGAAATCATGCCGCGTTCTGGGTGAAATAAGCGCACCAGTGCCTCAAACCCGGTAATTCTCCCGGTGGATAGACAAACAATCGGCTGGTAATGAACGCAAAACTCTTGCCGCTCAAGTGCCCGTCTTAAGTCATTCTCCAGCTGCAATCGCGCTAATGCTGTGGTGTGCATGGTAGTGTTGAAGACTTCGTAGCGGGCTTTGCCCAGCGCTTTTGCCCGGTACATGGCGATGTCAGCATCGCGCAGCAGGTCTCCGGGCCAATTGTATGTATACCCTGGTGGATTCCCCCAACCTACGGCAATGCCAATGCTGGCGGTGATGAACACTTCATGCCCGCCGAGAGCAATTGGTCGTTCGAGTTGCTTTTGGATGCGGTTAGCAACGCTGGTGACTTCGTTAATATCTTTAACGTCTTGCAACAGGATAACGAACTCGTCGCCTCCAATACGGGCAACTGTATCCCCAAAGTTTACTTCCAACTCTAACCGACGCGCGATCGCGATCAGCAGCTGATCCCCCGCTGAGTGCCCCAAGCTGTCATTGACGACCTTGAAGCGATCTAAATCTAAAAATAGAACCGCAAATTGGTAATTGCAGTGACCTCTTTGGTACAAGTTCCGAGAGCGTGTCGTGCAGCGGCGTATCGCCTGCCCCAACCGATCCATGAATAACGCCCGGTTTGGCAAATTAGTAAGAGCGTCATGAAAGGCATCATAGATGAGCTGTTCTTCAGCTAGCTTACGATCCGTAATATCAGTCTGGGAGCCAGACATACGATAAGCTTTCCCACTAGCATCTCGAACAGCCAGCGCACGGCAGAGCATCCAGCGATAGGTTCCGTCTCGATGTAAGATGCGATACTCTTTTTCAAAGTGAGAAATTAGCCCCTCTAAATGGGCATTAAGGGCGCTCTTGACTCGCTCAAGGTCTTCCGGATGCACCCGGTTAAACCACTCATCTAGGCTGCCGCTAATTTCGCGATCTTCGTGCCCAAGCATGACTTTCCAACGGGGGGAAAAATATACCTGATCTGTTTTCAGGTTCCAATCCCATAGCCCCGCATTGCTGCCGCTAACTGCCAGGGCATAGCGCTCCTCACTTTCTTTGAGCGCCTCCTCTGCTCGCTTGCGCTCAATGGCGGATGCCAGCACATTAGCAACGCTTTGCAGGAAGTTAATGTCATCTTCTGTAAACTGCCGCTTTTTACTTGTGTGGACACCTAAGACGCCGAACGGGGGAGGCAAGAGGTGAGATTCTTCTCTGTTGCTTTTTGCTTGCCTTTCTATGATGACACTTGCCCCAGAGACGAGGCGGTGGTTGTGCAGCAGAGGAGTTCCAGAAAGGCGCGTTTCCCCTTGCAAATCTTCGACATTTACTGGCTTTACGGTAAAACCGGCCTGGGAACCTTCATGGGCACCTACATCTGTGCCTACAGGCTCTTCTTGCGAGCAAAAGGCCGCGTGTGATCTGAAAGCGCTACCTCCTAAGATCAGTTCCAGAACTTGGCAATATTCAACCTTTAGCGCTTGGGCAACAAGTGTGGCAGCTGTGTCCATTAGGATGTTGAGATCGGTACCTGCCAGCGCCTGTTGACCTAGTTCCGCTACTACAGCTTGTTGTTGGGCATGGGCTATGACTGCACACTCTGCCCGCTTGCGATCGTCGATGTCAGTGTTTATCCCAAACCAACTGACAATTTGGTTTTGCTCATCGCGTATAGGTAATGCACGGCCTATGTGCCAACGATAATTTCCATCAACCCCACTTTTAAGGCGAAATTCGATTTCGTAAGGTTCCCCTGTTTCCAGTGACTTTTTCCAGATGTCCAGGCATATTGATAAATCGTCTGGATGCACTACCTGCTGCCATCCTAAGCCCACCATTTGCTCAAATGTGCGCCCGAAATAGTCAAGAACAGGCTGATTGACGTAATCAAGTTTGCCATCTGCTTTTGCCGTCCATACCTGCTGAGGGATAGCTTCCTTCAGCCAACGAAAGCGTTTTGAAAGAGTGAGCAAAGCGTCCTCTGTTTGCTTGCGCTCAGTAACGTCTGTCTGAATGCCCACGAAATATAGTAAATCGCCCAACTCGGAGAATACCGGGGAGATTTTTAATTCGTTCCAGAATGGCTGACCATCTTTTCGGTAGTTTAACAGCGTGACTTTAACTTCTTGTTGTTGGGCTATGGCAGTTCTAATTTGGGCGATCGCTTCAATATCTGTGTCTTTTCCTTGCAGAAAGCGGCAGTTGCGACCCATAATCTCTTCTGGCTGATACCCAGTGATCCGGGAGAAAGCTGGGTTGGAGTAGATGATCGGGCTGTTTGCTTGGTGAGGATCTGCGATCACAACTCCATCTGAGACTGAAGCAACAGCACCTGCAAGTTGCAGGTTATCAGCGATTGCTTGCCGGAGTGCTTCCTGATGCCGCTTGCGCTCAGTGATGTCACTAGCAGCTGCATAAATCAATTGCTGTTTAGTGATCGGTGTCGCCTTCCACAATAGCCATTTGTACGAGCCGTCTTGACAGCGATAGCGATTTTCAAATTCATAAATTGTCTCGGTGCCCGTGGTCAGTTTCTGCACTTGCAGCAGCGTGGCTTCACGGTCTTCTGGATGTACAAATTCTATACAAGGTCTAGCCAGTAGTTCCTCAGTGGTATAGCCCAACGTTTTTTCAAAAGCTGGGTTCAGGCGCTGGAAATAGCCATCGAACCCCGCTACACACAACATATTTAGGGAGAGCGTGAAGAAATAATCTAGATCTTCCTGTGCTTGTTGCCCATCTTGGAGGGCACGGTTGAGCTGAGTCAAATTATTTTGTAATTCCACCTGGATGCCCAGTTGCCTACCCAATGCCAGCAGTGCCTCTTTCTGCTCTGGGTTCAACTGGCACGGCAGAAGGTCTATGACTCCTAAAACACCAATGCGATCGCCTTTGGGAGTCACTATAGGTACACCAGCATAAAACCAGATATTACCGCTATAAGTTACTATTTGTTTGTCAGCAAAGCCGACATCCTGATGCGTATCCTGGAGAAGAAACAGGTCATATTCGAGCAGTAAATCATTATAATAGGTTTCACTATCTGGGAGTTCCAGAAGATAATCACTCTGCTGTGAGTTAAACCAGTGCTGGGTGCCATCAATTAACCAGACTCTAGCAATTGACGTTCTACAAATGTGTGTGGCTAGGCGACTAATATCGTCAAACGCCTTTGGGTAATGTAGTCTGAGAATACTAGAATCGTATTTTAAAGCTAAATTTACTGCTTGCTTTTCAGATAATTTTTGTTTAATCATTCCTAATTACTGTGGTTAGCAAGTTAGAACATTTAGGCAGAGATAAAGCCCGGAAGTAGGAAGATCTAAACATATTTAATATCTCAAATTTTGTTGGTATTGTCTCTATAACCTTAGTAAATATATGGAAATTCCTGATTAATGCAATTATCGGGAATAAGGTGATGGGATAATAGCGGCATCGCCCCATATCCTCACATATCTAAATCATTCCACGATTCAGCAACACTAATGTATCTGTATTATCAGCGATTTGCGAGCCGCTCTGGGAAAGCTAGTGAAAGTCTATCTCCTTTAAGGGAATTTTTGAGGTTCCCTGTTGTTCTCTTATTCTCACCCTTTTATTAACGATTTTAATCATTGCTTAACTTTTCTCAATTTTCTAGAGGTGATAGCTAAAACAACAAGCCCCACCTGATGCTCAAAATTAATGGGCACAAATGGGGCTGAAGAGGCAGTTAGGAAATATGTTGGTGTTCAAGATCACACAGATCACGGAACTTTTAATAAGTTCTTCATCTGTATACTGAGCCAATTGAGGGGAATTTTAGAGTTTTTATGGGTCTTGGCGACGAGATACATTGGCCTCAATGATATTAAGAAGATTTTCGCCACCAAGCCCATACCCGCTCAGCTAGATTTTTTCAGTTCTTGCAGCGCAGCTTCCGCTTTCTGCTCACCCTCTGTTTGTCCCTGACTCCGGTAAAGGTCACGAGCTTTCTCCAGTGCGGCGATCGCACTACTGAGGCGATCGCGCTGTCTCAAAGCCATTGCCAGGTTATAGTGAGCCTGGGCATTTTGAGGAGCGATTTCAATTAAAGTGCGATAGGCAACAATCGCTTGCAAGTAATCTTGCTTCGCCATAAAAGTTTCCCCAATCGATGCCTGTGCTTCCGCTAAATTAGGTTGCAGGGAGATGGCTCGTTGATAAGCTTCCAGAGCGCCGTCAAAATTCTTTTGGGCTTGCATAACTTTGCCCATTTGCAATTGGATCTGCGGATTCCGAGGTTCCAGTTGCGCCGCCCTCTGCAAAACGGCAAGCGCTGCACCAGTATTGCCTTGGCGCAACCAAGCGTTTCCCAGCTTCAACTGCACCCTGCTGCTGCGAGGAGCCAGTGCCGCTGCCTGCTGGAAAGACAAAATTGCCTGCTGAGCACGCCCTTGCTGTAAGTGGTTTGAGCCGATTGTTTCGTAAGTTTCAGCATTTTTCGGGTCAAGTGCGATCGCTTTCTCATAGGCAGCCATAGC
Source organism: Aphanothece sp. CMT-3BRIN-NPC111 (assembly GCA_019359765.1). GTDB lineage: Bacteria > Cyanobacteriota > Cyanobacteriia > Cyanobacteriales > JAHHGU01 > JAHHGU01. The sequence goes on from JAHHGU010000012.1 coordinate 7,801, forward strand.
GCCTTTATCGTCTCCTTGACGTCCCAACACCACCCCCAGACCTAAATAAGCCTTGCTATTTTTGGGGTTCAACTCGACTGTACGACGATAAGCCGCAGCGGCACCAGGATTGTCTCCGGCGTTGGCGAGACTGTAGCCCAGTGCATAATGAAAATCTGCATTGTTCGGTGCCAGAGCGATCGCCTGTTTATATGCGATTGTCGCTTCTTTAAACTTGCCCTGAAGCGCTTGTAAATAGCCGATAGCGGAATAAATTCGGGGGTTTTTGCGGTCTATACCGGCGGCTTGTTGATAAATGCTCAGGGCACCAGCGAGGTCTCCCGCATTCACTCGCTTCAGCCCTTCACTCAACAGGTTGTTCAGCTGTAGGTTGGTTTGCCGGTTGCTCAACACCAGTGGTTCACTAGCATTGGCGGCTGAGGGCACGGTGGTTGTTACTCCTGCCAACAACAAGCTACTGACTAGGAACAGGGTTTGTTTTTGCACGGTTAATTTTCCCACAGGTTTTCTACGATTTTTCAGTGCTACTATCGACTTGAGCAGTTGCTCATGCCCCTCAAGACTGGATTACTTGTTGCCATATCTATGCAGAGGCTCTGTCAATTTTAGAAGAATTGTAAAGGATAGTTAATGATTGTAACAACAACTGATGTCATTCAAGGCGCTGTCGTGGAAGCTTATCTGGGGATTGTTACTGCACAGGTAGTTTATGGAACTAATGCCCTGCGAGATTTCTTTGCTGGTCTGCGCGATTTTATTGGTGGAGCCACCGGCAGTTATGAGCAGGTATTTGAGCAGGGACAGCGGGAAGCAAGTCTCCTTCAGAGACGCCTTCTGCGATCGCAGAACTGCAAAAGAAAGCCCAGCGTCTTAGAGCCAACGCTATTGCTGGGATTGAAGTAGATACTGGCACGATTAACGTCGCTCAAAGCGGCGTATTACTGCTCATTACCGCCATCGGCACTGCCGTGAAGCTACGGTAAGCAAGCTACTACTAATTTACTCAACGTTAGCTGAGTAGAATTAGGTTTTAACATCTGCCTCTATTTAGCTAATTAACAGTTACTAGCATGAAAAATAAATAATTATTAATTGTGATAGTTTAAATATGTTAGAGTTTTATACTCTAACTATTTGCTTAATTTAAATTGCTAAAAATATCGAATAAGTAAAATATTTCATCCTTTCGATAGATAGCCTAAGTATTTCCGCTGGCAGATATTCTCCCGTAAATATCCTTCTAAAGTTGAACTCAAACGCAATATCACAAAAATTACCTGGGCTAAGGAAGCAAGGGAGGAGGACGGCTATGGCTTACGGAAATCGTCCAGCAGACAACGTAGTTGCTGAACCTATCATTGAGAATCGAATTGTTGAATATCACGACCGTGTCAGGTGGGGTCCCATTCTTTCAGGTCTTGTCGTCGCTTTAAGTACTCAATTGATTTTGAGTGCGCTGGGGGCTGCTATTGGGCTTAACCGCATTGCCAACTCAGCTGCCCCCGGCAGTAATGCAAATGACGTTGGTATTGGGGTGGGAATTTGGTCAATAATCAGTTTATTAATTGCTTTATTTGTCGGCGGTTGGGTTACAGCTCGTGCAAGTGGACCAATGAACCGCAGCACCGCCCTTCTCAACGGTGCGATTCTCTGGGCAACAACTCTAGCAATTGGCTCTTGGCTATTAGCAAGCGGGGTGGCGGGGACTTTTGGAGTCATTGCATCTAATGCTGGGGAAGTCCTCAATCAAGCACAACAGGGCGGGGCTAATATACCGAGCAACACACCTAGCCCTAACATAGATCCTAACCAAGCTCGTAGCATTGCGAGCAACACGGCTAAGGCAGGTTGGTCGTTTGTATTCGGCTCCTTATTAGGTTTATTAGCATCGATGATTGGAGCATCTGCCGGAGCGCGCACCCATCGTCATCACTCATAGAAGCTTGACTTAAAAATCAAATAATTATGCTTATTTGGGCATCCTTTGGTAGCACCCTTAAAAAGGTGCTTTTTTATTTATAGCAGTCGCTATAATGTCTCTTGACAACCGACCTCGCCCCCATTAGGCGCTTTTCTTGAAGTATGAAACCAGGTACAGCAAGAATTATATATTCCAGATAATCGCTACTTAACTGACTTTGACACAAGCGCCAATTCGCTTCATAGGCAACACTTACCGCGTTTGTAATAAGCGGAGTAGGGAAATAAATGCAAGTAAGGCAGGAGCAGCAAGCCATAACCAGAAACCAGGAAGTAGCCTATTTAGTGCTAGATCGGTAAAGGGACTACTACCATTAGGCAATCTGAACCAAAATGCGGATACTGTTCCTACAAAACCGAGAATAATTGCAGTTAATGCAGAAATTGCTGAGAAATTATATTGTTGTCGGACAAAAAAGATACAACTTAGCCAATAAGTCGGATTCGCCAACCAACCTACTGCTGGAATTTGTAAGAATAATAATCCAAATATTCCAGCAATAGTAAGCTCAATTCCTGTCATATGATAGATGTTATCAGGATACCCATAAGCATTAAGTTTACCTGTAGGTAAATTGGGTTCAGAAACACCTGGTTTAGGAACTATGTCAAAAAGAAGACAGGGCAAGCTCAGTGCTATTCCATAGAGCAAGAGTGACAATACGAGAAACACTACCCTATATTTCATGAGTTAGGCTCCTATATTTATTAACGCGAGTTTTGAAGAAGGGGCAGAGTTAATCAGCTAAAAGTGCTGCAGCGCTCGAAAGTCTAACAATTACCAATCATTTAACCTAGACCCATTCCCTCCGTTTCAGATACTAATAATTTTCCTTCACCTTCATAAACCCAAACATAACCCTCTCCACCCCCTTTGCCAAAATGACCTAATTTTCGATACTCTTCTTTAATTCCATTTGTAAATCCTTTGACTAAATCGTAATCAGCCATCAAAATTTCACCTCTATTTAGCTCTATGACTTTAGATGGTGCGGTTGTCCCGGCTATAACTCTAGCTTTTTGACCTGGAAGTGCTTTGATAGCAATCCGCCATCTTCCATCATTAGAAGCAGCCATTTGGCGGAATTTTAACCGTTTGGTTCCGAGAACAACGTTGTCAGAACAAAACTGAAATATTCCATCGTCAAACTCCCATTGTTCCCCGTCTAATAGGTCAATTTCTGTGTAATGGAGAAAAGCTCTTTTTTGTCTAGGTTCTAAGTAAACTCTACCTGTTCCTTGATAAATAGGAGCATTGAAATCCATTTCTGTTGTCAAAGATACCCAAACATCTCTCAAACGATTATCAGTTTTATAAACTCCATAGGTTAGTTTGCCCATACATCTATAAAATGCTCCTTTTTGAAGAATTACCCCGGAATTGTCTAGGTGAATTTCAACTTGTTGAATAAAGGGAATATCTCGAGTGAAATGGTGAAACTTGTTAGTTTCTTTATTGATGTTATTTTCTAAATACCAAAAATCCGTTGGCTCGAGAATCTTGACTTCGTATTGCATGATTTAAAGAGTGTACTTACAACTGCAAGGTGGAAAGGATCGGACTGAATGAGCGATATTTAAGTATTAGCGATCGTTTGATTAGTGCGATCGCCCAGTTGTTTTGAGCAACCGATAGCGTAGTCGAATTATCGATTACTCGCCTGGATGGAACCTCGCAGGGGTGCTGTGTTGGCATTGGGGAAGGATACCTCAATAGCGACAGATTTAAAGTTAGGGGTGTCGATTATAAAAGGTTGAGGTGATCGCGTCTTGTTATCCAATGGTACAAACGCCGTTACTTCCCCCGTCTCACCCACATCAAACTCAATCTTTGCCGCTAGGGGATTGTTATTAAAGCCATACTCTAACTCGCCAATGTCGCAACCTAGATCCTGCGTTTCGCCATTGACACCACTCAAAAGAGCAGGTGTTGTCACAGGTTCACCGTTTGAACGCAACTCGGTCGTATATTCAGTGGTGCAATCATCGAACGTCGCAACGACTTTTAAGGAGGCAGTGGGTCTGTCATCGCAGCCTAACAGTAGAGAAGATAACCCAATCAACACAAGCGCCAATGGCAACCGTGAGAACCAAGGTGAGGAAGCGTTTTTAGTCAGCATAATTTTGAGCAACACTGTAAATTCGTAACGGACGTAAAAGGTCAGCAGGAATCTGTACTCTTAAGCTTCAATAGCGTGACAGCGATTTCCGATTGCACAGGTAAGATTACTACAACACATCTTTTGGGGTACGTCGGTCGCTAGAGGAAAGGATACCTGGTCAGCTTTAACTTGTATAAATTTCTCTTTATTCAAGATCAGTTGTTCGATCTAAACTCCGATCAGCCCAAGACACCGGATCTTCCAATGGTTCTAAATGGGTGATGACATGGGTACTGGGTAAGGCTTTAATAATTGCTAACTCAATTTCTTCACAGAGATCGTGACCGTGCTTAACTGTCCAATTTCCAGGGACAAGGACGTGCAAGGAAACAAAGCGCCGTGTTCCCGCAGTCCGAGTTAGCAATGCGTGAAACAATATGCCTTTATCTTCGTAGGACGCTAATACAGAAGCGATGATTCGCTGTTCCGCAGCAGGCAGTGACGTATCCAGTAGTCCAGAAGCCGTTTCTCCCAGTAGCTTCACTCCTGCCCATACGATGTTAGCGGCAACCAAAAGTGCAATTATCGGGTCAAGCACAAGCCAGCCTGTCAATTTCACCAATAAAATTCCCACCACAACGCCAAAAGATGTCCACACATCAGTCAACAAGTGATGGGCGTCAGCTCGTAAGGTAATTGACCGCAAGCGCCGCCCAGCCTTTAACAAGACGAAAGCAACACCACCATTAACTGCCGTTGCCACAAGGGATAACCCTAGCCCTAGCCCCAATTGCTCTAACGGCTGTGGATGAGTTAAGCGACCCCATGCTGCTATAGCAATACTCGCCGCTGCCACCAAAATTAATGCTCCTTCTACTCCGCTAGAGAAGTATTCAGCTTTGGAATGCCCAAAGGCATGTTCTGCATCAGGGGGCTGGGCGGCAAAAGTCAGTGCCCAAAAAGCAACCAGCGCTGCCATCAAATTTACAACTGATTCAGCAGCATCAGAAAACAATCCCACAGAGCCTGTCAACAAATAGGCTCCAAACTTCAGCGCTATAGTTAACAGCGCCGCGCCAATTGAGAGGATTGCGTAGTTACGTGCTGAGTTGGTTGGCATGGCAATTCTAAAGGGGGGCTGATGCATTTAACGATAACGAAACAACTTCTTACTAACCCAGATGAGAGCCTACAACAGAGGAATTGAGGTATTCGCATGGAACTTGAGCGGTGGGTGGGCGAAAGCAGCTTGTTTGAGACTGGTGCAAGATGTAAATGTATCTACTTTTCTTTTCCCATCTAATAATGGTGTAGCCGATGAGCTTAACGAAAGCGACAATTACCGATGAACAGTTCGTCAAAGTACGCTGTAGTACGGACAGCAAAACCCACTACTTTGAAGCCACAGGTTCCATGTATGCTCAACCAATGGATCGAGATCAGCCAGTTCACTTGTTTGATTTCCTAGGCGTTGATATCTCCCGCTGCATTCAGAACCAAGCAACCCGCCGCTGGACTTTAGTAAGCCGTAAGTTCTCACTGTACCTCGACCCCCAAACAGGTGAAGTTTTAAAGCAATGGCAAAACCTCTGGACGGGCGAAACGCTCAACCTTATGCATCGCTCTTACGACTATCAGGAGTTTGAGATCCCAATACAAATCGGCGCTTATATAGCGCCTGAAATTTCCTTCGTTTCATTAGATATCAACCTAAAACTTCCTAACCCACTCGCAGCTAATCCCAAGTTTGCGGACTACTCGCCTGAACAATACATCCAGTCGTCAGATTGCTACAAATTTATTTTTCCAACCGCGATGCTTGATGAAGGAGAGGTTAATTCTAGCCAAAATTGTGCTGTGGTAATGTCTTACTATCGCATGGGGCCTTGGGAACCCTGGATGAAAATGAAGGGTAAGTCCGGTTTTTTAGTATTGAACTACACAGGCGCTAAAACCGATGTTTTTGAAGAGTTACACCCAGACATCAAAACTCAAATCGAACATCGCCTGCCTTTATTTCGTGAAGCTCCTAACTGTCGCTTACAGCGTTCGATAGGCACAAGTTGGAGCCGCTTTGAAGAAGAATTTGACGCCTATCTACGAGGCGAGCAGTTTCCGCTCCCAGCCCCAATCAAGGATGAGCTGTGTTTGGAATGATATAGCTTTTAGCAATTAGCTTTTAGAGCCGCATCTGGAGCGTGCCTGGGAGCGAGGTCGATTGCCACTCTTTCCGACAAGGCAACTGCTATAGCAATCCTTCAGTTAGCTTTTAGCAATTAGCTTTTAGCCGTTCCCAGTGATAGCAACACTTCTGGGCGCACGGGGCTTCGGCGCGAGCGCTCAGCCGAGCGGTTGAGGTATAGTGTCACTCTTCCATTATGGCGGCTGCTATATATAAATAAGCAAAACCTACCTTATACCCCAGGATTTTCAGAGTACATACCTGTCAGTGCGTAAGTCCTAAATTTTTTACAATACACGCGGCAGTTAAATGACGTCTAAGAAGGCGAACTGACGTTGCTCGTCTAATTCCCTAATCCGGCGTTCCGCGTCGTAGAAATTTTGTTTGCAGGAATTCCAGCGTTCTGGATCAGTTGACGGGTCAAGCTTCTTGTACTCCTTGAGATAGTAACGCCGATTCTTTTCCCACATCACTCGCTCCATAGAGGCAGCAGCTGCCCGAATTACCAAGGGAGAGCGGAGGATTTCCTGCTGTGTTTTCTCGTCTAGATGAAACAAGTGAGCTATTTCAGCCGGGAATTTTATGCTGTGGTCTTGTAAAAGCGAAATTAATTGATCGGGTTGGCCGCCACTTTTCCTTTCTATTTCTAAAATATGTTGCCATAAAAATCGGTGGTGAGAAAGGCTAAATAGCAAATCTCGCTCTTCTAAAGTGTCGATAATTGCTTGACGATATTCGGGGAAGTGCAAGTAAATCCGCAGGAGCAAAGCCTCTGCTTGTTCTAAAAGCTTGCCTTCAGTCCCAACTGGAAGAGTTGGTTGTAGCTGATTTTTACCGATTCCTTTTGATGAAGGCCGGTTTAGTTTCTTGATTTGTGTTTGCAGGTTTTCTACCAGCAGCGGCACGAGTCGGTCATCGCTAGGGCTAAGGAGTTGGGCACACTCTTGAATATAATGAGTGCGCGTATTGGGATCTTCAAGGTTGCTCAATAACTTGACCATTTGTTGAGCAACTTTCTGAAATTGATCGGCCTGTTTAAGGTCTTGATTGACTAAGGTTTGCTGAATTTGCCAATCGAGCCAGAGAGGAGCATTTGCCAGTAATTCCTGGTATTTTTTAGGCTCACCAGTTACCTTAAGAAATTCGTCGGCGTCTTTACCATCCGGCAGGTTGAGAATCCGTAACTGGACTTGTCCTTGGTAAGCAAGACTGGCAATGGAGCCAATCGCCCGTTCAGCGGCGGTGGTTCCAGCGTTATCAGCGTCAAAGTTAAGTACAATCTGCTTGGATTCGGTGTAGCGCAGCAACAGCCGCACTTGGTCAAGGCTTAAAGCGGTGCCGAGTGAAGCAACTGCGTTGTGTATGCCGTTAGCATAAAGGGCGATCGCATCAAAATACCCTTCCACTACCACTGCCCGATCCTGCTTACTAATGGCGTCACGCGCTTTATCGAGGGCAAATAAAGTTTTGCTTTTATCAAATAACTCGGTTTCCGGAGAGTTGAGATATTTAGGTTGCTCGTCACTCAGGGTTCTGCCACCAAAGCCAATTACTCGTCCCTGGATGTCGTGGATGGGAATCATCAGGCGATCGCGAAATCGGTCATAGTAACCCCCCCCGGACTTCCGTAATACAATCAATCCTGCCTGTTCTACCAGCTTGACTGAGTAGCCTTTCTGTTCAATCAGATATTTATAAAGCGTTTCCCAACCTGCGGGTGCATACCCCAGCTGAAACTGTTGAATCGTTTCCTCCAATAGACGCCGCTCAGATTTCAGATACTCCAGCGCCAGATGCCCCTGAGATTGGCGCAAAGCGTGTTGATAAAAGCTTGCTGTAACTGCCAAAATCTCATAAAGCTGCTCTCGCTGCGAAAGTTGACGCTGCAACTCTTGCCGTTGTTCTGGTTCTAAAGTCTGTACTGGCACCTGGTAGCGTCGCGCCAGATCCAGCACCACTTCACTAAAAGAGCGTTTCCCCACTTCCATCAAGAACTTGATGGCATTGCCCCCTTCTTGACAGCCAAAGCAGTAGTACATCTGCTTGGTAGGACTAACGCTAAAACTAGGCGTTTTTTCCTCATGGAAGGGACATAACCCTAAGTAGTCCTTTCCGCGCTTGCGTAAAACAACGTGTTCAGAGACAACATCAACGATGTCCGCTTGCTGCTTAACTTGGTCTATTGTGTCTGGATGCAGGCGGGGAATTTGCATGATATCAAGTCTGTTTGATGCCTCATCATTATGCGATCGTGAGACGTTCCGCCGGAACGTCAAGACTAATCCAGAGTCCTGGAACCGCACAGTGTCTATATTGTTACGCACTCCGTAGCGCCGAATTTGCTTAATTGTGCGATCGCGGCTTATGAGCGTGCTAACAGAAATTCGCCAAACTGCTCCGATGTCTGTACTATTTACCCCAGGTACGCCACCATATCTTTCACATGCGCGAAAACCAACTCAAACGAAAACTCAAACGGGGCGAGGTCGTCATCGGCCCCTTTATGAACTGCGCCTACCCCGCCTTTATGGAAATCTGCGGACACGCCGGATTTGACTTTGCCATCATTGACATGGAACACGGTCCTTTGAATACATTGGTGGCTGAAGACCTCTGTCGTGCAGCCGACTGCGTGGGACTGGCACCTGTTGTCCGTGTACGTAAAAATGACGCGCCGCAAATCCAACGCGCCCTGGATATCGGCAGTGCAGGCGTCCAAGTGCCGCAGATTGAAATTAAAGCAGACGCTGAGGCCGCTGTGCGTGGTGCTAAGTACAGTCCCCTTGGTGCACGCGGTCTTTCATTTGCCACACGCGCTGGTTTGTACACATCAGCAGGCACGCAAATCACAGACAAGATGAACGAGGAATCCTTAATTGTCGTTCACGTCGAAGGTAAGCGCGGCGTGGAGAACATTGAAGAGATTGTCAGCGTACCCCACATTGATGTGATCTTCCTCGGTCCCTACGACCTGTCGCAGTCTTTAGGTATTCCCGGTCAAGTGCGCGATCGCCGTGTCATTGACCTAATGCAGAAATGCGTTAGCACCATCCGCAACGCCGGAATTGCTGTTGGTACTTTTGCCGACAATCCAGAAATCGCCAAGCAGTGGATTGATACTGGCGTTCAGTATATTGGGTTGGGCGTGGATGTTGCTATCTTCCTGCGGGCTTGCGAGGCATTAGTGAAAGCGGTGCGGGATTAAAGCTGCAATGAGTATTAAATACAGGTAATATTTACTCAATTTTTAAGTAGGGGAAAGTTCGCCCTATGTTAAAACTTGGCTCAGCTATTGATGAGCCATCTGAGGTTAGATATATCACAATTATGCACTTTTTGTAGCTTGTATAACTACATACTAAAAAAAACTGATTTATACTTTATATATATCCCTTGAAGGTGAAATCATAGAAAGGCTCAAGGGAAAAGGAGAGTAATCCCATGAAAACAGTATTGGGAGCTACAGGACTAGATTATGCTTTCATGTTTACCTTTAAAAAGGTAAATTCTATAAATGTAGAAGGTTTTAAACCTTTCTTCAACGATCTTCCAATTGACCCTTATATCAAAGGTAATTACCGCTTTAGAAGGTTATCTCGCTTCACTGTATCTGGAAACAACTTAATCAAGCTACCTCATGGTTATCTTTTTCAAAGCAAACAATACAATCCCTTAGTAGGTGACAAAAAGAGAGAGTTTGCCGAACTCGATGGTGCACTGATAGAGCTGGATAGTTTTAAAACCTTGGTGCTGGCATTTAGTGACTCTTGTAAACTTCACCCGGAAGTTGAAATAGGAGTTCATCAAATCAGAACTACCTGTTCGCCAAATAATTATGGCAACCCAGCGCCTGAAGGTATCCATAGAGACGGTACTGATTTTGTCGGCATCTTCTCGGCTGATCGAGACAATATTGAAGGCGGGGAAACACATCTATATACAACCAAAAAGCAAAAGCCTGTTTTTAGTAAAATCCTCAACCCAGGCGAACTGCTATTGGTTAATGACCATGAGTTCTTTCACTATACGACTCCCATTAAACCTATGGCGGATAGTGGGGGTACTAGGGATGTTTTTGTGTTGACTTGTCCAAGCTTACTGATCTAAGCCTACAAAGTGGTGGCGATCGCAAAAGCCAAATAGAGGGAAAGAGCGATCGCATCCCATATAGAATTGAGTGCAAAAATCTTTAGATACGAGTTTTGCGGCGATCGCTTCCTACAGGTTCACGGGTGAGCATTGGTTCTTCCTGCTTACGGCGAGCTAGACCAAGTAAACCAATTAAACCGAGTAAGCCGAGCCAACCCCAATCAGAATCACTACGGGACTGCGTATTGTAGACTTCTTGACGAGGAGGTGTTTTATAGTCAGGTGCTTGAGGAGGAGGTGTATTTTCAGGCAATTGACGAGGAGGGGTGTAACTCTCACCAAGAGGAGCCTCGGCGTTAACAGAGACAGGTACAGCTAAAGGGACAATAGTTAAGGCCGCGATTGCAAAGCCAGACGTGATCGCGGACTTCGCACCCACTCCCCCAACTTTAGACAAGTCAGAACGCTTCATGATTTAAAGCTCCTTTTCCGTTTGCTCTACTCTATCAACCCTAACCTTAAGCCAACCCCATCTCTGGCTGGAAAAGTGGTCAACTAGAAAATCCCACTCTCCTAAATTATGCCCGCCGTTTGCAGGAGAATGTTATACAGTATGGATTTGTCAGCGTCAGAACGATTGCTGGCTCAAGTGAGATTGAGTAAATGATTTTTGAAGCTGCTGCGATCGCTTGGCATAACGGCAGGCTAGTGCAACGCGAAGAAGCTGCACCCTCCATTGCTAGCCATTCTCTCCACTTAGGCATTGGTGTTTTTGATGGAATTATGGCCTACTGGAATAGCGATCGCTATTATATTCATCGTTTGGATGCACATTTAGACCGCCTTCGCCATGGTTCCACACAGATGGGACTAGGATTTTCGTGGTCAAATGAAGACCTTAAATCAGGTCTTTTATCACTATTAGATGAAGTTCCTCCAAATAATTACTACATACGACCAATTGTTTACCGTTCAGGGCCAAACTTGAACGTTAGCGATCTAATACCAGTTGATGTGGCCATCTTGGCAGTTACTATCGCCCGTGATGTAGACAAACCTCTTAAAAGCCATATTTCGCAATTTGAGCGTGTCTCTGGTCGTGCCATTCCAATTACCTGGAAGGTATGTGGCACCTATGTAAATAGTTACTTAAGCCGTCGTGCTGCGGCCATAAAGGGGTTTGATGATGCCATCATGCTTGACCAGGAAGGTCGAATTACTGAAGCTTCGGCGGCTAATCTGTTTCTGTTTCAAAAAGATACCGTTATCACCCCTGCATTGACTGCAAATATTTTCCCTGGTATCACCCGCTTTACACTGCTTGATATTGCACAGGAATTAGGAATTGAGGTGGTTGAACGTGATGTCCGACCTGAGGAATTAAATAATTTTGATGGAGCAATGCTCGCTGCCACAATGATGGAGTTGAGACCATTGGCAGCTATTGACTCAATTCAATATGATTCATCGAATCATCCGCTATTTCGTCGGCTCTTAAAGGAGTTTCGAGAAATTACACACCAATATTAAAGAGTTTTAAGTTTTGAGTTTTGAGTTATAAGATTCTTTAATTCATAACTCATAACTGGAGCGAAGCGCTGATAGGATAGTCGAGTTCTTTCACCCCCGCCTTAGCTGCTGCCATATCGTTTCGTGGCTGGACTGAGAGGCGTAGAACTCAACCATACCCCCTTTCACAGATACCAGGGGACGGATTTCAATTCCCTTGATTTGACTCATATTCAGCTAAAACCGCAGGAGCCTCGCGCTCTCCCGTTGGCAAAGCCTGCCGTAGGCATAGGGGAGCGCCCTTGAGGAATGCACGATTGGCGTAGGAACGGAGCCAAGCAATAATCTGTCGGGCATACAGTTGTACTTCACTTACAAAGCGCTGGGCGCGGGTGTGAAGGTGACTCCGATCAACCCCAGATACACCAGTCAAACCTGCCATCAATGTCTGCGCGTTCACCCCGACCCCGACAAATCCTATCGGAGCGGCAAGGCGTTTAAGTGTGGTCATTGCGGCTGGCATGGTGATGCTGATTTCAACGGTGCAAAGAACATTCAATCAATCGGGGCGCTTGTAAACCGCCTTGGAGGTTCCTGGTTGTCTTGCGAGATAACTGGAGGGCTACAGAAAGCCCGCGCTCTATGCGTAGCATGAGCGTCGGGTAGTTTACTATCCTCAGATTTAAAGCTTGCTCTTCAAATCTAGGAGGCTGAATTATAAACTTTTGTTGCCAGGGCAACAAGAAGACACTTGGGCGTACTAAATACGCCCAATGGTAGAGAAGCGATTCATCTCTGCACAGAGACTTTTAAAGTGCTAGGTTCCCCCACATGACCATCTAAGACCACGCCTCGCTGGTTGGCATGAAGATGGCGCAGCAGCTTGTAAATCGCTTCAATTTCCTCAGACGCCCCAGCTTTCTGAGCCACCTGTGCTAGGGATAAGGGAGCGTTTTCCTCCTGTAGCACTTGCATCACCCGTTTCTGTAGATCCAGAATAGCGGCGGCGGCTTTTTTACCGGCTTCCACCCCTGGTTGATGATAAGCGTTGACGTTTACAAGGACACCATAAAAGCCCACAGCCCTTTCGTAGAGGGCGATCAACGCACCAACATATCGGGGATTCACCTGGGGAATTGTCACGGTAATCGAATTTCGCTGGTTTTCGTAAAGAGCCTTACGGGTTCCCTGCAACAATCCCGATAGATAATCTCCAGATGTGACTCCTGGCTCTACTTCTACAGATGAACCCTGACGATCTTCTAAAACTTCAATAAAAGTGAGGAAGAAATTCGGGACGCCTTCTCGCAGTTGCTGCACGTAGGCGTGTTGATCTGTTGAGCCTTTGTTGCCATAAACAGCAATTCCCTGGTAGACGGTATTGCCATCAAGGTCTTTCTCTTTACCCAACGATTCCATTACCAGCTGTTGCAAGTAGCGGCTGAACAACAGCAGGCTGTCTTTATAGGGCAAGACAACCATGTCTTTTTCGCCGCGTCCATTACCAGCAAAGTACCAAGATAAGGCTAGCAAGGCGGCTGGATTTTCTTTGAGCTGGTGCGTTCGGGTAGCAGCGTCCATTTCCTTAGCACCAGCAAGCATGTCGCGGATGTCAATTCCCTGCAAAGCTGCTGGTAGTAGCCCCACGGCGGACATTTCTGATGTCCGTCCTCCTACCCAGTCTTCCATCGGAAAGGTGGTCAGCCAACCTTCAGATTTTGCCATTTTGTCTAAATTGCTATCCTTGCCCGTGATAGCAACAGCATTCTGGGCAAACTCTAGGTTGTGATCGGCGTAGGCTTTTTTGACCTCAATCATGCCGTTACGCGGTTCCGGCGTTCCCCCAGATTTGGAGATGACTAACACTAGGGTGCTAGAAAGGCGGTCTTTGAGATGGGTGAGGACACGGTCAATTCCAGCGGGATCGCTGTTATCAATAAAGTGAATGGCTAGGGGTGGGAAGCTTGGGGCTAGGGCAGAGGCGACGAACTGGGGTCCAAGGGCAGATCCACCAATGCCAATAGAAAGAATGTCAGTAAACTTAGGGGCACCTGGAGGATGAATTTCGCCGCTGTGAACCTTAGCGGTAAATGCTTCAATCTGCTCCAGGGTTTCTACAATTTCTTGTTTGAGTGCCGCTGTGGGTGCTAAATCGGGGTTTCGCAGCCAGTAGTGGCCGACCATGCGGTTTTCATCGGGGTTGGCGATCGCACCTGCCTCCAAGGCGTCCATATCCTTGAAAGCCTTCTCAAACTTGGGCTGCATTGCCTCCACAAAGTCATTATCAAACCGCATGCGGCTGACGTCAAGGTAAAATCCTAACCCCTCGTGGTAGTAAAGCCAGTCTTGGTAACGTTGCCAGAGTGCTGCGGCATCCATAAGCAAATCTCAATCTCTTTCACCAACTGTAAGTTTAAGGCGGAAGTTGGCGGCTAGATGTCAGGTTTTGGCTCTAAACCGCAGAAATTTAACTATATGACCTGTCACTTATAGCCAATAAACTAGGGTAGCGTTCCTGTATGGTACCGTGGCGCTGGTCGTTCGCCTCACCCTAGGGGACTAAGGGCAGCTATCATTGTTTCACTCGTTTGAGTGCCGATATTCATAGTACCCAGCAGCGGTACTTCCTGGTTATAGCTTTTAGCAGATACAGCTAAAGGCTCTACCGACTTTCTCAAAGCTAGGTGCGCCAGATGAAATTTCGTGTGACTTACTTACTGTCGCAAAAGACCAACTCGTAGGCAGGAGTCGGGCAGTATATTTTCATCTCAAAGACATCTTGTAAATAAATCTTTCTTCTGTGGCATACTTAAGCCTTATGCACTAAAATATATCCAAGTTAGTTGTTACTACTAGTTTACTTTTTAGAAAAAATTTTAGAAGAAACATGGGTACTTTTTCTAAACAACAACCAGCAAATGGTGTAATTTAGCTAATTCGCATAAAGTAAAAATGAGGCATTCAAAACAATAGTATTAACAATAAAATGAAAAGCCAAGATCAAAATCCTACTATTGATGATAAAACTTTAATTGAATATTTTGTCAAGGGTGAGTCTAAAGCTTTTTATAGTAAAACTCTCCAAATAGAACACAGCTTCAACTTAGTTCAATTAAAGACATTAAATAACGAATTAATTGCTTTATTTAAGCCATCTCATAAAATTAAATCTGCTTTAATTAAATATGAATCTTCATATGGAGAATTACTACATAAAACTCTTTTAAAAAATAATTTTGTACCGTTTGGGAAATCAAAACAGCAAGGACTTTTTGAATATCACCAATATGATGTACCATCTGGATATAAAATAAACTACACAGCGGCGCGAGATTTGTGGAAAGCTTGGTGGCCTAGCCAACATCATTCCAGCACCCTTAATTGGGCGAGTAAACTAGATCTACTTATTTTTAAAGATAACCAATGGTATCCCCTTCAAGATATTACTGTTCAGGAGGGAATAGTTTATATAAAAAGTTTAGTTGGCGAAATCACCTTAACTACTACTGATAAAATTGTTTGGTTAAGCAAAATGGAAAGTGAAAATACTCCTAAAGCTATTTCCGCAAAAAAATCAGAATTAGAAATAAAACAAAATTCTAAACTAGAATCAAAGTCCGAACTAAAGCCCAACAGTGAGCCAAAAATAAACGAGAGTAGAGAAGAGGAGCTAATAGAGCTAGAAAATCAAGCTATTAAAACTTTAAAAAAATACTTGTTCAACGGAGAAACTGAGATTCATACTGAAGTTATTAGAAATCCTAAAGGTGAAATTACTAGCCATAAAACTCTGACAATTAAAAGAGAATGTCCGCAGTGGGTAATAGAATACCTCATAAGTAAAAGAATAAGTGACGATACAACAGATTCTCTAAGCTTTCCAACTCGTCCATAACCCTTTATTGGTACTTGTTAAGCTTCTAATTTTATCTAAAATACAAGTGATTGAGCAAATCCTCCACCCAGGCGGGCAGCGCCAACAGATATTGTAGTCTTATGTTGTAACCGCGATGCCGCACAAGGTCTCAGGACTTGGCGAAGTCTTTACGTTGCCTACTAACCTTGAGGTGTTTTCTTCCTAACTTGTTAATCGCCTTATTGCGGTTTGATGATCCTTTCTTTTTGCTGGAAACTCGTCTTATATTTTATAGCAGTCGCCATAATGGAAGAGTGACAATTGACCGAATAATTCGTAATTCGTAATTCGTAATTCGTAATTTAAGAGGGTACAAGCCCCCACTAAATTTTCAATTTAGTGGTCTTCAATTAGTGACGAGTTCAAGCTCTCACTAATTGTAATTATGAATTACGAACTATCAATTACGAATTATTTTTGACCTCGCCCCCATGCACGCATCGAGATGCTGCTATAACTGTATGTTTGCTAAAAGCTAATTGCTAATAGCTAACTGAAGGATTGCTATAGATTGCCGATTGAAGAATGGACAGCGTCCATAAATCGATACGGATAGCTCGACTTTCGACTTATTTTGCCCACTATTAGGTGTTAGCGAAGCGGCAGGAAGTGCGGCATGAATTTAAAAATAGAAAATTGCTGGTCAAGTCTTGTCTCAGGTGCTAGCAGCAAAACTTAACACACCTATGAGCCGACAGTCCATAGCAACGGTATCTCCCCTCTGATAGACTTGTAGACTGGAATAGCCAGATGAAACGTCGCCAAATCAAGCAGTTGGGAGGACAGACTTCGTGGAAAATACACTAGGTTTAGAGATTATTGAGGTTGTTGAGCAAGCAGCGATCGCATCTGCCCGGTGGATGGGCAAGGGTGAAAAAAACACCGCTGACCAAGTGGCTGTGGAAGCCATGCGGGAACGGATGAACAAAATTTATATGCGGGGTCGCATTGTCATCGGGGAAGGAGAGCGGGATGAAGCCCCCATGCTTTACATTGGCGAAGAAGTCGGTATCTGCACCCGCGAGGATGCTAAAACGTACTGCAACCCAGACGAACTGATAGAGATTGACATTGCCGTTGACCCCTGCGAAGGCACTAACTTGGTGGCTTACGGTCAAAATGGTTCTATGGCAGTGTTAGCGATCGCAGAGAAAGGCGGTTTATTTGCTGCACCTGACTTTTATATGAAAAAGTTAGCTGCTCCCGCCCCGGCGCGAGGTCATGTAGATATTACCAAGTCCGCTACCCACAATCTCAAGGTTCTCTCCGAGTGCCTGGGCCGCGCTATTGAGGAACTGGTGGTAGTAGTGATGGATCGCCCTCGTCACAAAGATCTGATTACGGAAATACGCCAAGCTGGGGCAAGAGTGCGACTGATCAGTGATGGTGATGTCTCTGCTGCTATTTGCTGCGCCTTCGCGGGTACTAACATTCACGCACTCATGGGAATTGGCGCGGCACCAGAAGGCGTGATTTCAGCGGCGGCTATGCGCTGCTTAGGCGGACACTTCCAGGGGCAGCTAATTTACGATCCAGCAGAGTTGAATACTCCAGAAAGCGCCAATTGGTCGCGGGAAGCCAATATCGCACGGCTGAACGAAATGGGCATTCAAGATCCTGATAAGGTCTACAACGCCGATGAGCTGGCTTCTGGGAAAACCGTGTTATTCGCTGCCTGCGGGATTACTCCAGGTACACTGATGGAAGGTGTCCGGTTCTTCAAGGGCGGGGCGCGTACTCAGAGCTTGGTTATTTCCAGCCAGTCACGCACAGCACGGTTTGTTGACACTATCCATATGTATGACGAACCGAAAAATTTGCAATTGAGGTAGCCCTTTGGTAATAGGTGATGGGTGATGGGCAACGGATTATTTAACGGATGTAACGGATTTTTGATCGGTAATAGGATAGAGAAGGGCGGCAAAAAGCCAGTAACTCATCCGCTATAATCCTTTACCTTGCTCGCTGCCAACACGCATCACCAATCACCAATTACCAATCGCCAATTAACAATTAACAATTAACAATTAGCAATGAATATTGCAGTCATAGGTCTGAGCCACAAGACAGCGCCGGTGGAAGTGCGGGAAAAACTCAGCATCCCAGAAGCACAGATGGAAAGCGCGATCGCCCACCTGTGCAGTTACCCCCACATCCAAGAAGTAGCAATACTTAGCACCTGCAACCGCTTAGAGATTTACATCGTCACCAGCGAAACTGAGCAGGGCATTCGGGAAGTGACCCAGTTTCTCTCCGAGTCCAGCAAATTGCCCCTGAACGCTTTGCGGCAACACCTGTTCATGTTGCTACATCAAGATGCTGTTATGCACCTGATGCGAGTGGCAGCAGGTTTAGATAGCTTGGTGCTGGGAGAAGGGCAAATTCTGGCGCAAGTTAAGCATACTCACAAACTCGGTCAGCAATACAGCGGGATTGGGTCAATTTTAAACCGCTTGTTCAAACAAGCTCTCACAGCAGGCAAGCGAGTCCGCACAGAAACCAGCATCGGCACCGGGGCTGTCTCCATCAGTTCAGCGGCGGTGGAATTAGCCCAGATGAAAGTGCAAAACTTAGCAGCTTACCGCATAGCTATTTTGGGCGCAGGTAAAATGTCGCGGTTGCTAGTGCAACATCTACTAGCAAAAGGAGCCGTCCAAATTTCGATTTTAAACCGCTCCCCTCGACGGGCTGAGGAATTGGCGAGCCAGTTTCCTGATGCCGATCTGCAACTTTATCCGCTTTCAGACATGATGGCGGTAATTGCTACCTCAGATTTGGCTTTTACCAGCACGGCTTCCACCGAACCCCTGCTAAATCGCTCTAAACTAGAAAGCTGTTTAGAAGTGCATCGAGATTTAATGCTATTTGATATCTCTGTACCTCGCAATGTGGATGCAGATGTCAATGAATTGGAGAATGTCCAAGCATTTAATGTCGATGACTTGAAAGCTGTAGTGGCGCAAAACCAAGAAAGCCGTCGCAAGATGGCACAAGAAGCCGAAGCACTGCTGGAAGAAGAAGTGGAAGGGTTTGATGTCTGGTGGCGATCGCTCGAAACAGTCCCCACCATTAGCTGTCTGCGAGACAAAATGGAAACCATCCGCGCCCAAGAGTTAGAAAAAGCTCTATCGCGCTTGGGATCTGAATTTGCTGAAAGACATCAAGAAGTCATCGAAGCTTTGACACGCGGCATTGTCAATAAAATTCTCCACGATCCAATGGTGCAACTGCGGGCGCAGCAGGATATCGAAGCTAGACGCAAAGCAATGCAGGCACTGCAAATGCTGTTTAATTTAGATTCAATAAGCGCCAATCAGAATACGTAAAACCCTGTTTGAGATAAATATGCCTGATAAAAGTTTTGAAGATAACTCCAAGAATAAATCGTAAACTTATTTATTCTTCTGAGTAGTTCCCTTTTATCAGGCTGTTTTATTTTTTGTCATCTATTTTCGATATTAAAGCGATCGCTTTTTGAGCAGCTACTTTGTGCTTCTATTTTGTAGATTTATCTTATCAATCTACCTTTTATGGAATCTCGTATTCAATCGTACTTGCGCTTTACCGTGAGCCAGCAACGTGATACGGAACAGATCAATTCATTCTTTGCAAGCTTCAACCGCTTCAGTGACAACCCTTTTCTTAACTATGCCATCCCAGACAATGATGCCATACCGTCACTCAGCGATGTGAAGGCATTGATCGATGCCTATAAGAGACGCGGACGGCAGCCACGTTTGGAATACATTACAAAACTTTTGAGAGATTAGGTTCCACAACATGAGGGAAGCTCTTAAAATTCCGTCGCACCCAGTCCATACCGACCTCATTATTGAGTTTAATCTTCTGAGGCGTATCTGGATAAATCTTCCCCAAAATATCCGCATCTTGATCCACTATAACTTTGCCAAATTTGAGGTATCTACTGCCAAATAGCTTAAAGACAGGATGCTTCGCTTGACCAAATAGCAAAATATAAGTTCGTGTTCGATTTTCAGCTTCAGGTACAAATATATGGCATTGTGCAGCTTGTCCCAACGGCATTTCTCCATGAAAAATCACTAGAGATGGGAAATGATTTTCTAGATGCGCTTTAATAGTGCTGGGCAGCAAAAACAAATCTGGTTTCTGGAGCTTTTCGGTCAAACTGTAAGAAGCTGTAGGCAGATCGTAAAACGCCTGGGAATGATGCCCGTCATCAATAAATTGATGAAACTCCACATCGGTAATCCGAAACAAATCGCGGTGAGTGCCATTTTGATGATTGTAGTCATGCATATTCAGCAGCATCGTTAGTAAATCTGTCTCGACACTGGTATCTGCTGTATGCCCAATAAAGTAGTAACTTTTGGCAATCTCATTCAGCACTGTGGGGATAGGGATTTTCGGTGCGTATCCACCATACGACCAAATAAAATCTCCTTGAATAATTAGTTCTAAGGGCTTTAATTGAGGTAATGTTTTTTTATTAGATCCGGGCAGAACAGTACAGCCATCAAAATCAAACTTCAAAGCATGAAATGGGCAGACCACAGAACTTGTCCCATCGCTCTCTTGTTCGCACCATCCTTCTGACAACATTGCTCCCATGTGCGGACAGGCATTGGGTAGTGCATGGATGGCTCCGGCAGCATCTTTCCACATTACATAGTCAGCACCATACAAGGAAACTTTCTGCGGTTGGTTTACGGTGAGCATCGACTTGTGCGCCAACAACCAAGGCGCACCGGGAAGCATAGACTGCATGGTGTTCTCCATTAAATATAAAATTGTGAAAAATCCGTCGTGTTTATAAAATATGACAGAACGTTCGCATTCGTCAAGTAGTCTGCGCCGTCAACCCAAACAGCAACGAGGTAAAGAACGAGTTGAAAAAATCTTGGATGCGGCGGCGGCAGTGTTTGACGAGGTGGGCTATGAAGCGGCGACCACTCATCTAATTGCAGCCAAAGCGGGAACGGCGATCGGCTCTGTTTACCAATTTTTTCCCGATAAAGCCGCCATTTTTAATGCGATGGAGTTACGCCATGTCGAGCGGGTCAAAGTCATGTGGGCGAAAGTAAATACTCAAGAAATCGTCCAACTGCCGCTCCGCCAAATGATTCACGTCATTGCCAGCTCTGTCGCTGAACTATTTGAGCAGCCCGTGTCACGGGTCGTGTTTGTACAGTTTTTTGTATCGCGCCAGATTTTCCAGTCAATCGATGACAGCATGACTCAGGAAGCGATTAACTTTATGACAAATATTTTGCTTTCCCGCAACCCGGCATTAAGTGAGGCACAGTGCAGCCTGTTAGCAGAAGTGTGCGTTCATAGCAGCAATGCGGTGATGCTGGCGGCACTTCGCAGCCCTTATCGGGAGCATAGTCAGCGATTGATTCAGCAAATTGAGGACTTGCTGGTGTCATATTTAGAGCCGTATATGGGGGATAGTCTGTTGAGCTATGTAATGAAAGTAATGGTATGCCCCCATTGTCAATCGCAGCAGTTATCTAAAAATGGGTATCGCCGAGGGAAGCAGTGCTATCGCTGCAAGGACTGTAGCAAACAGTTTGTGGAGAAATCGCTTGCGTATTGATGTTCGTTAAGACGCTCCTCAGTGGCGATCGCTACGGATGGAAAGCCAGTAGAGGCGATCGCCATACAATATATAGCTGGGTCGTCAAATCAAATAGCACCGACAGCGCTAGAATCAAAAAGCGGGGTATCCCGATGCAGCAATCTTTTGTTGAAGATCCAAGTCTGAGCGATCGCCTCTTCGATCTTTTAGAAACAGTTTTTCCAGAGATCGGATTACGACAACTTGCAAATATCGGACGGAAGCTAGGGGCACCCTGGGAGTCGGCATCAGTTCCGTTTATGAAATTTGAGGAGGGAAGGGCGTTGGCGCAGTCTATCCCTCGGATAATCGCTCACGTTGGAGTGGTGGAACTGCCACTTTGCGTCATGGGACAACCCCTGAAAGTGGGAGGTATCCATGCAGTTGCAACCCATCCTGAATTTCGCCGTCGAGGACATTATCGGGATTGTATGGAAGCTGCGCTGGAGTATTGCAAAACTCGCTATGAAACGTTGGTTCTAACTACATCTCAACCAGAGTTATATCAGCCGTTTGGTTTTCGGGTGGTGCCGGAATTTGCGTTCATGGTGCCTTGCGATCACTCAGGTCAAAAGGATAGCTTTCGCGTGCTGAACTTACAGGATGTAAATGACTGTACCCTACTGCATCGTTTACTCGACACACGCATCCCCGTTTCTGATGTAGTGGGAGTTTACTCAGAAAAGGCAGTGTTTCTGGTTAACGAAGCCAGCCGACCACTGTATTATGCCGAGGATCTGGATGCACTGGTGGTGATAGAGCAGGAGGACGATCGCCTGCAACTCTTTGATGTCATTGCCAATCACTCACTTTCACTTGCTGATATTCTCAAATGCATCTCCCACCCAGTTAACGAGGTCATTCTCTACTTCAGTCCCGATCGCTTAAACGTTCAAGCTAAAGCAATACCTTATGTATTAGACGATGCGTATTTAATGATTCGAGGTTCATTCGCTGCGGAAGGACAGCCATTTATGCTACCTCGTTCTGCACGATGCTAGTCAGTAACGATAGGATTGCTAGAAGCTAATTGCTAAAAGCTAACTGCTAATTGCTATAAAAATGTTGTTACGGTTTTGGAACTCAGGCTTTCGACTAGCTGTAGTGTTACTGGGATTGTGGCTGGCTTTCGATCTAGCCTCCCACCTAGTAGCAGAGGCGCTGTGGTTTCAGGAACTTGGGTATTTGCCCGCGTTTCTGTTGCGGCTAAAAACGCAGTTGGGGTTATGGGCGATCGCATCATTCCTCACAGCTAGCTTTCTGCTGGGAAATCTAAGCTTGGCTTTTCGTCTCAAATATTCCAAACAAAGTTTAGAGTCACCTGTTATCCTTTTCCCCGATGTCAAGACAATCGATCCCCCTAACGTGCGTGGGAAATGGGGGCTAAGGTATGGTTTTACCTTGCGCTGGCTGTTACCTATCTTTTTAATACTAGGCTCCCTTGTAGGGTTGATGCTGCTGCACTATGGAAAAGTCGCTTTCGGCTTTTGGCATTCTGACTGGAGCCTTCCCAGCGTAACGCCAACGCTACCGACTTTATTGGAGCCAAGTTCAATTTGGCAGCAGTTACAGCAATTTTATCTACAGTTTCAGCCGAGTTCGAGCGAACAACAGTTAGGGCAACTGCCAGTGCAAATTGGGCGGCTGGTTGTGTTATTGGGGATTTTGATAGCCCTGGTAGTTAACCCCCAATTCTGCTTAACTGCGATCGCATCTGCGATGAGTTTGTTCTTTGGTTTAGTGATATCTGCAAACTGGGGCAGGGTTTTGCAGTATTTCCATCCCACAACTTTTAACAGCCTCGAACCCTTATTTAAGCAAGATATTAGCTTTTATATCTTTACCTTACCAGTATGGCAACTGCTGGAATTTTGGCTGGGAGGACTATTTCTCTATAGTCTACTGGCGGTGACGCTGATTTATTTGCTGTCCGGAGATAGCCTGAGCCAGGGGAGGTTTCCAGGGTTTCAAGAGAGCCAGTTGCGCCACTTATATGGGCTAGGCAGCGCCTTGATGCTAGCGATCGCACTCCGTTATTGGCTGAAGCGCTATGAATTACTATATTCCGATCGCGGCGTTACCTATGGTGCCAGTTACACCGATGTGGCGGTGCAGTTGCCCGTTTATACTGGGTTGAGTTTACTAGCAGGTGCGATCGCAATTTTTCTGCTGTGGCAGACGCTGCTATGGAACAAGAAAAGTCAAGGGTTAATTGCTGCCTTTTTAATTCTTACTGTTGCCTTTATTGCTGATTGGGCATTACCCACAGCCGTGCAACGCCTCGTTGTCCAACCGAATGAACTGGCGCGGGAAAAACCCTACATTGAACGCAGTATTAACTTTACCAGGGCAGCTTTTGCTTTAAACAATATTGAAGTTCAAACCTTTAATCCCCAAGACCAACTTACCGCAGCTGAAATCAAAAAAAATGACCTGACTGTTAGCAATATCCGCCTCTGGGATACACTCCCCTTGCTGCAAACAAATCGTCAGCTGCAACAAATCCGACTCTACTACAAGTTTCCCGATGCAGACATTGACCGATACACTCTAAAACAAAACCTCGCTACTTCAACGACAACAAAGCGACAAGTCATCATAGCAGCAAGGGAACTAGACTACAGCGCCGTACCCCAGCAGGCTAAAACTTGGATCAACGAACACTTAACCTATACTCATGGCTATGGTTTTACCTTGAGTCCTGTTAATACCGTTGGTCCTGGAGGGCTACCCGATTACTTTGTTAAAGATATTGGGGCTGATGCAGGCAACGGCAAGGACGGGGCTTTGAGGACATCAAGCGATCGCATCCGTGCCAGTATTCCTATTGATCAGCCTCGGATTTACTACGGCGAAATCGCGGATACCTACATAATGACTGGGACTAAAGTTAAAGAGTTCGACTATCCCAGCGGCAACGACAATTTCTATAACACCTACGATGGACGTGGTGGAGTGGAAATAGGCACTTTGTGGCATCGCTGGCTATTTGCCGCATATCTAAATGATTGGCAGATGCTGCTGACTCGGAACTTTACCCCCCAAACAAAGCTTTTATTCCGTCGCAATATCAAAGAACGAGTGCAGGCGATCGCTCCTTGGTTACGCTACGACAGCGATCCTTATCTAGTCGCTGCCAATGTACAGGAGAAAGGCGTCGGTCTGGCTTCCTCAGAATCACCAGAACCGAAAAATTATTTGTACTGGGTTGTAGATGCATACACGACGAGCGATCGCTATCCTTATTCCGACCCAGGTAAGGAGAACACCAACTACATTCGTAATTCTGTAAAAGTCGTAATTGATGCCTATCATGGCTCAGTTGACTTTTATGTTGCCGACCCCAAAGATCCGATTATTCAGACTTGGACGACCATCTTTCCAGGGCTATTCAAACCATTGGAAGCCATGCCAGCTGGACTCTGGAGCCATATCCGGTATCCAGCAGACTTCTTCAGCATCCAATCTGAGCGTTTGCGTACTTACCACATGACCGATCCCCAGGTGTTTTACAACCGGGAAGATCAGTGGCAGGTTCCCAACGAGATTTATGGCAGTAAATCCCAACTAGTAGAACCCTACTACCTGATCATGAAACTGCCCACCGCAGCGGCAGAAGAATTTATCCTGCTGCTTCCGTTTACGCCCACCCAACGTACTAATTTAATTGCTTGGTTAGCGGCACGTTCTGATGGGGAACAATATGGAAAGTTACTACTATACGAGTTTCCCAAGCAGCAGCTAGTATACGGTACTGAGCAAATGGAAGCCTTGATTAACCAAGATCCAGTCATCTCCCAGCAAATTTCCTTATGGAATCGCCAGGGTTCGCGGGCAATTCAGGGAAATTTGTTGGTGATTCCGATTGAGCGATCGCTCCTCTACGTCGAACCCCTTTACCTAGAAGCCGAGCAGAATAGCCTGCCAACCCTAGTAAGGGTGATTGTCGCCTACGAAAACCGCATCGTCATGGCCGAAACGCTGGAACAAGCGCTGCAAGCAATCTTCAAGCCAGATAAATCCGCAACACCAGCAATTGTCCGTCCAGTAAAAGCCCTGCCTCCTCCACAAGGCTGATTAATCAGCGCTTAGAACTGATGTATTAATATAAATAGAATACTTTTTATTCTTGTGAAAAAATGTAAGTAAGGTAAATCAAAACTTCCAAGCTAGCAGTAACCTATTATTAGCCAGTGTATTTTATAGAGCCATGAAAATGCAATCGTTATCTCTTTTTAATGAAGTAGTTACAGCCTTAGAGCAGCATGAAAATTCAGTGCGTATTAAAAAGCTAATGTGGTGTATATGCAACCAAGTTTGGGAGAACGATCCTAACAGGCTTAATGAATTAAACGTAAAAGATTTGATTCAAGACTTACGCCAAATAAATCCGACTTTGGAAGATTTAAAGGCATCTTTATTTAAAGTAGTTAAAACTTTAAATAAGCCTGCTGAATATTCCTTGGTAGCTAAAACAATTTTTAGTAATGTAGGAAGACTATATCCTGAATTTCAAAAATTAAATCAAACCAGAGCCAGCCGGGATAATGAATCTTTTTCAACAGTATCGTCGGCTAGCCAACAACCATCTGCCTCCAAACCCGCATCTAAGCCGAACGAGCAAAGACGAGCCTACGATCCGTTTGCTGCGCGGCTGGAAATCATGAGTTATACCAACCCACTACGGGCTAAAATAGTTTTATTTTCGACCCTTTATCACTCTTTTGATTATAGTAACCAAGACTGGTTAAACCTGAGGGCACACGAACTTGATGATTTGTTGCAAAGCCTATTTCGTGCCTGCAAAAGTTTTGCAGAGCTTGAGTCTCACCTACATAATACTGCGAGGAGGCTTAAAGAACCAGGGGAAAATACTAAAGCAGCAAAGGCAATTCTCCAAGCTCTGAAACCTTTCTATACCTTGGCACAAGTGGGTGTAAATCAAGCCCAAACGCTCGGTAGTAATAATAATGATGAAATGATAACAGCGCTCAATATGAATGAACCAAATAGCCTAAATCAGACCAGTGTTGAGTACGATGATAACGATTATACCTGTCAGTTTTTACCCTCTTAAATAAAAATATATGTAACAATTAATAATTTATGGGAATATAAAAGCACCATAAGCAACAGCCGTCGTTATGAACCACAGTATTGTTTACTTCCTGTGTCATTTGATTGAGAGCAAACGTTTTCAATAAAGTAGCTTCAGATAATTAATAACGCGCTCCACGTTCTGACCACAAACAAAAAGGTTTTAAACCTCCAAGTTTCATTTATGAAAACAAAAGAATTGATTCAGTATTGCTAGCCGCCTACTGACCGTCTGGGGGACAATTACATTATCCTGGCATCCAAAATATTTGCATCGAATGAGCGCTACTGAGCTTTGATAAATTTAGGAAAATTACCCTGGTTGAGAGGTTAAGAATATGGATGCTAATGAACTTATTGAGCGATATGCGGCGGGAGAAAAAGACTTTAGCGGTGCAAACCTCAGTGGTATCAACCTGTTTGGTGCGGACTTGATTGGTGTAGGTCTGATTGAGGCAGACTTGCATGGTACAACCTTAATTTTTGCATACCTCAATCGGGCAAAGCTGGTTAAAGCTAATCTAATTGCTACAAAGCTGAGCGGCGCCAGCCTAGCCCAGGCTGATTTGCGCGGTGCCAAGCTGCACGATGCAGATCTGCATGGTGCAACTCTACAGGGTGCCGATATGCGTGGTGCAGATATAACTTTGGCAAATCTGCTAGATGCAAACCTGATGGATGCAGATCTGCGTAATGTGAATCTGAGTGGTGCCAATCTCACAGGTGCATGCCTGCGTGGTGCCAACCTGCGTGAGGAGAAGAGAGTTTATAATTCGAGTCTGCGTGGTGCCAACCTGCGTAAGGCTGACCTGCGTGGTGCAAATTTCACGGGTGCAGATATGGCTAGGGTTGACCTGAGTGGTGCCAACTTGAGTAATGCCAATCTGCGTGATACAGACTTAAGGGGTGCTAATCTGAGCGGGGCTAACCTGATGGGGGCATTTCTAAGTGATGCCAAACTCAATGAAGCAAATCTGCGTGGTGCCAACCTGACTAATGCCAAGCTAGAGCGGGTCGTACTTATTGGTGCAGATATGGTTAGTGTCAACTTGAGTGGGGCACTAATGCCTGATATCAAGCTAGGTAAGGCTAATCTGAGTAATGCTAACCTGAGTGGTGCCAGGCTAAATAGATCTGATTTAAGTCGGGCGAATCTGTGTGGGGCTAACCTAACTGATGTAGATTTGATTGATGCCTACCTTGCTAGGACAGACTTAGCAGATGCCAACCTGACTAATGCAAACCTCGCCAGGGCAGAACTGAGTAGTGCCAATCTCACGGGTGCAAACCTACGTCACGCCACAATGCCTGATGGAAAAATTAACGACTAGAATTAAAAGTTTTGAGTTTTGAGTTGAAATCCCCATCAAAACTCTATAAAAGTCATTAGCGCAGTGCCCAAGCTAGGAAACGTTCAGTGTAGTAAAGCGCTAGCTGATTGCTGGGCCCCTGAAATATAGCGTCGAAAGCATGTTCAGCCCAAGGAATTTCCAGCAGAACAGCAGTATTACCGATCGCACGCAGACGTTTATACATTTGCTGGGCATATTTAAATTGCACTACACTATCGCGGCTTCCATGCACTAATAAGGTTGGCGGTAGTGGGCGCTTTACATAGCTGATGGGCGAGGCAACACGATACAGATCTGGTAGTTTGTCTGGGGAACCGCCCAGGAATGCTTCTAGGACAGCTCGTGTATCTATAGGATCGGGGAATGGGGGATGGGCATAGCCTTCAGTAAGGTTAACTGGGCCGTAGTAGCTGACCACTGCTCGGACAGGCAGTGCATCAGGCTGATAAGCTGCCAGCATCGCTAAATGCGCCCCAGCGGAACGTCCTAGCAAAACCATCCGTTCTAGGTCAGCCTCATACTCAGCCCCATGCTGGCGGATAAATTCCAGTGCTGTACGCACATCCTCAAGCTGGGCTGGGAAACGATGCCAAGGCGTATGTCGATAATCAATTGCGAAGACAGTATATCCCCGCGCCGCCATATAGCGGTTAAAATTAGCGTTGTTTGCGGGGTTGCCGCTTCGCCAAGCTCCCCCGTAGATAACAACTAGCGCTGGATACTTTCCTACCTGGGGTGGTCGGTAGATATCCATGCTCAGAGGAACACCTTCCGCAATTGCAAAGCGGATGCCAGATGTGTAGCGGCTTTCACTGGGATCAATGCCTCTAAAGGCATCAGCCAGGACAAACGGCTGCGATCGCCAAGTGCGATCCCGTGGAATAGGCGCTATATACTCTCTACCTAGAGCCTCACCTATCGCCACCTGCATACGCTGCTGAGTTCCTGGCAGCTGCACCAGTGGCAAGGCACTCAAAAACAGTCCTAGCAAGCTAGCACCCAAAGCTAAACGCCGTAACTTAGTGCGTCGCATCCCGACTAATACCACCAGACTCGTAACGCCGTTTAACACCAGTAGCCAGTGGCAAACTTCCGGCGCACCTACTCCTAAAGTAAGCAGAAACATAGTTGGAGCCGGAATAATAATCCAACTACTGAGAAAAAGACCAATGCCACTCAGGAGCAATACTAACGATTGGAGCGCGATCCTAAGTTGATGAGGCATGGTTTAAGCCTATCTGAAAAGCCGATTAAAGATGTTTTTACCGCAGATGAAAGCAGATAGACGCAGATAAACGCAGATATTTACTTTCATAAAACTATTTTTCTGATAGGCTCTAAGTGGCTCATTTAGGCTAAAGATTGGCAATGCCGCTGTTGATGCCACTGCCATGCATGTGACAAAATCTCACTGAGATCTGAATATTGGGGTTGCCAACCTAAAGTTTTTCTGGCTTTGTCGCTACTGCCAACAAGGACGGGTGGATCGCCAGGACGGCGATCGCATTCCACCGTTTTGATTTCTCGCCCTGTGACTGCCGTGGCCGTCTCAATCACTTCTTTGACTGAGAAGCCACTACCATTACCTAAGTTAAACACTTCAGTATCCCCACCCTGCAACAAATATTCCAACCCTAAAACATGGGCTACTGCTAAGTCAGAAACATGAATATAGTCCCGAATACAAGTACCGTCAGTCGTGGGGTAGTCCGTGCCGAAAATAGAGACAGATTCTCGCAAACCCAAGGCAGTCATTAGCACCAGGGGGATGAGGTGCGTTTCTGGCGCGTGATCCTCTCCCAGCAACCCGGTGGGATCAGCACCTGCGGCGTTAAAGTACCGGAAACGGACAGACTTGAAACCGTAGGCAACATCAAAATCAGATAAAATCCGTTCCACCATCAACTTACTTGCCCCATACGGATTAATCGGGTTTTGGGGATGATCTTCGGGAATGGGAACAGCTTTGGGTACACCATAGGTGGCGCAAGTCGAAGAAAATACAAATTTCTTCACAGAAGCTGCCATCATAGCTTCTAAGAGCGTCAGGGTGCCTAGGACATTGTTACGGTAGTACTTGGCAGGATCTGTAACAGATTCACCTACATAGGCATAGGCGGCAAAGTGCATGACCGCAGTAATATTGTGTGTTGAAAATAGGCGATCCAGTAAAGCGCGATCGCTTGTATCACCGACAACTAACTCTACCTGTAAAACCTTCTCTACCAAGTCTCGATGCCCATAAACCAAGTTGTCCAAAACAACAACTTCATAGCCTGCTCTTTTCAGTGCTAATACAGCTTGGGAGCCAATATATCCAGCACCGCCTGTAACTAAAATAGCTGCTTTAACTTGCGACATTTTTCTCTTAATTTCAGCGTTGCCTAATTTAGTCTTGTCTCTGATCAACTATCTTAAAGCGATAGTTTTAATATTATAAATATATACAATTAATTTGGTTACGTTCTTTATCCGTAAAATGCTAGTCATATACATAGCCGTAGTCAGATGAATATAATCTTGACAACTAAAATTCCCCACTTAAGCTATATGGCTTCCCATTGGCTGAATGTTCAAGTTTGATTGGCGCTTCCGTGTTCATGCGATTGACGTTGCTCATTTATTAAAGCTTTTGTATATAAGGTTGAAGTAAACCGGGAAAATGAAAGTTTTGTTGGGATTGTTATTAGTAGGGGCAGCGCCGTGCCCCTACTAATATTATCTTGTTTTCTTTAGTGAGCTAAAGTTCTCATAGCTCTATTATGAAGAAATGATAAAATCATAGTGTCGGTAGCCTAATCTAAATCAGCGGTATTATAATGGATATTTACCAATTACCAGCGCTTTCTGACAACTATATCTTTTTGCTGCATGACCCTCAACAGAAAATAGCAGCGGTTGTAGACCCAGGAACAGCGCAGCCAGTTAGACAAAAACTCCAAGAATTAAAAGCAGAGCTAGTCGCGATTTTCAATACTCATCATCACCACGATCATGTAGGCGGGAATAGCGCACTAATGAAACAATTTCCGAAAATTTGTATATATGGGGGAAGCGAGGATAAAGGCAGAATTCCTGGGCAACAGGTATTTTTGCAGTCAGGCGATCGCGTTCAGTTTGCTGGTAGAATTGGTGAAGTCTTATTTGTTCCTGGGCATACCCGCGCTCATATTGCCTACTACTTTCCCCCAACAGCTGAGGGTGAGACGGGAGAATTATTCTGTGGTGACACTTTGTTTGCGGGTGGCTGCGGCAGGCTGTTTGAAGGCTCACCGACTCAGATGGTGACATCACTCACTAAGCTGCGGGCTTTACCAGATAATACGCGCGTTTGGTGTGCTCATGAATATACGCTGAAGAATCTCCAATTCGCTCTCACAGTAGATCCAGACAACCAAGACTTACAAGCCAGGTTTGCTGAAGTGAAGGCACTCCGCAGTCGGTCGCAAGCAACAGTGCCATCAATGCTAGGTATGGAAAAGCGCACCAATCCATTTGTGCGTTGGGATCAACAGGCGCTACAATCAGCAGTGAAAAGCCTTGACCCAGTGCAGAGTTTTGCGCGGCTGCGAGGAATGAAGGATCAATTTTAACCAGTTGTGGGGGGGTGACTTGCTGCAAGCCACTGGTTGCGATCGCCCTACACAGAATTGTAGTATGAAGAGTTCTAGCTTATCCTCACTTGTTCTGGATTTGTACCAGAAAAAAAGACTATGGCGAAACGTGTGCAATTAGTTTTGAATCAAGATGTCAGCAAGCTGGGAAAAACTGGTGACTTAGTAGAAGTTGCTCCCGGCTATGCTCGTAATTATCTAGTACCACAAGGGATGGCAGTTCGAGCCACTGCTGGCCTCCTTAAACAAGTCGAAAGGCGCAGAGAGAAAGAGCGGCTACGTCTGTTAGAAGAAAAAGAGCAAGCTCAAACACGTAAGACGGCTTTGGAAAGCGTGGGCAGCTTCACCATCCGCAAACAGGTAGGTGAAGGGGACGCGATTTTTGGAACCGTCACCGACCCAGAAGTGGTTGCAGCCATTCTGGAAGCAACTAATCAGGAGATAGACCGACGGGGTATTACACTACCCGATATTCACAAGACTGGAGTTTACAAGGCTGAGATCAAGCTACATCCTGAAGTCACAGCGGTTGTAAATATTGAGGTTTTGCCCCTCTAGGTATCAGCTAATAGTTAGTAGTAGGGGCACGGCAGTGCCGTGCCCGCACAGTTGTTAGTAGGCACATCGAACCACTAACCACTAACCACTAACCACTAACAATGCCTTTTTTATGGCTAACGAACTTAATTTTCAAGCTTCCGAGCGTAGCCTGCCGCCTCAAAACGTTGATGCCGAGGAAGCGGTTTTAGGCGGCATTCTGCTAGATCCAGAAGCCATTGGCCGCGTAACTGACCAACTGCTTCCAGAAGCCTTATATATCCGCGCCCACCAAGAAATCTATCGAGCCGCATTAGCCCTGCACAGCCAAGGCAAACCGACGGACTTGATGAGCGTCACCACATGGCTGTATGACCACGAGAAACTAGAAAATGTTGGTGGTCAAAGTAAATTAGCGCAGTTGGTAGAGCGCACTGTCAGCGCGGTCAATATTGACGGTTTAGCGGCGCTAGTGATGGACAAGTACGTGCGCCGTCTGTTAATTAAGGCTGGCAACGAAATTGTCCACCTAGGTTACGAGACAGCCACAGAGCTAGAAACAGTCCTCGACCAAGCAGAACAGAAAATTTTTAGCCTTACCCAGACGCGCCCCCAGGTGGGTCTGGTTCCCATCTCTGATACCCTCGTATCCACGTTTCAGGAGCTTGAAAGCCGTAATAATCAGGACGTGGCGCTGCCCGGTCTTCGCTGTGATTTTTATGACCTAGATGGGATGACTGGTGGTTTTCAGCCTTCTGACTTGATTATTGTGGCTGGTCGTCCGTCAATGGGAAAGACGAGTTTTGCTATTAATATCGCTAATAAAATCGCGGAATTACACAAATTACCAGTTGCTATTTTTAGCCTGGAAATGTCCAAAGAACAGCTAGTGCAGAGGCTACTGTCTACTGAGGCTAAGATTGAAAGCAACCGTCTGCGGGCAGGACGGATTACTCAAAATGAGTGGGAATCTCTGAGTAGTGCCATTGGCATTTTATCGGAACTGCCGATCTTTATTGACGATACCGCAAACATTACGATGGCTCAAATGCGATCGCAGGCGCGGCGTCTTCAGGCAGAACAAGGTGGGAAGTTAGGATTAATCTTGCTGGATTATTTGCAATTGATGGAAGGAGGCGGCGACAATCGGGTACAAGAGTTATCAAAAATTACGCGGCAGCTCAAAGGTTTAGCCCGCGAACTCAATGTGCCCATTATTGCTCTGTCTCAGCTAAGTCGGGGAGTGGAAGCCCGCAATAACAAACGACCGATGATGTCAGATTTGAGAGAGTCGGGATGTCTAACTGGCGACAGTCTAGTTACATTAGCAGACAGTGGCCTACAAGTGCCGATTCGTGAATTAGTCGGGAAATCAGGTTTCCCGGTTTGGGCACTCAACGAAGTCACGATGAAGTTAGAACGCGCAGTTGTTAGCAATTCCTTTTCAACAGGTATAAAGCCTGTCTTTCAACTAAAAACTCGTCTTGGACGTACTATCCGAGCTACTGGCAATCACAAGTTTCTCACCATTCATGGCTGGAAGCGCCTTGATGAGTTAGAGTCTGAGGAGCGCATTGCTCTTCCTCGCTGCTTACCAAGTCCATCTGTGCAGTATATGAGTGATGCTGTTCCAGCAATGGAGCAGGGTGGTCTAACTACACCTCAGATGCAAGCTCAGCTTGGTAATATATATTGTGGTACAAGTCTTTACAAACAGAATCTAAGCCGTGAACGAGCCGCCAGGTTAGCTACCGTTGTCAAATCTGATGCGCTTGCTCTCTTATCTACAAGTGATGTTTACTGGGATGAAATTGTCTCAATAGAAGCTGATGGTGAAGCTAAAGTTTACGATTTAACTGTTCCCAGTTTTCATAATTTTATTGCTAATAATATAGTGGTTCATAATTCGATTGAGCAGGATGCCGATTTAGTGATCATGCTTTATCGCGACTGCTACTATAACCCCGACTCTCCAGATAGAGATATTGCCGAAATAATAGTAACTAAACATAGAAATGGTCCTACAGGAACTATTAAACTTTTGTTTAATCCAGAATATACAGAATTTAAAAATTTGGCTAGATAAGAAATAAATACACAGTGAACACGCTTGCGTCCTACGGACAGGCTACGCCCACGCGTGGGCGTAGCCTGCAAGAGCGCCTTTCCCAGCGAAATGTTTTATCTTAGGTGAAGTTAGCGTAAGCAGAGTATTTCAATGCTCGTAATAACTCAGGAAAAAAACAGTGAGCTTTAAACTTGAGAACGTTGTTCCTTGGGGTCGCTCAATGCAGGAATACATCAGGATGTTTAACCTAACACCTGACGACTTCCATCTGACGATTCTAGATTGCGCTGGTGGCCCTGCTAGCTTCAATGCCGAAATGACCCGCCAAGGGTATAAAGTTATCTCCTGTGACCCAATCTATCAGTTCACCGCCAGCGAAATTGACCAGCGTATCCAGGAAACTTACCAAAAAATAATTGATGGTGTTCAAGCAACCCAAGAAAACTACGTTTGGCAGGATATCCAGTCACCAGAACAACTATGCCAGATCAGAATGGCAGCTATGCAGCAATTTTTGGAGGATTTGCCGAGGGGAATTCAAGAAGGACGCTATGTAACATCTGAGTTACCCGTCTTGCCCTTCAACACTAAGCAGTTTGATTTGGCTGTTTGCTCTCACTTCCTGTTTACCTATTCAAATCTGCTCTCAGAAGACTTTCATCTTGCTTCCATATTAGAAATGTGCCGCGTTGCTGCTGAGGTGCGGGTTTTTCCCCTGTTGTTAAACTTCTCCGAGGAGGTATCCTCTGTGCTTGAGCCGGTGATAAATGAATTAAAAGCGCGAAGTTACAGGGTGGAAATAAAGCAGGTGCCCTATGAGTTTCAAAAAAGCGGCAACCAAATGTTGCGTGTATTTCCGCCAGTGTGAACTAACCCCGCACCTACAAAACAAGCCGAAAAGAGCGATCGCATCACGTAGATTAATAGAGGCTTGTTGCAAATTCACCAAGCAGATGCACGCAGCCTCGCGCAGCTACAGCGCTTCTACTGGTGCTGGTTCCCAAACTTCCCCGTATTGCTCCTGTAGTGCCTGCCATGCTTCCACTTGCCCCGGTTCGTATTCACCCGGCTTGCCCCACTGCAAGAATAAGCTTAACGCTGGCTGCTCTTGCTCATCCAGAAAGCGAATCGCGTATGTGGTAAAGTTACCTCGTTTCGACTCACCCGTTTCAAATTTCACCCGCTTGATAGCATCCATATTCAGGTGAAACTCGAAAATGTCGGTGTGCATATTGGCGTACTTGCCTTTAGGTAACTCTGCATAAAACAGCTTGCGAATTGAGCCGCGTGCTTCTAAAACAGCAGCACTACTCGTCACAATCAAACGCAGCGTTCCCAAAGTCTCGCAGGTTTCCAAAAATTCTTTCAGAGTAGCAGTCATAAGTAGTTATTAGTTGTTAGTTGTTAGTAGCCAATTACCTCTAGATTAAAACAGGGTTGGGTAACGGCTGTCATTAGTGGTTTAGAAGCATCTACGACTTCTAACCTATCCGAAAAGTTGATTAAAGATGTTTTTACCGCTTTATGAAGCAGATATACACAGCCGATAGCAGATATTTGCTCTACCAAAACTATTTTTATGATAGGCTATCATAGCCTATTTTTATTGCATTTGTTTCAGTGACCCAATAAATACTGCTATCTGTGTTCATCTGTGTTTATCTGTGGTTAAAAATATCTTAAAATCACTTTTCAGATAGGCTCTTAGTATTGAAACAATCGTTGCACCCTTTAAGTTTCATGCTGCTCATAGGCAGCCACAATTCGTTCCACTATAGGATTGCGGACGACATCTGTTTTAGAGAGATAGCAGAAAGCAATGCCTTCTACAGATTGCAATATTTTCTGAGCCACGACTAATCCAGACGCTTGGTTAGCGGGCAAATCTGTTTGGGTAATGTCGCCAGTAACAACCATACGAGAGCGAAACCCCAGGCGAGTTAACACCATCTTCATCTGTGCTGGAGTCGTATTTTGCGCTTCATCCACAATCACAAAGGAGTTACTGAGAGTGCGACCCCGCATATAAGCTAAGGGAGCAACTTCAATGACACCGCGTTCGATCAGGCTGGGAATTTTTTCCGCGTCGATGAATTCATATAGGGCATCGTAAAGGGGGCGCAGGAACGGATCGACCTTCTGCTGCAAGTCCCCAGGTAAAAAGCCTAACTTTTCACCCGCTTCCACTGCTGGTCGCGTCAGAATTAACCTTTCGTACTCGTCATTCAGCAAAGCCTTAACTGCCAGAACCGCGGCCAGGAAAGTTTTTCCCGTGCCCGCAGGGCCAATAGAGAAGGTGAGGTCGTGGGAGCGTACTGCCTGGATATACTGCCACTGGGGAATGGTTTTGGCGCGGATTTCTTCACCGCGACGAGTTCGCGCTAGAATATGCTCTTGCATATCCTGCAAGTCTTCCTGGCGTCCAGTATCCAACGCATAATAAGCGGTGCGAATATCCACCTTAGAGATGCGCTTACCTTCTTTCCAGAATGATTGGAGCGATCGCACTATCTCGTAAGTACGTTCAACTTGTTTGGGGGTTCCAGAAATTAGCAGTTCTTGCCCCCGCAGCACTAGAGTGGCACCCGTGTGCCGCGACAGGGTTTTGAGATTTTCTTCACGGACTCCTGCTAAGGCGATCGCGCTCTCATTACTCGATAGTTGAATTGTCTTTGATGCCTCTGTCATGCTCGCATTTGCTCCCTCCTAAAAATTTTTCTCAATTGCGAAAAGACGCCTGACTGCAAGCTCGCGATCGCTGTCCTTTCAGGCGTCCTCTTTCCGCAAGGTAAAAGGCAAATACTTTGAGATTTTTCCTTTTTCGTTCAATGATAGTACCCACAGGTGATGCAGAGTGGGGACTTGGCTACAAATCTCCAAAAGAGTAACCACGCTTGCGGGAGGCTTCCGCTTTGTGTTTGCGGCGGAGGCTAGGCTTTTCGTATCGTTCGCGGCGTTTGACTTCAGACAAAATTCCCGCCTTCTGAATTTTCTTTTTGAAACGTTTTAACGCCGAATCAATCGATTCGTTTTCACCCAAACGTACTTCTGCCACTCGCTATTTGTCACCTCCTGAACTGAATCATAAATTATACTGCACACGCTTATAAACTTCGTTCATGATTGTTAGTTTTTCTGGGTTAGTAGTTAGTAGGAAAATTATCTACTAACTACTAACTACTAAAAGTCCAACGGAAACTATATAGCCCCATTTTGCCTTAATTTAAGCTCTACGGGGAGGGGAGCTAGAACCAGGTCTGGGGGATGAAGACGGGCGAGGTAGAGGTGGGGCTTTTCTAGGAGCTGGTTTATCTTCATAGGTGCCCTCTCGCTCAGCAGCAGCCGTATGGCTACCGTATATATCGAGATAAACTGATTGACTGGCACAGGCAGCAGATGCTTCAATCACCATCCGAATTGCCTGAATATTGCGCCCACCGCGACCAAACACACGTCCCTTATCTTCTCCTTCAAAAGCCACCCGAATCCATACCCGCGATCTACCGTTTGACATCTCGCAATCTACGCTCAGCGCTTCCGGTGAATCTAAAAATGGTTCCACCAGAAATCGCACCAGTTCCCCGTAGTCTGGACTAGTGCCTTGAGGTTGGGAAGAGCGCACCGTTGGCTCAGGCACGGACTTGTTCAAAGACGTTGGCTTTTTCAAAAAGGCGACGCACAGTTTCTGTAGGCTGGGCACCCTCTTTTAGTCGCTTCACAATGCCTGGAACGTCCAGCCGAGTTTCATCAGTTCTAGGATTGTAAAAGCCCAGTTCTTCCAGAGGACGTCCATCCCGGCGTGCAGTGCTTTTAATAGCTACAATCCGGTAGCTGACTTCACGCTTTTTGCCGTATCGCTTTAATCTGAGTTTAACCATGTTGAGAAATAATGCTTCTGTTTGATTTTAAGCTATTAGCGATTAGCTATTAGCTGTTTATTGGTTGAGAAGTTGATACACTATCGTAACACCGAAGTCAACCCAATTTTATTAAAAAAGCTAACAACCAACTGCTAACCGCTAATAGCTAAAGAGTACCAAAGCCCTTCTTTTTCTTGTCCTTTTTCTTTTTCTGTTTTGTGGGACCACCAGGGTAGCCACGCCAACCAGGTTGGGAAGAAGGATTGCCACTGCCCATACCACCAAACATCCCTGGCATTCCGGGCATTCCACCCTGACCCATTTGCTGCATGAGCGATCGCATTTTCGTGAAATCACTCACTAGCTTACTCACATCTGACTCCGCATAGCCAGAACCACGGGCAACCCGACGCCTACGGCTAGGAGACCCAGATAGCACATCTGGATTCTGGCGCTCTTGACGTGTCATAGAGTTGATCATCGCTTCCGCTCGCTTCAGCTGGGTTTCTCCCTGCCGCAGCTGCTCATCCGATAACTTGCCCATCCCCGGAAGCATCTTCATCAGACCGCCGAGAGAACCCATGTTCTTCAGCAGCCGCATCTGCTTGAGGAAATCGGTGAAGTCAAACTTCGCCGCCAGGATTTTCTCCTGCATTTTCTCGGCGTCTACAAGGTCTATTTCCTCCTGGGCTTTCTCTACCAGTGTCAGGACATCCCCCATGCCGAGAATCCGCGATGCCATGCGGTCAGGATAAAAAGGTTGCAACGCCTCCACCTTTTCACCCACCCCGACAAACTTAATCGGCTGACCGGAAATCCGCCGCACCGAAAGCGCTGCCCCCCCGCGAGTGTCTCCATCCAGCTTGGTGAGGATAGCGCCCGTGATGCCAATTTCTTCGTGGAAGGTGCGGGTGAGATTTGCCGCTTCCTGCCCGGTCATGGCATCCACCACCAGCAGCGTTTCGTGGGGTTGGACAGTTTCCTTGATGCGGACTAATTCCGCCATCATGGAGGAGTCAATTTGCAAGCGTCCAGCGGTATCGATAATCACGGTATCGACACCTGTTTCCCTGGCTCGTTCCACCCCCTGGCGGGCAATCTCTACGGGGTCAACGTCCGTACCGAGTTCAAACACGGGTACGTCAATTTGTTGCCCCAGCGTCACCAGCTGATCAATTGCCGCTGGTCGATAGACGTCTGTGGCCACCAGAAGTGTACTACGGTCAGATTTACGCAGGTGCAAAGCCAGCTTAGCGGTGGCTGTTGTTTTACCAGTGCCCTGCAACCCAGCCATCAGTACAACGGTTGGGTTTGTTTCAGCTTGGGCTAGAGGGATGTTAGTTTCCCCCATTACCTGCATTAGCTCGTCGTAGACAATTTTGATGAATTGCTGATCTGGTCGGACTCCAGCAATGACATCTGCTCCCAGTGCCTTGGCTTCGACCTCAGTGACAAAATCTTTGACCACCTGGAGATTAACATCTGCCGCCAACAAAGCGCGGCGCACTTCCCGCAGGGCGTCTTGGATGTTGGACTCTCGAATTTTGTCCTGACCCCGCAGTTTTTTCCAGGCACCTTCTAAATTTTCACCTAGGGTGTCAAACATAAAGCGATTTTTTCTAACACGATCATCTTTACCTAGTATCGGACAGGGATTGCCAAACTGACGCGAGTAGCGATCGCGCATTGGCAGATCGTCGCGCCTTTCTCCTCAATTAGCTTCGGAATCCCCCGTTTTATAAACGGGGGAGGATATCAACAGGCTTCCTCAATTAAATGGCGGCAGGCTTCCAACCCCAGAGTAGGATTATGGCGATAGGCCGCCTCTGGAGTCCAGACACTCACGTTGCGATCTAATGCCACCCAGTAGATATATTCCACATCTGAGTCGTAATTGAGACCTACACGCAAGTTAGAGAAATCATCCTCACAAATTTCATAGCCAAACCGGACAAGAATCTGAGCTGCTAAGCATCCAGGGGTATCCCGGTCTTCTCCGGAGCTTTCTCTTTCCTGCCAAAACTTCTGTATAAATCGCTTGAGAATGGGTAGCACCTTGTTGGGGTTGCCATTGCGGCTGGCGTAGATGATCACTGGGTTACCTTCTACAAGGATATGACAGGGGGTAGGCATTTTTTGATCTCCTGGTTGTCTTAGCTATCTATTTAGTATGAGTTTGTCTGGTCGCTGCCAATGGTGCAGATCCTGCTCTACACAGCTTTTTATTAAATTTTGTTAAAAAAGCCATTTTGTAATTTTAGATACAGAATTTATTTGTTATGCTAAGTACAGAAATAAAAAACAGAGGGTTTAAGGAATGTCTACTCAAGAACAAGCACGCGCCCTAATGATGCGTCATCATCACCTCATCAAGAATCGTCAGCAATCCATGCTGGGTCGTGCAGCGGTTGAAATCGGCCTTCCTGCTGAGGCTGCTGAGTATTGGAACCACATCCAAGGGCAGCCACATCCCAGCTTCCGGAGTAGCTATGACCGTAGCGGTGCCTCACTGAGCTAAGCTTAACGATATTAAGGAGCTATATCATAATTTAGTGTGATGTAGCTGGCAGAGGGGCGTAGCCACTCAATAAGGCATCCAATAGTCTACTAGAGCAAATGAATCCATGTAAATCAGGGTGTTCTTCTCCAAAGAAGGCACCCTGAAATGTTTTGGGAACGGCTGTTAATTTTCACACTTCGATCAATATGCTTATAGCGCACTTCCAGATGCTCGCCCGTTATAATACTCTGGCAAATTGCAGGCTCTATGAAGCTTGCGCTCAACTTTCCGATGCAGAGCGTAAGCGCATCAGACCAGCCTTCTTCAAAAGTATTCACGGAACACTTAACCACATTATGGTGGGCGATCGCATTTGGCTGACGCGATTCGAGGGCAAAGAGATCGGCTCCACCGGACTCGATGCCATTCTCTATGAGGATTTTGACCAACTGAGGATGGCGCGTGTATCAGAAGATGAGCGTATTGAAATTTTCGCATCTAATTTAAACGACGAGTTCTTGAGCCGTAAGATTCAATACCGAAATAACCAAGGAAATATTCATACCGATCCAGTTGACCTGTTGATCGCGCATTTTTTTAATCACCAGACACACCACCGGGGGCAGGTTCACGATCTGCTAACGCAGACTCAAATTGCTCCGCCAGTTCTGGACATGCACCGGATCATCCGACCATAGCCCGAATAAGAGAATTCATGCAAACTCGCTCTGACAAAAAACCGCCTCCTACTGTTGGGAGGCGGTTTGCTTTTTAGTCGCGATGCGCGCTAGCGTGCGTTTCTGCTGTCTCCTAACAAGTAAATAGTCAACATATCCGGAAAGCGGCAACTTCAGTTGGTAGATTAGTGTACCCCGACAACAGTGAGATGCACCTAGGCCGCTCTTGCTAAGTGGGATACTTTGGCTACTGTTTGTCTTGACCGATTTTCCACATCCTGACTTTTGTATCAGTATTTACTGGAAAAACTCTAGAATTAAACGTCCATGCAAAGGATAATTTTGTCCTTTGACTAAGTGACCAGTATAGTAAACCAGCAAGTTTAGCAGCACAACTAGGAGACGCATCAATGGGTAATCAGCTTGAAACAATTCCAAGTCTTATAACAGCAGACCCGGAACCTTCTCTAAGGGAAACAATTAAGATCATCCGTAGAGAAGAAATACCAACTCTGAAAACAGTAGTTGTTGATAATGTGGAGCAGAATCTTGGCATTCTCAAAGATTTCCGCAAACATCCAGATCTATTAAAATTCTTGCCAGATGAGGGTAGAATGTCTCTGGCTTGGGTAAGCCTTAAACCTTCAGAAGTTCTTGAAAGTCATATTCATCCTATTAAAACCATGATTATCATGTGTCATGGGAAAGGACGCATACAGGGAGATATTGAAGGTGAATTTTCTGATGGTGATATTGTTATTATCCCCAGTGGTTGCCTACACGGCTTCGTTGGCGCCGGAGATGATGGATTTTGGGGGCTTTCCATTCAATTTGAAGGGAGAGGGATATACGAAAACCCAAGCGAAGCACAGGTTACGTTTGCAGGCGATCGCTTGCAAGTAAAGCAAGCCAAAAAGGGCAATCCAGGTCTGGAAAAATTATTGCAAAGGAACAAGCAGTTCACAGAAGACCACAAGAAAAACCCAATGTTTGATTTGGTTACGAGTGGACGGCTTGCAGAGGAACGCCTGAGAAATCGATTTTTTGACTGCGTTCAGGTGTGGTCTAACTTCTTTCAGAAAACAATTTTGACTAGATCTGCGTTTACGGAAGATCGGCAGTTTGCTCAGTTGTTCAAAAAACATTTAGATGAAGAATATGGACATAACACAAATCTGGCAGCAGAAAGAGGAGATGCGGTACAGATAGTATGGGACCCCATATTAGAGGCAACTTCAAACTGGTTTGCCTGGAAGATGCTAACTCTGGACAATACAGAAAAAACTGTACTGGTACACCTTGTACTTGAAGTCGGATCGAGCGCCTTTAGTACGATTGCCAATCCAATTATGGCAGCCTTTCAAGATACAGAATACTTTGCTATTCACGATGAAGCAGATGAGGATCATCAGGAAATGGGGCTGGACTTGCTGATCGATCTTGAGCAAAAAACCTACGACAGACTGATGCAAATTCAAAAAGAAGGGTGGGATATGCTTAATGTTCTATGTGCAAGAATAGCAGAACTTGTAGAGAGTTACTAACATGAAAATAGATACAACGATAACTGAAAAACCTTTGGGATACCAGCCCGCCAATTTATTTGTGGAGCCAATTAAAAACCGAATAACCAGACCGAACGCTGTGCATCCTCTAGCTCGGGAAAGCCTAAATAGACTTAGTTTACCTGAGCCAATAGCACGGTATCGCCAAGCAACGACAGAACGCATTAATACCAATCCCTATGCGGGTGAATACGGAAGTTACCCTTCTCCCAACACCACTGGAGTTCAAGCAAAATATGCTGAGTTTCTGACAGGGGAACTTAGAAGACAAAACGAGAAAGCCTCTTTTTCTGCTGAGAATATCTTGTTTACTCCTGGCTCTATCGTTGCTATTGATTTACTGATTCGGGCATTTTGTGAACCTCATATTGATAGGATCTGCATTCAGAATCCTGCCTTCTCAGCATATAGAAATTATGCTCTGGGATATGATATTGATGTTGTTGATGTGCCGCTAGTTGGCGATAACTTCGATTCTCTGAATACGGATGCCATAGCTGCCACTCGCGCCAAGCTGACGTTTATTTGTAATCCTAACAATCCTGTAGGCTCCACTATAAGTCAAGATCAGCTTGTTGATGTCCTAGAGAAGTCCTCTGGACTCGTAATTGTGGATGAGGCATACATAGATTTTTCTGACCAACACTCAAGCATAAGACTGATTGCAGAATATCCTAACCTCGTCGTGTTGCGTACATTCTCCAAGGCTTGGGGACTTGCAGGTTTAAGAAGTGGTGCTGTAATTGCGGAACCCTCAATCCCGTCCACGCTGAGATTGCTGATCGAGCCTTTTTCTTTTAATGTACCAGCTCAGAACGCTGTGGCAGACAAGCTTTCTGATGTTGAACAGGTTCGAGAAAGTGTGAAAATGATTCGCTCAGAACGCGATCGCCTTTATTTAGAACTTGAGAAGCTCCCTATCGTCAATCGAGTCTATCCGAGCCAAGCTAATTTCATTCTGGTTGAGTTTTTCAACTCAAGCATAGTATATGAAAACCTTCTTAAGGCAAATGCACTTGTCTCTGATATGTCCTTCCAGATTCAGAACTCCCTAAGAATTGCCATTTCTACATACGAAGAAAATGAAAGACTACTTAGGGTGCTCAAAGAAGTAAAAATGCCTGACGACTAAACTCGTGGCTACACAAACTAAGGCTGTCTACGCAGGCTAAATTGAGGCTGCGTAGACAGACTTTGTACGCGTACCCCCAGCATTCATTTCATGCTGGGGGTATATTTTTTCGTTTAGTATAAACAACCAAATTATGTAGAGAAAAATGATTTTTGCGGAGAACGTCAGCCTTTGAAGCTTGGGAAATGGTAGGTTTTTATTATCCTGGCTCCTTGTCCTGTATTGCTTTCAGGCATTCCTCCGTGGAAATACGTAAAAATTTAGGGATGATTCTGGAAAAGTCACAACTGACTTTGTAGATAAAAAAGTAAGCAACCACAGAACAGTCTTTAAGGAATAGTTGTAACTTTGACTAAAGTGACTTATTTAAACAACAATTCCTTAAAATAACACCATCATTAAAGTATTTAGGAGGAAGTTTCACCATGTCACAGAATGTACAGAATGTTGTAATTGTTGGCGGTGGTTCGGCAGGCTGGATGACGGCAGCGTACTTGAGCAAAGCTCTCAATAAGAATGTTAATATTACCCTAGTTGAATCATCTAATATCACAACAATTGGAGTTGGAGAAGCAACATTTAGTACAATTAAACTATTTTTTGACTTTCTTGGTCTCAAAGAGTCGGAATGGATGCCAAAATGCAACGCCACGTACAAGATGGCAATCAAGTTTGTTAATTGGAATTCAGAAGGTAGACACTTCTATCATCCTTTTCAGAGATATGACACTGTTGATGGGTTTGATATCTCAGAATGGTGGCTAAAAATGAAGAAAGGCAAGGAGGCATTAGATTATTCTTGCTTCCTAATCCCGATGCTCTGTGACAATAAGAAGTCACCCAGATATTTAAACGGCAGAGTATTTGATGATAAAGTTCAACCTATATTTTCCGAAAAGGAAAGCGTTGAAAAAAACGGACTAGCTAATTTAAAAGTTCAGTATCCCTACGCTTATCAT
The DNA here is from genome assembly GCA_019359765.1 of Aphanothece sp. CMT-3BRIN-NPC111. Classification (GTDB taxonomy): domain Bacteria; phylum Cyanobacteriota; class Cyanobacteriia; order Cyanobacteriales; family JAHHGU01; genus JAHHGU01. Next base: position 52,539 of record JAHHGU010000012.1, read on the forward strand.
TTTGATGCCAACCTGCTCGCCAGATTCCTGAAAGATTATGCAATGCAGAGGGGAGTGAAGCAGATTGTTGATGATGTGCTAGAAGTAGGGCTAAGAGAGGACGGAAGTATAGATCACATCAACACCAAAAACCGTTGCGGTATTAGTGGAGACCTATTTATAGACTGTACTGGTTTTCGTGGTCTGTTGATCAATAAAGCTCTTGGTGAGCCATTCATTTCTTTTTCCGAGTCGCTATTGTGCGATAGCGCGATCGCGATGCAGATACCCACCGATATTAAAAAAGATGGCATCAATCCTTACACAACCGCAACCGCGCTAAGTTCTGGTTGGTCTTGGGATATACCTCTTTACGGCAGAAAAGGCACGGGGTATGTTTACTCAAGCGCATTTATCTCTAAAGAGGACGCAGAGCAGGAATTTCGCCAGTACTTAGGAGAAGTTTCTGATGGTTGCAAGGCATTGCACATCAAGATGAGGATTGGACGAAATAGGAACTCCTGGGTAAAGAACTGCGTTGCGATTGGTCTTTCCAGTGGTTTTGTTGAACCGCTAGAATCTACTGGGATATTCTTTATTCAGCATGGCATTGAAGAGTTAGTTAGCCACTTCCCCGACAAATCGTTCAACGAAGATTTGATTCGCAGCTATAACAAAGCGGTGGCTAATTGCATAGATGGCGTTCGGGAGTTCTTGACACTTCATTACTACGCCAGTGATAGAACCGACACACCGTTCTGGAAGGCTAGCAAAGAAGATATCGTAGTCTCGGAAGAACTACGTGAAAGATTGAGATTGTGGAAAAGCAGACTGCCAAACAACAAGAACGTCAATCAGAACTATCATGGTTTCGAGTCTTACTCTTATTCTGTTATGTTGCTAGGACTCAATTACACACCTGAAAGCAGTCTACCTATTCTGGATCATTTATACGACCAGAATGCTTTAGATACCTTTAATGCAATTAAAGAGAAAGCGGAATACCTGAGTGCTACGTTGCCATCTCAGTATGAGTACTTAACGCACACGATCAAATCTCAAGAGCAGTCGGAGTATCTTACTGAAGCAAGAGCCGCGTAAATGCGTAATGGCGTATCCTTACCGCTTCGTGGAGTTATGAGTTTTGAATTAAAGATTAATAATTCAAAACTCATAACTTAAAACTCAAAACTCCCTTAGATCAGGGAAAATTTAAAAATTTGGGTTAGCAAAATGAAAGATGTTACGATTGTTGGTTCTGGCTTAATTGGTTCTTTGTTAGCTATTTATCTAGCAAAACGAGGTTATAAAGTTGAAGTTTTCGAGCGCAATCAAGACCTGAGAAAAGTTCCCTCAAAACGCGGTAAATCTATTAATATAACGCTGTGCGATAGAGGGTTAAAGGCGCTTGATGCTGCTGGTTTAGGTGACATTGTTCGCCAAATATCTGTGCCAGTTTATGGCAGGTTGATTCATCGGGAAGATAGACAACTGGAACATCAGCCTTATGGCAACAATCAGGAGGCGCTGTATTCAGTTTCGCGTAATCAACTCAACAAAACACTGTTAGATTATGCAGAAAAGAATTTTCCCATAGATTTTCATTTTAATGAAGAATGTATTGGGCTTGATTTATCGTCAACGACAATTACCTTTAAAAATTCTAGATCGGGAAGCATATTACATCGAAAAACCAATAGAATCATCGGTGCAGATGGTGCATACTCGGCGGTACGTCAACGATTGCAACAAAGGTCTCGCTTCGACTACTCGCAGCATTATGCAGCACACGCCAACAAAGAATTATCTATTCCAGCGTCTGCTAAGGGCGCGTGGACTCGCGAAAAGAATGTGCTGCATATTTGGCCTAGGGGTCAACATATGCTCATCTCTTTTCCTAATATTGATGGCAGTATTACTTGTACTTTACACCTACCCTTTGAGGGAGAATTTTCTTTTGATGCCATAAAGACTGAGCAAGATCTGAAACATATGTTTGTAACGATGTTTCCTGATGCTATGCAAGAAATGCCAGATCTTGTACAAGATTATTTTGCCAATCCTTGTATCCCGATGGTAACTGTCCGCTGTTCGCCTTGGACATTTCAGGACAAGGTGGCCTTAATTGGTGATGCAGCTCATGCCATGTGGCCTTCATATGGACAAGGAGCAAATTCAGGTTTTGAAGATTGCGCCTTTTTCGACCAGTGCGTAGAGAAATATGGAGACAATTGGCTGGCTACTTTTCGTGAATATGAAGAGCAGCGTAGACCCAATGCAGAGGCAATGGGAATGTTATCTGAGCAGCATTTCATTGAAATTAGGGATTTAGTAGGTAATCCTGAGTTTCAGCTGCGGAAGAAAATAGAAAGAAAACTTAACCGGATGTATCCTACCAGGTATATCCCTTTGTATTCATTGATTGCCTTTACACACATTCCTTATGCTGATGCTCTGCGAATCGAGCAGCAACAAAGGCTAATTGTTGACGAATTGATCCAAATCAAAGGCATTGCAGAAAAGATTGACGATTTAGAAATAGAAATCCGGATTCATCAACTGATGCGTTGTAGGGATATAGAGTTGCAAAACTCTGCTCCCAAATTACTGCAATCGGTCAAATAATACCAACCCACAAAATTAACCAACAAACGGAGAAACCCAAACAAATGTTACAGCAAGCACAAATCCTACAGAACAACAACCAGACAGACAATGACCAAGTATCGCTTCCTGTAGAACTGCGTCAACTAATAACTGGATATTTCGCTTCACAATCAATCTATGTTGCCGCGAAGCTGGGCATTGCCGATTTGCTGAAGGATGGTGCGAAAAACTCTGATCAGCTGGCGCAGTCTACTGGAGCGCATCCGCGATCGCTTTATCGGTTGATGCGCGTACTCGCTAGTGTAGGAGTGCTTACCGAAATTGCAGATAACCGATTTGAGTTGACCCCTATGGGAGAACTCTTGCGAACAGATGTTCCAGACTCTTTGCGTACTGCGGCAATTTTGTTTGGTGAAGAGCCTTACCGAGCCTGTGCAGATCTTCATTACAGTGTGATGACAGGCAATACAGCCTTCAACCACATCTACGGAATGGGACATTTTGAGTACCTTTCACAAAACGCTGAGGCGGGAGAAACTTTCAACCAAGCTATGACTCAATTGACAACGCAAGTACACTCTGCCGTTGTCAGCGCCTATGACTTCTCTGGTATCAATCGCATTGTGGACGTGGGTGGAGGACACGGCTTGCTGCTGGCGTCAATTTTGAAGGCAAACCCACACATGACAGGTGTTTTGTTTGAATTACCCTTCGCTACTGAAGGGGCGCAGCGCCTTTTAGAGGCAGAAGGTGTTGGGGAACGCAGCGAGGTTATCGTTGGCAATTTCTTTGAGTCAGAAGTGCCACAAGGTGGCGATGCCTATCTTCTCAAGAGCGTAATCCATGACTGGGATGACGATCGCTCTCGTACAATTCTCAAAAACTGCCATAAATCGATGAGCAAAGATGCAAAACTCCTAGTCATCGAGCGGGTTTTGCCAGCTGGCAACAAACCATCTGTTGCCAAGATAAATGACTTAGTCATGCTGGTAGTGGCAGGCGGCTGTGAGCGTACCGGACTGGAATATCAAGAACTATTCGAGGCGTCGGGCTTCCAACTAACAAATATTATCCCAACTCCCTCCGGATTCAGCGTCATTGAAGGTATCCCTGTATAGGGGTGAAAAAGTTATGAGTTTTAAGTTTTGAGTTTTGAATTATTAATTTTTAATTCAAAGCTCAACCTTCATAACTCCGCGCAGCGGTAAACGCTGGGACTCAGAAAATTTAAGGAATCTTACTGAAATGAAGTGCGCTCCACTTGTAGAAACCCCTGAGGCGAGAAAAATTTTCCAGAACCTTTTTCTTGAACTTTATAGCATTGAAGAGCCGATACTCAGGCTAGATCGCATTATGCATTGGGTTCGACGTTTTGGAATTGAGACTCCCAATCTCGACAAAACTCCTACTCTCGTCTTAGGCGGCTGTTTCTATAACACCTCAACTCCAGTTCCCACTTCGTCCGAGATTGCGGAATACCTGGAAATGGGAGATAAAAAAGGCGTACACCAGTTTTTGATTCCCACGATTCGTAACAATGCTTCTGTGGCAGCATTGAGATCGCATGGGTTCCAGCCAATTCCCTGGTTTATCGAAGCGATTTACGAAATTAAGAACGGGGTTGATGACGATCTGCGATCGCAATTAGGCGGTAAACGATTTAGAGAGATCCTGCGGCTAGTACGGATGGCAGAAAAAGACTACGAATTTGAGTTTTATACCCTTGAACAAATTCGTACAGACCCTTCTATACTTAAAACCACTGCTGATATTCACGAGTTTAATGTGAATAAGTATGGTCATGCTATCAATTTCTATAGCTACTCTATTCTAAAACACATCTCTGAATCAGTTCTTGGCGAAAACCTATTGATCTGTATCTATAGAGACAAAGAAACTTCTCAGGAAGTCCAAGCCTCTATCTCATTACTCGACCAAAGCCGTTCACAAATGTATACCCTTGTGCAGGGTATTGATCAAGAAAAGATTAGAAAAGGTCACAATCTTTATATCGCCGACAAATATCAGCGCTATAAGTTTGCAGAAAGACATGGCATTCGAGAAATCAATCTTGGCAGGGGAAATGAAGAGCTTAAACTTAAGCTGGGTGCTAATAAATTTAATTTACTCAACAACTGGGTGGCAAATAGTGAAACAGATGTAACCAATGAAATCAGGGCGCTCGTAAGTCGTTCAAGAGAAGTTTTAGGTTTAGCAGAAACTGGGCAGAGCCTGATCGGAGGATACCCTATCGAGTGATATACTAACCCTTCTATTGCACTGATTTAATCAGGGATCATCTTCGATTACCTGACTAACGTAATAAAGTATACTCTACAATCTTTACAAGGAGGACAATATGGTTCGCAAAAACATCCTAGCTATACATCGCTGGCCAGATAAGTTTGCTGATTATGATGGATTTATTGATTCTGATAAATATAGGGTAAGTTACTTGGTTAATTCATCCGGGAAAAAAGGAATTAATCCTGAATCTAACTTGACTGGCAAAGTTTTTGAATTAGATGATCTAACTCAGATTGATACTTTACTCGAATGTAGCAGGAAAATAATTGAAGAGTTTGGGCCAATTAATAAAATAATTGCACTTTCAGAAAAAGACTTAACCCAAGCAGCTATTTTACGAACCGAGCTTTCTGTACCTGGAATGCAGAAAAATCAAGTTCAGTTTTTTAGGGATAAAGTTGCTATGAAGCTAAAAGTAAAAAAAGGTAATATACGAGTTCCTGAATTTCTAGATTGTGAAAATAGTCTCAATACTTTAGCTTTTATTGAAAAAATTGGTTATCCGGTGATTTTAAAACCTAAAGATAGTAGTGGCAGCCAAGGAGTTCATCTAATTCATAATGATGAGCAATTGCAAATCACCCTACAAATAATTGATATCAGCAATTATGAATGTGAAGAATATATCTCTGGGCCTATTTTTCACATAGATGGGTTAGTCCACGCTCAAGAAATAGTTTTTAGTACTGTGTCTAAATATCTGAATACTTGTCTTGATTATAACAACGGTAAGCCGCTAGGTTCTGTTGCTATTGACGATCAGTTTTTGAGAAACAAGCTTTTACACTTCGCCCAAAAAGTATTAACAGTTCTAGAGCTAGATAATAGTGCATTCCATTTGGAAATTATTTTACAAGATGAGCGAGAACCAGTATTTTTAGAAATTGCTGCTCGTGTTGGAGGTGGGGGGACTCCGATCTTGATAAAAGATCTTTATGGAATAAATTTAGTACAAGAATGGATAAAAATGGAAATTGAAGAATTTTGTGGTTTAAATCCCATCAATAAATTAATTTTGGGTGGAGATTTACTGATTCCTGAACCACGCGAAACACCTTGTAAAGTTATCCGCTGTAAACAGCTTAAAGGAACCATTGCCACCTTATATAAAGAGATATTACCAGAGCCAGGTGAAATATTGGATGGTAATGGAGGCTACAACCATATTAGCGGAACCTTTTTATATAAGGGTAATAGTTCTAAGGAAATTGAAGCTGACATGGAAAAAACAATTAGCTCTTTTGAAATAAAATATGAAAAGTTAGAAAAATCTAAAACATTGGTGCATTCTTAAAAAAGCTTTTATTGAAGCTTTTTGACTAGCTGAAAGATAAATTGTTCATGACGTGCCATTTGGGGCTATTTAGTGCATCAGAGCCGAAGTCTTTGAACAGTTCCTAGAGGCGACGGGCAAATTTTTTGGCGTTGCACAGTGGGTGAATGATTTATCTCAAAGGCTATATTGAGAACTACAAACCGTTTTTCATGTCATTGCATACTATGTCATCAACGAATCGCATTCTCTACATTGGTGGCGGCAGAGAGATCGCGGAAACTCTGAAAAAAGCCAAGCCTTGGGGGTTAGAGATTATTTACATTCAGCACAAGGAGAGGTTCCGAGAGGAATTACTACCTTATGTCGATCGGGTTGTCTTGATCGATTATGAAGACATTGATGTTTTGATTCCGATTTGCAAAACGCTTCAGTCTCTGTTCCCGTTTGCTAGTGCTATTTCCATGAATGAGGATGCCCTCATTCCCACGGCTTACGTTTGTGATGCTCTTGGGTTACCTGGCAACTCGATCGAGACTGTCAAAACTCTCAAAGACAAATCTCTGATGCGGCAGCGCCTAAATCAGTTAGGGTTCAGCCCTGTTGCTGCCCAGGTTGGGTACACCTTGTCAGATATGTTGACCTTTGTACAAGACAATGGTCTACCAATCGTGATTAAGCCAACTGATGCTTCAGGCAGCCTAGGGGTCTTCCGGGTTGACGACACTGCTCAACTGGAGGAGATTTGGCAACAGGTGCAGGCACTCAACCTCTCAAGTTTTTTGATGGAAGAGTACCTAGATGGACCAGAAATTAGTGTAGAGTCTTTCACGTTTCATGGACGGCATGTGGTACTGGCAGCGACAGACAAAGTAACCTTATCAAATCACGTAGAAATTGGTCATTCCATACCTGCACAGCTCAATGCCGAGACGTATGAGCAGGTTGTTCTTTTCGTTAAGACGTTCCTCGATGCTGTCAAATTGGAGGAAGGTCCTGCACATACGGAAATTAAGCTAACGAAAAAAGGACTGCGGATTATAGAGTCCCATAATCGTCCTGGTGGAGATCGAATCAATGAATTAGTGCAGGTGGCTTATGGTATTGACATGAAGGCAATGACCTTAGGCTGGTTTTGTGGCGTTGTAGAACCCTTAGAAACTTCACCCCAACTGCAAGCCGGAGCAGCCATTCGTTTCCTCGCGCCTCCTGCGGGAATTGTTCAGGAGATCTCTGGGTTGGAAGTCGCCCAACAGTCAACAGGGCTGGTAGAAATGTATGTGTGGGTTGAAGTAGGCGATCGCATCAATGTGGTGAATGAATCATACGATCGATCGGGTCATATTATTGCCACAGGCGTAACGGTTCAGGAAGCAATCGATCGCTGCGAGCAAATTAGCCAGCAAGTACAAATTATTACGGTTGAACGATGAATATAATACCAAACCTGGGCTAGCTATAACTGAAAACTGCTCAAAGCTAATTGCTCAAAACTAATTGCTAATTGCTATACAGTGTGAACATTGCATCATACTTCTATTGTGCAACGCCAATTTTTACGGGTCAGTTTTTCCGTCATGCTGCACTAAAGTAATAAATAGCTTCATTCCGTCGGAAAAGCCTATCTACCATATCTGAGGTTCTCATGTCACTGTTAACTCCAGAATATCAAGCACCGTGGCACTCACGTTTATTTACCTCATGGGTTAAGCCCCTACTTCAAATAGGCAGCAAAAGAACTCTAGGAGAAGAGGATCTTTTTCCGCTTAACCCACCAGAAAAATCGCATAGTTGTGCAAAGGAGTTTACTCAAGTTTTTCAACAAAATTCTTACAAAAAACATTCTATTTTTTTATCTATTTTTCTGATTCATAAAAAGATATTTATTGCTGCGGTTACCATTGGTCTTTTGCACTCAATTACAAGTATAGCAACCCCGTTCCTCTTAAGAGAACTTCTGAACTTCCTGGAGCAGCCTCAAGCAAAAATCTCTGATGGTTTTCTGCTTGCAGCAGGTATGTTTATCTCAAGTTTTATTTCATGGATGGCAATCCATCACTGTTTCCTAACTACTAATAAATTTGGCTTTCGCATACGCGCTGGTCTTGTCGGCACGATATATCAAAAATCTCTGCAACTCAAACCAGAAGCACGGCAGTACTTCTCTGTTGGTAAGATCGTTAACTTAATGTCTAAAGACGTGGAAAGCGTTTATTTAGCGTCCGAAGACTGCGTAATTTTTATTATGGCTGTGGTTGTCGTCATTGCCGCTGTATCTTTGACATACTTCATCTTGGGCACAGCTAGCTTTGCGGGAATTCTTACTTTGATAATTTCCCTCCCTCTTTCCAGCAAAATTGCCAGGCGAATGGAAGGTACTGTTCAACAGATAAATCACTTATCTGATAGGCGAGTAGGGTTGATAAACGATATTCTTAATGGTATTCGAGTTGTTAAGTTTTATGCTTGGGAAAAAAACTTTAATAAAAATATTTCGGCAATCAGAGAGCAAGAAATTAAAGAACTGAATAAATTTGCTTGGCAGGCAGCAATCCTCAATCTGATATTTCTGGGAACTCCAGCCATGGTGGCTCTTGTTACTTTCAGTTGCCGTGTTTTGTTAGGTAAAGGCTTGAATGTTGCGGATGTCTTTTCTGGACTAGCTTGCTTTAATTTACTACAACGGCCCTTGCTCCGTATTCCTAATCTTGTGGTTAGCTTTGTGGAAGGACAGGCTTCTGCGCGCAGACTGGAAAGCTTTCTGAAGTTGCCCTCTTTCCCTGAAACACCTGCAAGTAAACTGCCAGCGGGTAGCGTGCAAGCGTCTCATGCTTATTTCTCCTGGCAGGAAGGGAAAGCGACTCTTAAAGATATCAGTCTTGATATTAAACCGGGTGAATTTGTTGCTGTAGTTGGATCTCCCGGTTCGGGCAAAAGCTCTCTTTTATCCTGTTTGATGGGTGAATTAGAGCTATTACAAGGACATAGAGAGGTCTCGGGACGGATTGCATACGTTTCTCAGCAAGCTTGGATTTTAAATAGATCTCTAAGAGAAAATATCGTTTGCAATGCTGATTTCAGAGATCAGAAATACGACTCGGTTCTTCAGGCGTGCTGCCTTAGAGAAGATTTGCAAAATTTTCCCGCTGGGGACTTTACCGAAATTGGCGAGAGAGGAATTAATCTTTCGGGAGGTCAGAAACAACGGCTTAGCCTAGCTCGTGCAGTATATAGTGATGCTGATGTATTTTTATTAGATGATACTTTTAGCGCTTTAGATAATATTGTTGGGAGACAAATTCTTCAACAATGCCTCCTGGGGATATTGGAAAATAAAACGCGAATTTTGGTTACCCATCGATTGGATTATGCAATGGTGGCTGACCGGATTATTGTTATGGAAGAGGGCAGAATTAGAGAAGTTGGCACGCCCAAGGAGTTACAAGAAAGCAATAGCCAGTTTGGAAGAATGCTGAGGGCATATCAAAATGGTGATGGCAAAGGAATTGAGATAAATAATGATTTGAGTAACTTGGTAGTTGCGGTAAGTAAAGATGATGCAAATACTCTTATAGCAAAAAACCAAGCAAGCACACTAGAAATCAATGGGAATTTAGATCAACAGGCACTATTGGTAAAAGATTCTGCTCGAATAACTGAAGAGGAGGAACGGGCTACTGGTGCGGTGAAGGCAGATCTGTATTTTTCATACATTGGTATGTTGGGGACAAAAGCAGCACTGCTTTTGATTGTGGGATTATTTATCCTGCGGGAAGTGGTGAGCGTTGGCTCAGATTTCTGGTTGGCTTATTGGGCTTCTGATGAGCGAAGTCCTGGTGCTTTATTTTTGGTGGGATTTATAGGGCTGGGAATTCTGGCAGTAATAATAACTTTTCTGCGAGCCATATATATGGCGCTTAGGGGTGTGAAAGCTGCTCAAAAGCTGCATAAAAAGCTTCTTTATGGGGTGCTGCACGCTCCTCTTTCTTTTTTTGAAGCTACACCGATTGGGCGGGTGTTGAATCGCTTTAGTAAAGACCAAAAGGTAATCGATCAGAAAGTTATTTTTAAATTACTGGATGGTATCAGTACGCTGTTCCTGTTGCTCTCCAGCGCTGTTGTGATTATTGGAGCAACTCCTCTGGCTCTGGTGGCAATTGTGCCGCTAGCTTGGGTTTATTACAATATCCAGAAATATTTTAGAGCGTCTGCCCGCGAGGTGAACCGCTTGGAAGCGATCGCCCATTCACCCATCTATGCTCACTTTTCTGAAACCTTGGCGGGAAGCTCTACAATTCGGGCTTTTGGTCTGGAAAGGCTGTTTACTCAAGAAATCTATGCAAAAGTTGACCAAAGCCAGCGGGCGCTATTCACGCAGCTTTGTCTGGAACGATGGCTGAGTCTGCGTTTGGATATTATGGGCGTGATACTCGTGGGTACGGCAGCGGTGTTAGCTGTTCTCTCCCGTAATAGCCTTGCCGCTGGACTGGCTGGGCTTTCCATTACTTATGCTATGAGCGTTACGGGGGCGCTGGGAAGGGCGGTTCATGCGATCGCGGAACTAGAGATTAGTATGAACTCTGTAGAGCGAATGCAGTACTATGCCAATTTAGCTCCAGAGAGATGGCAGGGACAGCAGCAAGTCAATGCAGACTGGCCGCATCAGGGAGGAATAAAAATTGAAGCTTTGGAAGTGCGCTATCGCCAGGAACTAGAGCCTGCATTGAAGGAAATTAACTGCGCGATCGCACCCGGTGAGAAGATTGGAGTTGTTGGTAGGACGGGATCTGGTAAGAGTACTCTGCTGTTGAGCTTGTTTCGCATGGTGGAACCGTCGCAGGGACATATTTATATTGACGGTGTAGATATTTCCCAAATCCCACTGCCAGATTTGCGATCGCGCCTCACTATTATTCCCCAGGAACCAGTTCTGTTTCAGGGAACCATTCGCTCTAATTTAGACCCGTTCAACGAGTTTACAGACGATCAACTTTGGCAGTCTTTGCGCCGCGCCCATCTCAAGGGCATCATCCAAAACCTGTCTGCGGGATTGGATACAGATATCAAGGAAGGTGGAGCTAATCTTAGTATGGGTCAGCGCCAGCTGCTGTGCCTCGCGCGCGCTCTCCTCAAGAATACCCGTATCCTGCTGTTAGATGAAGCGACGGCTAGCGTCGATTATGAAACCGACAATCTCATTCAGCAGACTCTACACGATGATTTTGCCCACTGTACGGTGATCACAATTGCCCATCGTATTCATACTGTGATCGATGCCGATAGAATCATGGTGATGGAGCAAGGGAGAATCGTGGAGTTCGATGCTCCTAAGGTACTACTGGCGACAGCAGGAAGCATTTTTAGAAACATGGTGTCAGGAGCAACTGTGTCTTAGCCAAGTGTGGACTAGAGCGCAAAAGCCACACTTAGCTAATTTCCAGATCGTACTGATGGCATAAGGAGCGCAGCGTCTGCTTAATGCGATCGCGCATACTCTCTGGAGCCATCACGACACAATCAGCCCCATAGCGCAGCACTTCTCGCTGCAACCAGAAGGTATTAGACACTTTCCGAACTACTTTCCGCACATCGCCCTCCCATTCATCGCTAATATCCTCCGGTCTGGGTTCGTAGGCACGAGCTAGCCCGTGCCGAAAGTGTAAGTACACTTTTAAGAAATCCAGATTCTCTTTCCATACACCCTCAATGGGCATAATCACTAAGTTGGTAATCCGATCCAGCCTTAGAGACCAATTGTGAGCCAGTTCTGGCACATCTTGATTGCCCTCTGTCTCTTGACTCCAGATATCTAAGTAATACCGCTTTTCCCTAAAGTTGATCTGTGCATGGCGGACGCTAAACTCCCAAGCGCGTTTTTGGGAGTCCTGGTAGTAGAGATGAAATGGTTGTCGATTTTCCCGCTGTTGTTCGATCAGCACCCGCCAAGCTGACTCTGGCTGACCGATGCGTTGCAATAAAGACTGCTTCAGAGGTGATTCAATTTCACCACGCTCTAGGATGAGCCTAAGCAGCGTTTGAGCTTCGGGTATGTAACCAGAGTCTATCAAGGCTTTGGTCGCTTGCTCTAGGGCTTGTACTTGCACTTTGGTGAGGGTGAAGCGCAGCCCAACCTCTAGCTGCTGTTGTGCGATCGCCACAATTAAACCGGAAACACTGGGTTCTTTGCCCCAGAGAATGTTTAAACGGCGTGCGATCGCCTCAAGTTGCTCTTTAGTACCAGGAGGAACTGACAGGGTAAGAGCATCTTTTTTTCTCGACATTGTTTTTTATACTTGCACTTTGGCAAAAACGTGTTATTGTGTTTATAGTTTAAATATAAATCACTTCAGTAGGAAGTCCAGCCGTGACTGACTATGCGATTTTTCTTAAGCCTGTCTATTCTCGTCCAGCCGAGTCACTTCCCAAGAAAGTGAACTTGCCCACAAGTTTATCTAACTTATCCTGGCATCAAGCAGCAACGATCGAAGCACTAAGAGACGACAACATTGATGTAGTTTTCAATACAGCGATGACTGGCGATGGCAAGAGTCTAGCTGCTTACCTCCCGGCGATGACAGAACGTAAGTACACTTTAGCGATGTACCCCACTAATGAACTCGCACGCGATCAGGAAAAACAGGTGCAAGGCTACAAAAAGCAATTTCAGCCCAAATATGAGCCTCAAGTTAATCGCCTGAATGCAAGGATTCTGGAAGAGTATGCGATCGCTGGCAAGCTGCCTTCCAAACTAGAAGGATTAGAGAATTTCTCCAGCCAATCGGAAATTCTACTTACTAACCCTGATATTTTTCACTACATCCATAACTTCTACTATCTCAAGGGAAAAATAGATAACCCGGATAGATTATTCAGACGGATTGATGAAAAGTACAAGCTCTTTATCTATGACGAGTTTCATATTTTCTCATCTCCTCAAATTACGAGTGTCATCAATTCCATACTTATGATTAAGCACACTGTTGCTCATCGTAAGAAGTTCTTGTTTCTTTCTGCTACACCCAATTTACTATTAGAAAACTTTTTATTAAAGGCTGAACTTAATTACAAAATTATTAATCCAGTTGCTCAAGATGCTTATCGGTTTTCGTTATATTCGTCAAACAAAAACTGGCGGCAGATTAACCAGCCCCTTAAATTAAGTTTTGTTAAAAATCTAGAGCCTAATCTACGCTCTAGTTATGACTGGATATTGGAGAATGCTGAAACGGTTATATTAAGCTTTTTTAAAAATTATCCCCAAAGTAAAGGAGCAATTATTCTCAATTCAATTGCCGCTGTTAAAAAGCTACTCCCCAAGTTAAAGGAGGTTTTGGAACCGCGATGGAAAGTCCGAGAAAATACAGGTTTAACAGGGGAGACAGAAAAAGCTAGATCTGCTGAAGAAGCTGATTTGCTTTTGGGCACATCCACAATTGATGTGGGAGTAGATTTTCGGATTAATTTTTTAGTTTTTGAGGCAGCAGACGCCGGAAACTTTATTCAACGCTTTGGTCGGTTGGGTAGACATAAAGGCTTTGAGACTTATCAAGCTTATGCTTTGATACCAAACTTTCTAGTGGGGCGGTTGTTTGAGGATAAATCACACCCTCTACAAGATGAGGAAACCTATGACCGTATAGCCTTTAATGACGCAGTACGCTCTTGTTGGTCATTTGTCAATCAGTTCGAGCAGTATCCCCGGCGGTGGGGTGGTATTCAGTCATCGTATATCTATTTTAAGTTAAAAGGGAACGCTCAAACAAAAGAGCAGTACCAAGATGTTGCTAGACAATTTGGCAGCAGTATTCAAAAAACTTTAGGGATTAGCCTAAGGGAGATGTATGCACAGATTAATCGATGCGAAAGCAAAGGTAAAAATAAAGTTGTTGATGAGGCTCGGAGTTTTCGAGGAAGTAGTCAGCTAGATTGTGCAATTTACGATGCCACCAATCTAGATGAGCCAGAGAGCGATCGCTTCAAAACATACAACCTCCCAGGCATTCTCAGCAACTTCAAATTTGAGTTGTGGGATAAGTCTAGTTTTCTCAAGCAAGCGGAGAAAGCCAAGGTAATAACAAAACGATTTGAAAAAGCTTTGTGTTACCTGAAGTTAATTGATTATCGGGAGGTGCGAGAAGACTGGCAATTTCTCTATCGCGCTGGGGACATCAACGATCTTGCTAGGTCTAGTAAGGTACAGGTTCTCAATAACTTAGAAATCTGGCAACCACACGGTCACGGCATCAACAAAATTAGTGATGCTCTGGGAAGTCGAGGTCTAGTGTGTTTCATTTCTGACCGCGATCGCGCCACCTTAAGAGCAAAGTTAGGGCTACCTGTCCATTTCCACGCTTACTCTCTAACTGACCAGCCAGACGATAAAAGACCTCCATACACCATTGCTTTTGGACAAAATGCCTTACTGCTTGAGACGTTGATCTGGCGTTGGGAGCCACAGGAGGACGAGGGATGGATTTGTTGAAAAGGTTAGGGAAAAAAAGTTTTACCACGCAAAATCTGGAGGAAGACCAATGACTAGAGAAAATCTGCTGTCTCGAATTTCTATCGATCCAAATATCTGTTTTGGTAAACCTTGTATTCGCGGACATCGCATCTGGGTATCTCTAATACTAGATTTTCTTGCCAGTGGAATGACAACTAACGAGATTCTTGAAGAATATCCCGGTCTAGAACCAGCTGATATTCTCGCTTGTATTGCCTACGGTGCTGAAATGGCAAGAGATTGCTATGTCGAAATTCCGCTGGAGACAAAGGGGTGAAGCTCAAGCTTGATGAGAATCTTGGTAACCGTATGGCTACACTGTTGCGTCTGGCGGGACATGATGTAGCTACGGTGTCGGGACAAGGTTTGTCTTCAACACCAGACGTGCAATTGATTGATATTTGCCGCAATGAAGGCAGATGCTTAGTAACTTTGGATCGAGGTTTTGGCAATCGCCTTCGCTTTAAGCCTTCTGAATACTATGGAATTGTAGTAATACGCACGCCCAAGCAAACCACTCCCACAGACTTGCGTGAGGCAATAGAGACATTAATTTTGGGGTTGGAGCAATCAGAAATTACAGGAAAGCTATGGATTGTCCAACGGGGAAGTATTCAGGAATATCGAGCAATTGAAGAAGAGGAGACGGATATATGATTGAATTTGATGATAACTTGGACGAATTAATAGAAAATATTTCCAGCTTTGGTGATATAGAAAATGACGATGCTGATTCTCCTGCAAAACGAGAACTGCTTACTATTCGGTTATTCAAAGAAGCAATTCGCAAAACGAATAAAGGCGATCGCATTCTTGAAAACTTTGCAGAAAATGTTTTGCCTAACCTGATTAAGCAGCTAGCTGGAGCCACAGCCAAGGGTGGTAGGTTCTTTGAAAGAATTGATGCCAGGAGAGCCGCCGAAGGTAAAAAACCAGTTCGCAGAGATAATGCTGGAGATCAATCTCTCGTATCTCACCTTCTTAATGGTTTATTTCCTAGTTATCGGATATTGAATAAATTAAAAGAAGATAAGCTTCAAACTAATCCCGTCAATCGTTACTGCGAAGAACTTCAAATTTGTGTATTCATTACATCATACATTTTGCATGATTTTGAGAAAATTCCGGATTACCAAACTTGGTTAGTTAACAATGACGACAAACAACTGTTTATAAATCGAGACTGGGAAGTAGAAAGACCTAAAAAATCAGATGCCCCTAATCTTGGACGCGATTACATTTCTAAAAAAATTATAGAATTTGGATTAAATCATCTACTAGGTGAACAATGGCAAGACTACATTGATGACATTATTTGGATCAGTAGTAATGCTGGAGTAAAAAATGATGCTGATTTAGGTCTTGCGACTCGCGGGTTAAGACCTTTAGAAGATGAGAGGCTAGATGGCAGAGTTAGAGATGTGCTTGTAAATCTTGTCTCCCTCTCTGATTTGTTTGCCTCAGTTGTCAAACATCCAAGCGATGTAGAAAGTGGTCGCCTACCGACTGTACTGCAAAATCTCAGTAATCGTCAGCTAAAACTCAGTCATCACTCACTTTCTGACAATCGCGGTGTTTTGACAAATATCTTAAATAACACCTTAATCGATGCTCATCTAGAAGAATTCTATACACCATTACTATATTTACCTGATGGCGTTGTTTATTTAGCAGTATCAGATGCTCCTTCCATAGCAACTGATAATATTCCTAATGAAGTAATTGCTAAAATCAAGAGCCTGTGCATTAGTCAACTCAAGAAAAGACAAACAGGTTTTAGTCGAGATGGTAAAGGTTTCAAGTTTGCTGATTACTACTGGCTATTTTTTGATGTTGTTGAATTAATGCAAGTCAGCATTAATGCTGCTTCTAGACTAATTCCTGAAACTAAAAATGCTTCTGCGGGAAAACGAAGTGAAAGCTTACAAAGTTTTAAGGCTAAAGGAGAGCTACCTGAAAATCTCAATGTAGAGTTTGAGAATGAAAATCGGATCGACCGTCTGGCAGAGTTTGGAGATATTCTTTGTCGCGGTATCTGGAATCGATGGTGCGATCGCGTCAGTGAATGGCAAAAGCAATTACCAAAAGCTGAGAGAAAAACCCCGCCACATTTAGATTTAACACAACACTTAGCTGAACACTTAGAGTTATCAGAAGAAATCCCAGCTATAAGACTTATCCAATCTCTCAAAAAAACAGGCGGTGTTCCTCTCGATTGGTATTACCTGGCAGCACAGTATTACCGCAAAAATCCTGGACAAAGCTTTGCTGAAAGTCTTGAAGTCATGGAAGGGATTGTCAACTATGCTGCTAGTCTAATCAGATTAATCGTAGAAGAATTTGAAATTTCCGACGGTTGGGATGACCTGCGAACTTATGTAAGCCGAGTAATTTCACTGCCAACCGGAGCGGTTACAACACCAAATCCTGACCCCTTTTTAGTCGAACTGAGCCGATATAATGCAGCCAAAATTACAGGCAAAGGTCGGGAAAATGTTTGTGCGATGTCCAGTTCCTCTTACACCGTTACTGAGCAAATGGAGTCAGCCACTTTATTTGCTCCCCAGGTTTACAGTAACCGTCAGATTTTGTTCAATGCTCAAGCGGCAAAACGTCAAATTTGCTCGATATGGTCGTTAGAAATTATGTTGAGACAGATTTTGATGAATCAAACTAATGCCATTGGAGCAGATTTTGAAAGTCGTAAATATCGCTACCTATATCTCTATCCAGCTTACTTCTTTACGCCAGAAACTAATAATTTATTACATCAAGCTTATAGTTGGATTGCTCGGACTCGGTTTGATGCCGAGATGCGTAAGCATTTTATTGCAGAAAAACAAGTGGCAAAGTTCAATATTGAAAATTATCAGCAAGTTGATGAGCTACTGATTAAGGAGAATCTTCAAGCTGATGATGACCGCACCTTTAAAATTAGCTATCCAGAAAATGAGACACTTACTTTCTTTTTCTTAGCTTTGCCACCTGGACGAGATCCTACGGATACCGAGTCGTGGGTAATGCCAGCTTGGTTAGCCTTAACGTTACCTCTGCTTATGGATGTAAAGGTTGTTGCTTCAGAGTCGCCAGTCCCACCTTTCCTCAGTGGAGCAGATTTTGAACAAACAGTTTTACTGGATGGTGAACATCAAGCAATTCGCTCTTTGATTCAGAAAGATGCATATCGCTTAGATGGGATTCTACCCCGTAAATCAGAAACAACTAATTCAGAACAGCGTGTGTTTTCCCCGCTGAATGCTCTTACGGCTGCTTATTGTATCCACCTAGAGGTAAATCGCAAGAAAGATGGCGATCCTGACTGGGGGAAATTAGCAGCTTTGGCTCGCGATTTAGAAACTGACCCTTTATATGTCTTTCACTACCTCAACAAATGGCTACGCAAACAAGACAAACTTGACTCTGTACCCATTGCCAAAATTCGGCTGTATCTCGAACTTTACTACTACTTTGACCCAGAAGGCAAAGCTATGAACCAACTACGCGAACTTACTAGGCTCTATCGTTGCTTTTATCGCTCTAAGAGCCAGTATGCTAAGGCAAATGCAATTCTTAAACCAATTGATGAAGCTGCGGATGTAATTTTGAAGATGGATAAAGCTTTAGCTTGTGGCAATGAATCTCTAACAGATATCGTGGCAGCGCGTCTATCAACGCTGATGAAGAATGTACGGCGAAAAGCCGCTGAGGGAAAACCTACTCTTGCTTTAATTGATGGTAAATGGCGACCGGCTTTAACTCCTGAAGAAGAACGTCAAGCGGTTCGAGAATTTGCTAAGTATTTTGTGGAAGATATTTTTGAGAAAACATTTAAAGGCGATCGCGCTCGTTTAGCAGGCAGGCAATTAAACCTAATTCGAGATACCTGCGAGTATCTTTACCGTCTCTCCGATGACGAAGAGCGTAAGCAGCGCCAGCAAGATGAACCTGAAGAAGTTCCTGAAATGGAACCTGAATAAGTAGCTTAGGTAACTTTTACATTTCAAACCCTACACACTGGAGTTAGAAAATGAATTTTTTGAAAACGGTTGATGCCAAATTATTTCATACTGAAATTCCGGCAAAACCAATGGGCAAATATGCTCATTTTATAACTATTCGTGTCACCGAGTCTTACCCACTGTTTCAAACTGATGGTGAACTTAACAAGGCAAGGGTACGCGCTGGGATTCAATCTAAGGAAACAATTAGCCGTTTAGCACTTTTTAAACGCAAGCAGTCTACCCCAGAGCGTCTTACAGGTCGGGAATTGCTACGCAACTACCAAATTGGTGACTGGGAGAAATGCGACTACAACGTAGATTTCAGCAAAACTACGCCTGATTGTATTCTTTATGGTTTTGCTATTGGTGATTCTGGTTCTGAGAAGTCCAAAGTAGTAGTAGATACTGCGTATTCAATCACACCTTTTGATGATTCTCACTTAAACTTCACGCTCAATGCTCCTTTTGAAAACGGTACGATGAGCCGTCAGGGAGAAGTCACCAGCCGCATTAACAGCCAAGACCATATTTTGCCTCAAGTCTTTTTCCCTAGCATTGTGACGCTGAAAGACCCCACTGAAGCTGGATTTCTCTACGTTTTCAACAACATTTTACGCACGCGGCACTATGGGGCGCAAACAACACGTACTGGTCGAGTTCGTAATGAATTAATTGGGGTTGTTTTTGCTGATGGCGAAATTGTTAGTAATCTTCTCTGGACGCAAAAGATATATGACCTAATGAGCAGCGCGAAACCGAAGCCTCAAATCAACCCTCCCGATCCTCTTGATGAAGATGAGGTTCGGACTGCTGCCACACGGGCAATTATTGAACTTATGGCTCAAGAGTACATTTCTCATACCGATCTAATAGACGAATCTTTCACCCCTCTGTTGAATGAGGTTAAGTCAATCACCAGTGACGAAACTAAACTTAAAGCCATGTTGAATCAAGCAAATGCTGAATCATCTGCTTATGCGAAGAAATATGTGCTAAAGCAAGCTGAAAAAGGCAAGAAAGGTAAAAAGGCTGCTGTAACGGAGCCAGTCTAATGACTGTAATTTACCGCTGTCAGATAGAGTTGCATGACAGCCTGTACTATGCAACTCGTGAGATTGGGCGACTATATGAAACAGAGCCAGTAATTCACAATTATGCTCTCTGCTATGCGCTGGGGTTAGTGGATAGCGAAGTTTACTCTACTCGTGTTCCTGAAGAGCATTCTTACCGCTACTTCTGTCCAGAACAAGTTCCCAAGTATGAGGAGCATTTAACGCCTCTTAATCAACAGGGAATTTATGTTACACCAGCGCGATCGCTCTCCCATACCGCAGTTCTCAACACTTGGAAGTATGCTAACAACAACTATCACGTTGAGATGGAGAAAACGCAGAAGAATATACCCAGTTTTGGCAGAGCGAAAGAAATTGCCCCAGAAAGCAAATTTGAGTTTTTCATAATTTCTAAAAATTCTCTCACAGAAAAGCCTCTAAAACTGCCCAAGTGGATTCGCCTGGGTAAGTGGATGAGTAAAGCCGAAGTAGAGATTGTGGAAACTCAGCAGGTAAAAGGCTCAACTACTGAAAAAGAATTCACCTTTCCCTATTCCCTTAATCCTTTAGATGTGATGTTCTCACATCAAGTAATTAGTTACGACGTAGTTAATATGCCCCCGGTTAGCCTCATCCAAAATGTCAAAATGCGAGGGCAATACTACGAGTTTGACAAGATAACAATCCCTGTGATGCAGTACCGCTTCAGGGGTTGAACATTGGTTAAACTGCATGAAATTGCTGCATAGAGGTAGAGATGCCCCATAGCTTAGTTCTTAACCTACTCCCCCAGTCGCCAATTCCGCCCCAGTTTTTGACCGGAAGACATTTACACGCCTTGTTTCTCACACTTGTCAGCTATGTAGACCGGGATTTGGGCGACTACCTCCATCACGGCACAGCTGACAAAGCATTTACCCTTAGTCCCCTGCAAATGCGCTTCCATCCCAAGCGTATTGGACTGCCAGACTCTACCCTGCAATGGGAACACAAAACAATCATCCCTGCTGGTACTCCTTGCTGGTGGCGCATCTCCCTACTAGACGACACCTTATTTAGCAAACTTACTCAGTTGTGGCTAAATCTTAACCCATATCATCCCTGGCATCTTGGCCCAGCGGACTTGCTGATAGCCAGCATCCAGGGCACCCCCCAATCTACTCAACCTTGGGCAAATGCTAGCACCTATGCTCAATTGTACGAACAGGCTTCAGATAGCGATCGCATTTTTACCTTCAGCTTTGCCACCCCCGCCGCTTTCCGACAAGGGCAGTATGATACCGCCCTTCCTACCAGAGAGTGTGTATTCAACAGTCTTCTCAATCGCTGGAATAAATACAGCGGTATTGAGTTATCCAATATTCCCATAGAGTCAATCTTTCCCAGTTTTTTCAATCTTAGGACTGAAATATTAGCTGACTCCCGCAGCAAGTTCATTGGCTGTGTAGGAGAAATTAGTTATCGCCTGATGGGAATTGTGGAACCGCTGCAAATAAAACAAATCAATGCTTTGGCTGACTTTTCTTTGTATGCGGGTATTGGACGAAAAACACCAATGGGTATGGGTATGGTAAGACGACTGAAATATATGAGTTATAGCAATTAGCAATTAGCGATTAGCTAATTACAGTTATAGCAGCAAGAAAGGGCGTGCATGGGGGGAAGTCGATTATCCTCACCATTATGTCAACTGCTATAAATTTCTAATAGAGATTGAAGCCAAAGCGCTGTATGCCCCGATTAACCTAATGATTGAAAAGTTAAACTTTTTTCTTCAACTAATTTATGAATGACATCGACTATATCCCCATTGCTGCCTTGAACCAATATTCCTACTGTCCTCATCGGTGTTGGCGGATGTTCTGCGCTGGTGAATTCGCCGATAATCAATACACAACTGAGGGCACGGATCTACACGATCGCGTCCATACTTTCTCAGAAGGACATCAAGAAGAAACTTGGCAAATTCGGGCTATTTGGCTCAAATCAGAACGTTACCAACTGATCGGGAAATCGGATTTGATTGAAGCTGTTGCAAATCGCCTCTATCCAGTTGAGTACAAGCGGGGACAAAAAGGCGAATGGGATAACGATGAGTTGCAAGTTTGCGGCCAAGCTTTATGTCTGGAAGAGATGTCAGGGCAAAGCGTTACTCAAGGCTATATATACTACGCCCACTCGCACCAACGCCAACTGGTAGAGATTTCTGCGGAGTTGCGGGAAAGTGCGATCGCCACTATCCAAGCTGTCAAAACTTTGTTGGAAACAGGAGAAATGCCAAAAGCTGTTTACAGCCAACGCTGTAAAGGATGCAGTCTTTACTCTCAATGTTTGCCCCAAGCCACTGATAAAGTAGGGCGTTATCAAGAAGCCAACTAAATCAAGAGGAGAATTTGATCGTGGGAACAGTTTACATTACAGAACCAGATGCTTTCATCGGTAAATTAGATGAACGCCTCAGCGTCAAAGCTAATAAACAAACCCTTTTGGATGTGCCGCTGATTAAAGTTGATGGTGTCGTTGTTCTGGGACGTGCTACTGTCTCGCCTGCGGCTATCTCTGAACTTTTAGAACGCCACATTCCTTTAAGTTTCCTCACAGGTACAGGTAAATATTTAGGTAGGTTAGAGCCAGAAATGACTAAAAATATATTTGTGCGAAAAGCGCAGTGGCAAGCAGCTGGAGAATCTGAACAAGCAATTCATGTGGTGCAAGGTTTCGTCAGGGGGAAACTAAAAAATTACCGCAATACCCTGCTGCGTCGAGAACGGGAATGTTCTCAGCTTAATCTAAAATCAAGTATCGCTCATTTAGAGCAAGCTATCGCTCCTATTGATAAAACTACTAACGTTAATTCCCTCCGAGGTTTAGAAGGTTCAGGAAGTGCGGCTTATTTTGGTTGTTTTGACCAGCTGATAAAAGGCTCAGAATTTCAGTTTGAGGCTAGACGCCGCCGTCCTCCAACTGACCCTGTTAATGCTTTATTAAGTTTTGGATATTCTTTGCTATGCCACGATGTACAAAGTGCAGTGAATATCGTGGGGTTTGACCCTTATCTAGGTTATCTGCACGTTGAACGTTACGGTAGACCTTCCCTAGCTTTGGATTTAATGGAAGAATTTCGCCCTCTGATAGTGGATGCGGTGGTGCTATCAGCAATGAATAAGCGATCGCTCACACCATCTGATTTTACTACTGAACCGCTGAGTAATGCTGTGAAACTTACTAAGGAAGGGTTGCGGGCATTCTTGCGGTTGTACGAACAGAAAAAACAATCCAAGTTCAAGCATCCGGTAATGGGGCGTCAGTGTACCTACCAGGAAGCCTTAGAAGTTCAGGCGCGACTGGTAGCAAAGTATCTCATGGGTGAAATCGAAAAATATCCGCCCTTGGTTTTGAAGTAAGTATCTAGAACCGAGAGATACTATGTATGTTGTTGTTAGTTACGACATTTCAGAAGATAAGCGTCGTACCAAGATTCACTCGATTCTTAAGTCTTATGGGCAGTGGGTGCAGCTGAGTATATTTGAGTGTAACCTTACCGATACTCAGTATGCCAAATTGCGATCGCGCCTCAGTAAACAAATTAAACCGGATCGAGATAGTATCCGCTTTTACTTCCTCTGTGGCTGCTGTCAGGGAAAGGTGGAACGCATCGGCGGGGAAAAGCCTCGCGATGAAACTATCTTTTTTGCCGAAAGCGCGGATGGGTAGGTGTTCAGCTAAAGCTGCTTACAAAAATGGCTGGAGCGTTTTCTATACAAGGCTTTGACTTCAATAGCAGCGAGTTACCCTTCCGCGCAACTTGTTCTTTCCTTTACTACCGGGCGTTAACGCTAAAAAACTCTTTCGACTCTGGCGCGATCTACTCATCCCAATGTTATAATTATCTCAATTCGCGCAACTGCACCTTGAAAACTAAATACAGTGGGCTTTTCAGGCGATCGCCGGTTGCAATTCAAACTAATCCCTATTAGGGATTGAAACCTCCTCCAGTTCTGCAAGCTACTGGGTTATCCGTGGTTGCAATTCAAACTAATCCCTATTAGGGATTGAAACACTTGCATCGGCTTCTTTATTAAATCTCGTAGCACGTTGCAATTCAAACTAATCCCTATTAGGGATTGAAACTTTATTGACTGATGAGGCGGCTATTTCTATGAATGGTTGCAATTCAAACTAATCCCTATTAGGGATTGAAACCTGGCTATGAAGCGCGATCACTGCCCGGTAAATTGTTGCAATTCAAACTAATCCCTATTAGGGATTGAAACCAAAGGAGAAATTGCTCCTGTATATGAATATCGAGGGTTGCAATTCAAACTAATCCCTATTAGGGATTGAATATTTTAGAGAACAAGAATATTGAATTCATAGCAAACAGACTAATTGCTTTGCAGCTTTCTCCAATTTGAGAGTGGAATGTAATCCCCTGTAGCAACATCCTGAACAGAAATAGCTGAAGTTTTACCATCTACTCGAAAATCCCAAATCGTAACAATATGGTCAGGATGAGATTCATAAACTTGAACTGTATAGTAAAGTTGATTAACAGTTGGCAACTCAGACACCATCACCCCAACGGTAACAACGTTGTGAGAGCTATCAGTAATCTCCTTAGCTTTTTGTTGGACTTCAGGTAGCTGCCAGATTAAGTCACTAGCTGTGTCCTCCGTAAGTTTGGTGAACGGGAGATCCTCTGCTACCAAATCGCCCCAATGTTCGCTTGTATAAAGGTCTTTAGGAGACGGATAATTAGAATAATTTGCGGATAATAGTCGCGCTGGCGGCTGTCTATATTGATTAGCAGCAGGCGGAAGCGTAGTAATTTGAATCGTATTGGCTGCTGCTATGGAATTAGCATGAATTGAGCCAGATGCGAGGGTATTTGAACAGGCGATAAGAATAAATACTATTCCCCCGCCCATCCTAACGGTTAAATTTTGAGCATTCATTGATTTGCACTTAAATTCAAGCCTGCCGAGTGACATTTATTGATCTACCTTTGCCGATCGCACTTTTAGGAGTTTATAGAGAAATGCCTGGCCAGCTATCAATTGGCTGCGTTGATTTGACAATGTGCATCCCCGCATCAGCAAAACGGCTGAAAGCAGCATCACCTTGGTCGGTGAAGTCCACGACGCCAGGAACCACAACCGCTGAGGTGCAATCTTCCAGGAGATATACTTTCTTAGCTAGTTGTGGGTCTTGCGCCCTAATTTCCGTCAGCAAGTCGTCAATTGTCCAGGCAACGCAGTGACTTTTAGCTTGACCAGCAATAATAACTACATCAAAATTCAGCAGTTTCTGGATAAAACTGCTATTTTTCTGAGCAATAGGACGACCATCAGCACCTTCTAAGACTTCTGGACGCAGAACAGAATAATTTTCAGTCAGGGGGTTGCTGCCTTTAATTTCAAACAAGCTTTGGCTGTTCCGGGCTATGTTGTGGAAGAAAATTGCTTCCTCAACAGCTGAAACCAAGGCGTGACCGATGCCCCCTAGCATGGCATGATAAGGCCATACAGTCAGCGGGTATTTCCCATCGTCAGTTAACTTCTGGACGTAATGCAGGGCGTGTTTTTGGAGGTCTGAGTAGTTACCATCGGCAATGCTGTAAGCAACGGCTGGGTTGACTTTCCAAGTTCCTTTCTGCACATCTTCCAGGGTGATGAGAGTGGCAGCGGGGACAGGGTGAACACCTGCATCATTAACCCAAAAGACGGGATGGAAGATTTGCATAGCGGTGTGGGTGTCCATTGTGGGCGCGATCGCACTAATCCAACCCAAATTTCGATAAATGAACTCACACAACCGCACGTTGTCATCCACAGCACCCGTACCGCTGCGACCAGCAACAAATAGTTCAAAGTTAGGAATACAGAAGGTATTCTGAACATCGATCGCCATTAGGCAGATCCGAGTTTTGTCTTTAGCCGCTGGCTGAATACCATGCCGCTTCGCCCAATTTTCGGCATCATCTGCCCGATCTTGGTAAGTAACTCGCCAGACTTCTCCCACTTTCCGAGGCTCGAAATGGGCGGGAATTGGTAGTTGTGTTGTTGTACTCATATTCTTAGTGTAAGCAATAAACTCACAATAGTGTATAAAATACACTATCTAAATATGAGCGAGAATTTACACTCAACAGTTCTACTTCAGCCAAAGCCGCGATCGCTACCATGACCTACACCTACAAATTCCCCAGACCTAACCTCAGCGTCGATTGTGTGGTCTTCGGATTGGATGAAGAAAACTTACTTAAAATCATGCTAATTCAACGGAATCTGCCCCCTTTTAAAGGTCAATGGGCGCTTCCAGGAGGATTTGTGCGCGTTGGCGAAACCCTAGAAGAAGCCGCCTTAAGGGAACTGCGGGAAGAAACGGGGATAGCCAAGGTATTTCTAGAACAGATGTATACATTTGGTGAAGTTAACCGCGACCCGCGCGAACGGGTAGTAACAGTGGCTTATTACGCCTTAATCAATTTATGGGAATACCAAATTCAGGCAGCGACAGACGCCCGTGATGCAGGTTGGTTTCTAGTGAATCAGCTGCCCCCACTAGCCTTCGATCACGACAAGATTGTGCAGGTGGCGCTAAATCGGCTGAAGGGGAAAGTACGGTATGAACCAATCGGGTTTGAACTATTGCCGAAAAAATTTACCCTTTCCCAACTGCAAAAGCTTTACGAAACCGTTTTAGATCAACAGTTAGATAAACGCAATTTCCGTAAGAAAATTCTTAAGATGAATCTTTTAGTGGAACTGGAGGAGTTTCAGAAAGATGTCTCCCATCGAGCAGGTAGGCTATACCAATTTGATGAACAGAAGTATCTACAACTAAAGGAAAAAGGATTTAATTTTGAAATTTAAAGTGCGAGGGTTTAGGAACTTATAATATTAGCTTTATCGCCCCGCCCCATTCCCTAGTATCTCTCCCATTTGCGGTGCGGTAATACGACGATAGCGCGCCAGTACCCCCTGATAAATTCCATAGGCGACTAAACCGAGGGCAACCACACCCAGAAGCCAAGCACCGTAAGGCTGCTGCAATAACTTATCTAGTGCGCCATCGAGTCCTTGCGCTTCCTTAGCGTTAGAGTGACGTCCTGCCTGGATGAGCAAGAAGCCGATAACGACGAAAACAACACCCCGCGCTCCCAGACCAAATCGGCCAAGGCGCGTCGCCCATGTTTTCTCTGTATTGCTCATCTGGTTCAATTTGAGGTTTTTACGGAATTTGGCACTATATGCTTCGTAAAACTGATAGAAACCCATGCCAATGGTCGCCGCTCCCACTGCCCCCACTAGCCATTGACCAAACGGCTGTGCAAGCAAGCGTGCCGTCCAGTCTTGTGTAGAATTACTACTACCGCCGCCTCCTGAACCAAGGATAATTTTAACAGCACTAAAGGCAAGACCTGCATAGATCAGACCAGTGGCTCCATAACCAACTCGCTGTAAAATTCCCTTCGCATCCGTACCTTTTTTCTCAGGATCTTTGATTGCCTGTACAAAAAGCCACAGCACATATCCCAGCAGTCCAATAGCAACTAAAGCCAACAAGAACTTTCCGAAGGGCTGCGTCACAATTGTCTGTAGAGCGCCTTTGGTGTCAGTCGTTTTGCCCCCCCTACCAAACGCTACCTGCGTCGCCAGTACGCCAACGATCGCGTAGACTATCCCTTTTGCGGCATAGCCAAACCGCGCCAACCGCTCAACCCACCCGTCATGTTCCTGTGTCATAGAATTTGGGTGACATTATGCCAACCCTTTACAGATCCTAAGCAAGAAAATTTTAGGAAACAACCCGACTCTCAAGTTAGGAAGCCTAAAACTACTCAAGCGCAAAACAAATGGTATGCCCTGGTTGCCATTACGCAGGAAGTTCCTGACGTAAAATCGACAAAACGAGTTGGTGTAGACAGAGGACAAACTGCCATACCAATTAGCCCCAGGAACACTATCCCCTCAAGATTTCCTTTTGGAGGGAATAGTGTTCTTCTTTGACCCTCATCTACTTTAACTAGCAACTTGGGTTAATTAATGCGATGCTTCTACAGGCATTTCTCCTCCAGGTGTGCGGAGATTTTCCACCATTTCTTGGATGTGTAGTGGTGGTGGTGGGGTGAGACGAGAAACCACCCAAGTCACAACAAAGTTGATCGCCATACCTAAGGTGCCAATTCCTTCAGGCGATACCCCAAAAAACCAGGCAGGCATCCCATAGAATTTGACACCGATAATGTAGAAGGCGGTGAAGAATAAACCTGTTAATAGTCCTGCGATCGCACCTTCTCGATTTGTGCGCTTATCAAATATTCCCAACAGAATAATTGGGAAAAAGCTAGCGGCGGCTAAACCGAAGGCAAAAGCCACTACTTGCGCCACAAAACCTGGGGGATTAATTCCAAAGTACCCGGCAATGGCGATCGCAAATCCGATCATAATTCGACCTACCATCACCCGCAGAGCTTCGGAAGCTCCAGGATTAATAATCCGGTAGTAAACATCATGGGCTACAGCACTCGATATGACTAACAGCAATCCCGATGCAGTAGATAAAGCTGCTGCTAGTCCTCCTGTAGCTACTAAAGCTATTACCCAAGGAGCTAACTTTGCTACTTCAGGGGTAGATAAAACGATGATATCCTTATCGATCTCAATCTCATTCGTCTTTTGATCGGGGGTTAACTGGATAACTCCATTCCCATTTTTGTCTTCAAACTGTAACAACTTGGTGTTTTCCCACTTTTTCGCCCAGTCAAGTTGATGAATCTGCTCAAGAGTTTTGTTATGCAAACTGCCAATCAGGTTATAGCGGGCAAAGCTAGCTAGAGCAGGAGCTGTAGTATATAGGATAGCGATCAATAACAAAGCCCAACCAGCTGAGTAACGTGCAGCACGCACATTAGGTACAGTATAAAAACGGACGAGAATATGAGGCAGTCCAGCTGTGCCTACCATCAGGGCAATGGTACTAAACAAAACATCTAATTGTGACTGGTTAGCAAACGGTTTGGTGTACTCCTGGAAACCGAGATCGGTTTGGATTTGATTAAGCTTCTCAACGATATCGCTGAAAGTGAAAGCTAGCTGAGGAATCGGATTGCCAGTCAGGAACAGGGAGATGGCGATCGCTGGAATTAGGTAAGCCGCTATCAAAACTACATATTGTGCTACTTGCGTCCACGTAATGCCTTTCATTCCTCCCAACACTGAGAAAAAGGCAACGATTACCATGCCAAGGATTACTCCCGTGTTGATATCTACTTGCAGGAAGCGGCTGAAGACAATGCCTACACCGCGCATTTGTCCTGCCACATAGGTCATGGAAATGAAGATTGCGGCAATCACTGCTACCACACGGGCAGAGTTAGAGTAATAGCGATCGCCTACGAAGTCCGGTACTGTGTACTTGCCAAACTTACGCAGATAAGGCGCTAGCAACAAAGCTAACAGCACATAGCCACCAGTCCAACCCATTAAGTAAACTGAGCCATCATAGCCTAGAACGGAAATCACCCCTGCCATTGAGATAAACGAAGCTGCTGACATCCAATCAGCCGCTGTAGCTGCACCGTTAGCGAGTGAGGGCACACCACGCCCTGCTACGAAAAAGTCTGCACTGCCTTTAACACGAGATTGCCAACCGATATAGAGGTAGGCAATGAAGGATAGACCAACAAATAAAATAGTCCAGATTTCAACAGACATGATGCACCCCTACTCATCGATATCGTATTTGCGGTCTAACTTATCCATCTGCACGGCATAGATGAAAATCAGTACTACGAAAATTAAGATCGAACCCTGTTGTGCCATCCAAAAGCCAAAGGGTAGACCACCAATACGCAAAGCGTTTAATGGTTGCACCAATAAGATACTAAAGACAATTGACACCAGTGCCCAAACAATCAGGAGATTCCTGATTAAAGCTTTGTTAGCACGCCAGTAGGCTTGACGGTTTTTTAGATCCATAATGTTTTTCACAGATGAGTATGACTTGATTAGATTATCAGAAGTGGTCAATATCTGCCTTAAAGGTGAGGGCGTAGGGTGCGGGTTTCATCCAATGCTCGTAGCGTACCCGTTGGCTCTCGAGGAGCGCGTAGCGCATTCGAGCGTCGAGGGCTGTTCGCTGTACCCTACACCCCATACCTCACACTCGGTCTCAACAGACAACTTAGGTGCGTAAGTCCTAAGATATAGAATGTGATGTTAAGAAGTGTTAGTAAGGTATATTTTGATTCATGGATGCTCAAGAGTTTTTCCAGCTAAGTGCTGGTAAGTGGTTTTCACAACGAACCAGTCACCATCTAGCTTTCAAACAATCAGAAAGTGGCAAGTCAGACATTATAATTGAGATGCTCGCGCAGGACGATCCGGAAATTATTAAGCTCTGCGAACAGTATCAAATTGACCCGGCTTTAGCTTGGGGTGGCGCTCGCGTAGGCTGGAACGGCACGATGGAATGGGATGAAGAGAAACACACTGGTTCTACGGTGATGGTGCCGATTGCTGACCCAGATAAACCGAATGAAGGCAAGCTGCTACGTGAGGTCGGCTATGCAGAAAAGACACCAGTTGCTGGTCGCTACATCATCGGCAGCGATGACGCGATGACGCTGATTACTGAGTATGAAACGATGTACTCAGAAGAGCGCATTTGGTTTGCCAGTAATAACTTGCGGCTACGAACCAGTATTCTGAAGCGATTTGGCGGTTTTAGCATGGCTTCTTTTTGCTCTGAAATTCGTATGGGCGGCACACAGCCCCCGGAAAAGGCAACAGACGCCGCTGCTAGTGTTTAGACGCTGGTGCTATACGTGCTTAGGTTCCTCCGGAACACGCTGCACGAACGGCGATCGCACTTTAACTGCAAGTGAAATGCCCGACACATCCCCTGCCTTGAAACCCCGTGTAAGTTAAAATTCAAGCAGGATGGGCATTTCAACAACCCAGCTACTGCATGATTGAAACACTGCAAACTCAACTTTACGAACTAGCACAATTTGCCAACGCCCTCGTCTCTAGTCAGCTAACCCACCTTAGTTGGGCTAGTATCGGTGTCATTTTTGCTGCCGGATTGCTCACCAGCCTGACACCCTGTATGCTTTCCATGCTGCCGATTACCATTGGCTACATCGGGGGATATGAAACCAAAAGCCGCGTCCAATCAGCTATTCAATCAGCTTGGTTTTCTTTGGGATTGGCAACTACACTAGCCGGATTGGGAATTTTTGCCGCTTTTGTGGGACAAGTCTATGGTCAAGTGGGAGTTGGTTTGCCGATTATCGTCAGCGTCGTGGCAATCTTGATGGGGCTGAATTTACTGGAAGCATTACCCATACAGTTGCCCTCGTTTGGTGGTACAGAGTGGATCTCTAAAGACTTACCTCGTGGAGTGCGTTCTTATCTGCTGGGCTTAACATTTGGCTTGGTGGCTTCCCCTTGCAGTACGCCCGTTTTGGCAACATTACTGTCTTGGGTTGCTGCGACGCAAGACTTAATTTTAGGCGGCGTTTTGCTGTTGTCTTACACAGCCGGATATGTCGCCCCGTTGATATTAGCTGGTACGTTTACTGCTGCCATCAAAAAATTGCTAGAGTTGCGTCGGTGGTCTGGTTGGATTAATCCAGTCAGCGGTGCTTTATTGGTGGGATTTGGTGTATTCTCACTGCTGTCTCGGATTCCGGTAGGAATTTTTTAATTAAATGGCTGCAAACAATTCATTTTTATCAAACTTAGCCTCTACTCCTAAACGGTTTTTTCGGCAGGAGTTGTTGCCATTACTGGCAGATTTGCGGCTGGCGATTATGTTGCTACTGGCGATCGCATTTTTCAGCATCTCTGGCACTGTAATTGAACAGGGGCAATCTCCGGCTTTCTACCAGTTTAACTATCCAGAACATCCCGCCCTGTTTGGTTTCCTGACTTGGAAAGTAATCCAGGTAATTGGATTGGATCATGTTTACCGTACTTGGTGGTTTTTGTCAATACTTATTTTATTTGGCAGCAGCTTAACCGCTTGTACTTTTACCCGTCAGTTTCCAGCTTTAACAGCGGCACGTCGGTGGAAATTTTACGACCAACCGCGCCAGTTTCAGAAATTAGCTTTGAGTACAGAACTAGACGCTGGTGGAGAAACGTTGCAGGTAACGTCTCTAGAAACCCTAACCCAGCAGTTGCAACAGCGGCGTTATCGCGTTTTTCAAGAAGGGGATAAACTTTATGCCCGTAAGGGAATAGTTGGGCGCATTGGCCCGATTGTGGTTCATGCCAGTATGTTAATGATTCTGGCTGGGGCGATTTTGGGGGCGATGACTGGCTTTGTTGCCCAGGAACTAGTTCCTAGCGGCGATAGGTTTCAGGTAAAAAACATCGTGGATGCTGGACCTTGGGCAGAACCGCAAATTCCTAAAGATTGGTCAGTGGGGGTAAATCGTTTCTGGATTGATTACACGCCAACAGGCAGTATTGATCAGTTTTACTCTGATTTATCGGTTCTGGACAATGAGGGAAAAGAGGTAGATCGTCAGACAATTCATGTTAATAAACCCCTGCGTTATCGGGGAGTGACATTTTATCAGACTGATTGGGCGATCGCCGCAGCTCAAGTGCGACTGAATAAAAGCCCAATTTTTCAGTTGCAGATGGTGCAGCTAGATACTGGCGGTAAAGGGCGCATCTGGGGAACTTGGATTCCCACTAAGCCAGATTTAAGTGAGGGCGTTTCCCTGGTGGCAAAAGATTTGCAGGGCACAATGTTTGTTTATGACAACAGCGGTAAATTAATTTCTACTGTCCGCCGTGGTATGGGAATACAAGTCAATGGGGTAACGCTAACTATTGTCGATCTGATTGGTAGCACGGGCTTGCAAATTAAAGCCGATCCAGGTATCCCCCTCGTCTATACTGGCTTTGGCTTGCTTATGTTAAGCGTGATGATGAGCTAC
The DNA here is from genome assembly GCA_019359765.1 of Aphanothece sp. CMT-3BRIN-NPC111. GTDB lineage: Bacteria > Cyanobacteriota > Cyanobacteriia > Cyanobacteriales > JAHHGU01 > JAHHGU01. Next base: position 85,222 of record JAHHGU010000012.1, read on the forward strand.
GTTTCGCACTCGCAGGTTTGGGCATTGCAAAAAGAGGGACGTCTTTATGTAGGTGGCAGAACTAATCGCGCTCAAGTTACGTTTGAGAGAGAAATGATCGACATTTTAGAGCGGCTGGAAATGCCATTGGCTCAGGAGAAAGCGATCGCGTAGCGTGTTGCGGAGCAACGTATCGCTCTTAACGTTTGAACGCACCACTTAGCAGTAATATCGTGTCCGGTTGCATCGATAGCGTAAACAGCAGGGCACAAGGGGACAAGGGGAAGGAGTTAGCCTCCATACACAACCGATGCTACCGGAATTGATATAACACAATAGCGTCTATATATTCGGACACTCGAATTTTCAATGTCTTTTCTCTTGTCATGTGACTGCACTTGAGCCTACAATTACTGAATATGCCACAGGTAGAATAACCGCGAGGACGTGCAAAAGATTCGTCAAATCACACGGCTGCCTAGAAAATAATAATAGCTAGCCGCCTTTAATCCTCATACTGCATTATTAGGAGCATTTATAGGCGGTGTTTCACACCAGGGCAAGGTGACAATAGTGGCGCACACTTTTTTATTGGAACCAGGACGCTGGACGCTTGAGGGAAATTGGCTAGAGCGGAACGAGATGCCCATTACCGTGAAAGGCAAAACCTTAGTGGCTTGGGGCCGAGAAAACTGGTTCACAATGGTCACGAAGCTAGTGTTCCCTGGCAGCGATCGCGAGGAAATTTCCTTTCAGTATAAAGGGCGTCTTGATATTGGAGAACGTCAGTATACCTTTGTCCTACAGCACAGTCTTTTAGGTCGAGTTGAGGGCGAGGGCTGGCTAGCACAGCAATCAATTGTGCAGCGCTACTGGGTACTGGGCGATCGCCAACGGCGCAACGGCTTTGAAACCTTCTATAGGTTGAATGACAACACCTATTACCTCTCCAGTGGCATCATAGCGGTTAATTATTTAACTAGCACTATGGAGGCAACTCTAGAGCGTCAGGGAGAATGATATTAATTAGGTGGGTGCAATTAAAAAACGTATGTTGGGATTGTTAGTAGGAGCGTAGGAACACAGCAGTTCCGTGTAGAAACGCGGAAACGGTAACGCCAAGATGTTCCCAACTGCTCTAAGGTATGGGAGCCTGCAAAATGACAACAGACCCCAATAATGGTCGCTTACTCGCCAACCGCTATCAACTTGTAGAGTTGGTAGGCAAAGGTTCAATGGGTCGGGTTTATCAAGCTAAAGATATGTTATTGGGAGGTGTAACGGTAGCAGTAAAGTTTCTCTCCCAGACAATCTTGGATCAGACAAAGCGCGATCGCTTTGCCCGAGAAGCTACGATCTGCGCCGTATTAGGTGAAAAAAGCATTCACATTGTCCGAGTTAGAGACTATGGCGTAGACGAAATGGAAATTCCATTCTACGTCATGGAATTTCTTCAAGGAAAAAACCTTAAAAATATTATCAAACAGCGCCCCCTGTCCTTGCCCCGGTTCCTGAGTATGTCTCGCCAAATTTGTTTGGGGCTACAGTGCGCTCACCAAGGCATAATTATTGACGGCATCCTCTGCCCAATTATTCACCGGGATATTAAGCCCAGCAATATTCTCGTCGTTCAAGACAGCAGTTTAGGAGAATTAGTCAAAATTTTCGACTTTGGGATTGCCAAGCTTCAGTCCGACGACACCCCATCTCCCTCGTTTATGGGCACCCTAGCCTATAGTTCACCAGAACAAATTGAGGGCAAGCAACTAGACAATCGCTCAGACATTTATAGCCTCGGTGTAATGATGTTTGAGATGCTGACTGGCGAGATTCCCGTCATGGCAGAAACTCATTCCTTTGCTGGTTGGTACAAAGCCCATCATTATCAACCCCCGAAATCATTTAAGTCAGTTAACGCTACTCTGAAATTGCCGTCAGCGATAGAAGACTTGGTGATGAGTTGTTTAGCCAAATCCCCAAGCGATCGCCCCCCAAGCGCCGCTGATATTCTAGAGACATTAGAAACTCTGGAGGAACGCTTTAGCAAGAGGCGAAAACCACCTCAGCGTTTTGAAGAAGCTCTTTCCCAAACGTCAGTCATTGCTGAACCAAAACAAACGCTTGCCCTTTCAGCTGAGAAAATCTGTCAGCAGGCTTCCTGGCCGAAAGACAAACCATTAGCAGAAATTGTCTTTCCCCATCTACTTCCTACAAGCCAGGAGGCGTTACCAACGCTGTGGATTATGCTTCCCAAGCAAGAGATTCTGAATCGCCACATTAGCACACGCTACAATCAGTTTCTCTTTTTGATGTCTCCCCATCCTATGATGCTGTGGATTACTACTCTCCACAACCGCCCATACGGTCCTCGCTGGCTCCCTTGCTATTTGGATCTGAAGACGGCTTTTGGTCAGAAAATAACCCGACTTCTGGCAGTAACTGGAAGTTACCATTTGTTATTATTTGCTCTGGAGGAACCCCAACGCTGTATTAATGTGATGACCTCAACCATCGCCTCACCTCAATGCCAATTGCTGCAAGAGTGGGCAAATACCAGCCAGACGTTGATATCAGTTGCTGGGCCTACTATGAGTAAAACACTGCTGAAGCAAGAGTTTGAGAAGCTTAAACCCAAGATTCTGATGAAGCTAGAAGGTATGCATACGGAATCGGATCTCTCAGGTTGACATCCTCTGCAACCTATAGTTTTACGAAATCGGAGATTTTAGTTATTACAAAAAAGTTTTGATTAAGCTCATCCCCACGGATGAATCCGGGGGATAACGCGATAGTAGTTAGTCATTAGCTGTTAGCTGCATTTTCTACTAACGAAAAACGGGCGGCGGCGATTCATCCCCATCCCCTCCGTGGATCAGGGCTGATTTATTCTCATGGTAGAAAAATTTTTCACTTGAGGAAACCAGACTTGGGGGGGTTTGATCGGTTCGATGCTTATTTATTCTTTCTAGACAATGAAGTAGCCCTGCTCCGTGGGCGGCAACAATGTCCCTCCCACGGAGGTAACGAATAGGTGAATCAATTTTGGATTTGAGATTTGGGATTGACCCCAAATGGTTGGGGCTTGAAACCTTTTTCTTTTTTGGTTAAAACTTATAACTATTGAAATTTTTCTACCAAGCCATTCCAGACTTACAAGTCTTATGGCTACGTCTAATTATTAAATTTACACGCTCTGATTAAAAATCTAATGTTTATGTTCATTTAATTCAGATCCGCTGTGCTTGCAAAATAATTAAACAAGCAGTTATTTGAAACTCAATAGCCTAGACCCACCTTTGATATGAAGTTGACGCCCCAGCATCCCCAGCCCTTTTCCGCCGTGGAACGGAGCAAGAGACGGAGGTCGCCCACCGCAATAAGGGAGGCTCTACTCAAATTGAGAATTGGGTTCTAGACCCCATTGGTGCTTGAGAAGATTCTTGTAGGTTGCTTCCCGCATCATCATTTGTTTGTAAAGCTGGACTAAAAACTCTTGAGCTTGTTCGCGGCTCATATTATGCACCTGGCTTTCAAAGGACCGGATGCTGAATTGTTGTTCCAGAGAAAGTTCGATGGGCTGATACATAGCTAACTCCTACTTAAGAGATAGAGGATGGATTGATTGTCCAAGAGCAGAGCTGGTAAAGGATTCGTATCGTTGAGACGGTAATTGTGTTCTTCTATATTAAGAATAATAACAATCATTTGACAAAGTACCCATCCGTCTAAATAGGTAATTTGGGTAAACCAAAAGATGAAGATTACTCTCCAAGGTTTCGTTAGAGGATGGAAGTAGTTTTATCAGCTGGCCACTAACAAAATTGCTCAAGATGAACAAATAGTTAAGTATATGTACTTAAGTAGCCATCGTCACTTCTGCCTTTACTGGCTGTTGTGAATGCCAGTGGTTAAGCTGTGAAGCTTATTGACGTGTATGTTAGGACTGAGCGGGTGATGGGAAGAGAGAATTTAATAATGGAAAAGCGAATTTTAGGATTAGACCCAGGGCTGGCAAGCTTAGGATTTGGAGCAATTGTGTGCCACACGGCAGATTGCCTCGCTGTGGCGGCAGGCAGTAAAGCCAACAGCAAAGTCAAGCCGATAGCCGATCCAGTTCATATGCTTGATTTTGGCGTCATCCAGACACAAGCACGTACCGAGATCGGAAAGCGGCTCTGTACGATTTACGAAGATTTGCACACCCTAATGCAGCAGTTACAACCGGATCTGGTCGCGGTTGAAAAACTGTTTTTTTATCGGATGGGGAATACGATTGCGGTGGCGCAGGCACGGGGCGTGGTGATGTTAGTGTTGGCGCAGCACAGCGTTCCTTTTGTTGAGTTTACACCAGCGCAAATTAAACAAGCGTTGACCGGATATGGCAATGCAGATAAGTACGAAGTGCAAGAAGCGGTGGCGCGAGAGTTGAATTTAGAGCAAATTCCTAAGCCAGACGACGCTTCTGACGCGCTGGCGGCGGCATTAACAGCCTGGTTTCAGTACTAGAGTTATAAGGTGAACGAACTAGCGGAACTTCAGGTTGGGGTAGTTGACTCTGGTATGGCTCTTTTACCCTCCCTAGTAATTCCTCTCGTTTTCAAGACATCACTGAAGGTAGCACAGTAGGTCGGTAAACCAAACGTTGCCGGGTTAACGTAATGTTCGTAGCTGAAATGGCGGTAGTTTAAGCAGAACCGATCCCAGGGGGCCATTTGAATTCGGAACAAGGCGATGAAGACATCGGCAAGCCAAAGAGATAGGGGCAGGCGAAAAGAAATCTTTTTATCAAAATAAGCACAAAGTTCTTCCACAGCCTGGTTTACAGTTATCGGCTGATTTCCCAGAACGAGTTTGCGCGTAGAGATAACATCTGCCCCCAAGTCTGGTTGGGGGGGATTGTCGATCAGGTATTGCACCACCTGAGCGATATCCCGTGCATGGATAAAGTGGAAACTGCCGTCGGCTTTGAACCAACGAATCCAGTTAACCCAATTGACGACATCTGGTAAACCAGAAGAAAGATGAGAGTAAGGTTTATTGGCATCTCCCCCGAGTACTAGGGTGGGAAAGAGGGTGGTAACGCGGGGTGCGATCGCCAATTTCGGCAACCTGTTCAAGCAGTTGTACTTGGAACGAATGTAGTCTGTGCCTATTTCTCCGGCTTTCTTTAGTAATTGGTTGTGGCGATCGAGGATACTGGCGGTGGAAAAGTAAATCACCTGCTCGCAGACGTCTAGGTTAAGCAGGTTCAGCAACTGGAGAGTTTTAGTAACGTTAATATCAAACGCTTCCTGTTCCCCCCCCCAGGCTGCGGCTGTTAGAACCGCTACATCAATCGTTTTGAGCAGCTTGCTAAATCGATCGATGTGTCGCATGTCACCCTTGACCACAGTGATGCCAGGGCGAGCATTGTAGTCAACTCGCAGCTTATCTGGGTTCCTGACAAGGAGGTACAGATGATGTTCTGTCTCCTGAATCAGGCTCTCGCTAATGTAGTGACCTATGCAGCCACTTGCACCCGTGACTAAAATCCGCTTGGGGGTCATTGGAGGAAAGGATTTTGGATTTTGGATTTTGGATTTATTCCATTAGCTTATGCATGGATGGCTAGAGCAACTTATCAGCCTGCTTAGCAGTTTCAAAGAAGAACGCCACATTCTCTTCGGGGGTGCTGGGTAAGACACCGTGACCTAAATTCATGATATGACCTGTGTTACCCGCTTTGCGAATTGTATCCAGGATGCGATCGCGGATAAAATCTTTGGAACCGTACAAGGCACAGGGGTCCATATTTCCCTGAACACCCATGTTTGCGCCCAGTCTTGCCCTAGCCTCTGCCATATCTACTGTCCAATCCACGCTGACGATATCAACGCCAGATTTTCCCATTCGTTCCAATATCCCGGCGCTGCCGTTGATATAAAGAATTAGGGGTGTATCTGGATGGGTGGCTTTGACCTGTTGCACCACTTGTTGCTGATAAGGCAAGGCAAATGTTTCGTAGTCTTGGGGACTGAGTTGACCTGCCCAAGAGTCAAACATCTGCACTACTTGGGCACCGGAATCAATTTGATAACGGACATAAGTGGCGATCGCATCTGCCAGCTTACCCAAAAATTGATGCAGCATTGCTGGCTCACAGAAAGCCATGCTCTTAATGTTGATATAGTCTTTAGAGCTTTTGCCCTCAATCGCATAAGCTGCTAGCGTCCAGGGGGCACCCACAAAACCCAACACAGTAGATTTATCGCCCACTTCTTGCCGCAAGGTTTGCAAAATTTCCCGGATGAAGGGCAGCGTTTCTTCTGGTTCCAGGGGATGCAGTTTGTCAATCTGCTCTTGGCTGCGGATGGGCGGATCGATTACTGGGCCCCGGCTTTCTATGATGTCGAAGGGGATGCCTAATCCTGGTAAGGGGGTGAGAATATCGGAAAACAAAATTACCCCATCTGGCTGAAACGCCCGCCAGGGTTGGAGTGAGATTTCAATTGCCAATTCTGCTTTTTCCGAGCGATCGCGAAAGGAAGGATATCGCTCTCGCAACTCCCGGTATTCTTTCATATAGCGACCCGCCTGCCGCATCATCCACACTGGCGGACGGTCTAACACTTCACCACGAGCAGCCCTTAATAAGTAAGGAACCTGGGTTGACCCAGCCATTTAATACTCCACCCTAAATAGTTTTTTAAATGCATTTGTTAGCTTACCATCTCAGCGATCGCGGTTAACCTGGATGGGTAAGTTCTAGAAAAGTTTTCACCCCAAACTGAGAATGCCTTGGTCGGCGTCTAACTGAGCCATGATTCCGACGGGCAGGGCAGCATTGTCACCATCGTGGCCGAAGGGCAAGTCAGAAACAATGGGGATGTTAAGATCCGCGAGGCGATCACGCAGTACTTCCTCAACTGTAAAACTCGGGATGCCTGGAGGTGCCTCACATCGGCTAAAGCGACCCAAGGCAATGCCTCGCACTTTCTGCAATGCACCTGTTAAACGCCACTGGGTTAGTAATCTGTCAATGCGATAGGGAGCCTCGGTGACATCTTCTAGGGCGAGAATCACGCCATCCAGATTTGGTTGAATTGCTGTCCCTAGTAGATGAGTTGCCACAGTCAGATTTGCTGGGAGCAGGATACCGATAACTGAGCCACCACCCCAGCCTGTCCCATTGAGGGGTGGGAGGGGATGACCTTCTACGCAAGAGAACAGCCGCTCCACAGACCAATCTGGTTCCGCCGCGAGGGTAGTGAGTAGGGGGCCATGAACGCCTGAGAAACCCATATGGCTAAGGCTCCAGAGCAAGCCTGTTACGTCAGAAAACCCTATCAGCCACTTTGGAGGCACGTTTGTAGGCCAAACCCAGTCTTCTAGTAACCGGGTGCTGCCATAACCGCCCCTGGCACAAAGAATGCCGCGACATTCCGGGTCTTTCCAGGCATCGGCTAAGTGGTAGCGTCGCTGAACATCTGTCCCAGCAAGATAACCCCACCGAGCCTCAACTTTGTTACTAATTTCTACTCGATAACCACGCGAGCGCCAGATTTCCACGCCCTTCCGGAGCGCCTCAAATTCTCGCAATGCTCCACTGGTAGCAATAACTCGCAGCAAATCCCCCGGTTGTAACGGCGGTGGCGGTTGGCAAAAGTTCATAATTGGCAGGCGCGAACTTTAACTCACATTCCTGAAGTTAACTTTAGCAACATCTAATATCAGGGGACAGGGTAATTGTATTGAATGGGGGCTAATTTCTTGTTGGTTTAGGGTATACTTAAAATAATAGAAATATATTCCTTCTAAATATTAGAACCTAGTTCTTCCCTATTAAGGTTAGTTTATCAAAAAAAAGGCACTAAGTCTAGAGACTTAGAAAAAAAATTCCCCTTCTAACTGAAGGTACAAACGTAGGATTCAAACTTTTAAATTCTAAATTTAGCGTGAAGGCGACGTGAAATTTGGTTCAAGTAGAGATGCCCTGCCAGGACGTCTCTACTATGCAGGGTGAGGTCAATCTAAAGTCGTTTGACGTACTTACCTTAATTAATCGGGATGCTAGGGTCATTGCCGCATCGATTATAGCCGTGTCATTACCCAAATCTGTTGCCACCTATACAGGGTGTAGCAGTAGATGTATGCAACACACCAAGTAGGGGCACGGCAGTGCCCCTACTGTTACTCGGTGAGCTTTCAGCAGCTTTGCCAACCCGACAGGTACGGTAGGCACATCAATATCTTGGGAATCTGGCTAGCAAAAGGATAATGGTGCGATCGCCCTTATAGAGCAGCCTTAAGCAAAACCTATGGTGGGTGAAAGCAGGATTGATAGCACAAAGTCATAAAACTGTTGACACTTTGTAACAATATCGTTATATTTATTTACATAGGGTTACAAACAAGGGAAAAACAGATATGCGCTACACCTCCGACGACCAAGGCATCCTTAACAACTACGCCGCTGAACCTGCTGTGTACTTTGCAGAGTATCCCTCCCCAGAGGAGCAGCAAAGTTATGCCTTACGAGGTGCAGTCGCCATTCTCATTGTTGCCTTGACAATATTTACAGCTTTTGCTGCCAGCTAGGGATTGATTGAATTTGAACTTTAACAACCGCTTATAGCATTTGACATTTGGGACTATCTCCTATCTAGACTAAGAGCCTCAGCTACGGGAAGCTGAGGCTTTTTCTTTTTGGAACTTCAAAAAGAATAAATATAAAGAAGCAGCACTTGCAGGAAATTACAGTAATTCCTTGTTTCAACCAAATGAGACCATGGAAATGTTGAATTAGTAGTAACAGCCGTACTAGTTAGCATTAAGTACTATGCCTGTTACGCAGTTTGCACCAGCGCTACTGGCTTTGTAGTAGATAGTTACATTCTTTTTGTTAATTACAGCGTCAGACATTATTGAGACATTTGCAGGCTGGTACGTGTAGGGCGAGCAAAAATTTCCCCCCCAGAAGTAGTACCCACCATTAAGTGCAACGGCCCCGTGATAAAAGGTGAATACATCATTGGAATTATTTAAGCTAATTACCTAAGTGGGAATACCCGCTACAGCACTCTCAGCTAGAGCTTTTGATGCAGTAAAAGTGAAAACTCCGAATAGAGGTAAGGCAGCAAGGAGAGCAGCTAGTCGTTTCATTCTTTTTTCCTAATTTCTGTGTTGTGAGGGGTAAAAGTAGCACCGCTGTCTGAGCCGCCAGCGGGCATCTAAAACCATTACTCCTGTATAGACGAGTGAGTGGAATCATTTATGCACTCTTTCTAAATCGCACAGGGATAATTAATGGCTCTCTCACAAACACGAAGCTTCTACTTGTTATCTTGATTCAGGGAAGATAGCTTCATGCGGCGACTCTCACGAGAAATTGGTACTAAGGCTGGAGCTTGAGTTTTATCATTGCTATCTTTATAGCTTTCAACCACTTTAGATAATTCTGCGATCGCAGGTGCTTCAAATACACTCCGCAAAGGCAACTCCACCCCAAAAGCGTCGCGCACTCTAGAGACAAGCTGAGTCGCTAGTAAGGAATGCCCCCCTAATTCAAAGAAATTGTCATGGATACCCACCCGCTTAAGTCCGAGAACCTCAGCCCAAATTTTCGCGAGTACTTCCTCAACCGCAGTTCGAGGCGCAACATACCCTCCTGCCAATTCTGGCTTAACCTGATTGGGTGCAGGTAAAGCGCGGCGATCAACTTTGCCATTTGGCGTCAAAGGAAGCGATTCCAACACCACAAAAGCCGATGGCACCATATATTCCGGCAGCTTTTGTGCCAGATAAGCCTGTAACTGCGGCACTAATTTACGTGTGACTTTGGCCTGTAGGGGATTATTCGCATATGCTGTCGGCGGACGCATTGGTTCCACTTGCGGCACCAAAGGTTGCTGGACAACGCCCTGACAAGTTACAAACACCACGTCGTAGTGTCCATCAGTACCAGAATCTGACCAGCTAATATCAACGCTGTAGCTTAATTCCTCAGCCAGAGCATACCAATCCTCTGGATCTACTCCTAAATCCTGGAGTTTTTGCAAAGCTTCGCGCATCTGGCTTACGGTTTTAAATTCTTCGGCACCTGAAAGCCATTCTGCTGTCTTAACCGCTGCTGTTATCCGTGCATTAGGCACATGGGTAATAGCGAAAATCTCTGGTTGATTTTCCACCAATAGCTGGCGCACAGCGGAGATAGTTAAGCTATTTTCCTGCCAATCGAGCCATTTTGATTCCCGTTGAAAAGGTAGGGTTGATTCACTCTCAGTTGAGAAAACCAGGTTTGGGGGGGGTGCCCCCCCAACCCCCCGTTGGGGGACGGTCGCGTCCCCCAATCCCCCTCCGAAAGGTTTGGTCGGTTTGATGCCTATTTTCCTTTTTAGATAATGAAGTAGCGCTGCCCTGTCCCCCTTGGTTAGATTTGTTAGGGCGATCGCTTTTAGCCCCAATATAGAGAATGGCATTGTAACGAAACTGAGTTAACTCATTGTGGTAGCGACCCCGCATCAGTTGGATCTGTACATGACTAATTTGGGGAAATTGCTGCTTTAAGGTACTAAAGAAAGCTGGATCAATAACTAACTCTGTTTCTTGGAATATTTGCATTTGTACCCGTTGTTGCAATTGCTCACGGGTGAGGGAAGGTTCAGCTTGGTACAGTTGCACCCCGGCGTGGAAAGCTGGCAACAGGGGCAGACTACGCACATCCCCGATGAAGATAAAACCACCTGCGGCGGAAAGCTGGGCTAAGGCTTTCTCTAACACCTGCACCAAATACTCAATATTGGGGAAATATTGCACAACTGAGTTGAGAATTATCCCATCAAACGATGCTGCTTGCACGTCCTCAAAATCAGTCGCTATCTTCTCAAGCAGCGTTACTTGTGGTAGTTCTTGCTTTGCTAACTGCTGGCGGATGTAATTGAGTGAGGGCGGCGAAAAGTCGGTTCCACAATATTTAGTGCAGTGAGGTGCAATTCTGAACAACAGTAAACCTGTCCCGCACCCAATTTCTAAGACGCGGCTAGGTTGCAAAGCCAAAATTTGTGCGGCTTGGTTATCTACCCACTCACGCATTTGCTCGGCTGGGATAGGCTGATTTGTGTAACTGCTATTCCAGCCGATAATATTAAATGTGGGATCGAGATTAGCCGCAGGTTGGTTATAAGTCTCGTCATAGAGCATCTGCCATTGCCACACCTGCTCGTCCTGCAATTGCTGTTGTTGCATCTGCTCTTGAGAATTAGTGTATTCGGGATTAAGGGCGATATAAGCTACTAGACGATTTTCGCCTACATCCTCACGAGCCATGACTACGGTTTGTAGCACGGCTGGATGCTGACTCAGGGCTGCTTCAATTTCTCCTAACTCGATGCGATACCCGCGAATCTTCACCTGATTGTCGAGGCGGCCTAAAAATTCGATGTTGCCGTCATCTCGATATCGGACTAAATCCCCAGTCTTGTAGAGGCGATCGCTTAATTGGGGATGATTAGATTTATCTACATTTTTAAAGGGATTCGGAATAAATGCGATCGCGGTTAAATCAGGACGGTTTAAATAACCTCGCGCTAATCCATCACCACCAATATATAATTCACCGGGAACGCCAATAGGTACAGGTTGTAAATACTCATCCAGCACATATACTTGAACGTTGGCAATGGGACGACCAATCGCTGGGGGTACATCTACTTCTTCCTTGACGGGAACCTTACCAGAAGTTGTAACAACAGTATTTTCAGTTGGTCCGTAGTTATTCACCACCTCAAACGGATGAGATGGCAAAGGATACTGATTAAGCTTGTCCCCACCTGTTAATAACAGTCGTAAAGCGACATCTTGCGACCAATCTAATAACAAAAAATTTTCTGCTAGAGGTGTTGGGAGAAAGCAAATAGTAATTTCATTTGCTATCACCCACTCACGCATTTTTTCAGGTAAAAGGCGGGTTTCATCATCTGGAAATAAAATGCTGGCTCCAGCAGTAATATAAGGCCAAATTTCCCACCCGTAAGCGTCAAAGGCAACTCCGGCAACCTGAGTCACGCGGTCAAATTGTGAAACGGTGAATGCTTGTTGATGCCAAAAGACAAGATTTAGTAACCCACCGTGTTGAATTTCAACACCTTTAGGCTTTCCTGTAGTTCCAGAGGTGTAGATAACATAAGCCAGGTTTTCTGCTGTAACGTCACTGGTAGGATTATTTCTACTTTCTTGGGAAATAGTCTCCCAATCTTTATCTAGACAAACTATTTGTGTTTTGTACAGTGCCAGACTTGCAAGCAATCGCTGTTGAGTCAATAAAACTGAGACTTGAGCATCTTCAAGGATAATCTGCAAGCGCTCAGAGGGATAACTTGGATCTAAAGGTACATAAGTTCCCCCCGCCTTGAGTATGCCCAACATCCCGATTATTGTATCAAGAGAGCATCTATCAACACAAATACCTACTAAAAATTCCGCACCTACGCCCATTTTTTGTAGATAGTGGGCTACTTGATTACTGCGGATGTTTAACTCTCTATAAGTAAGCTGATTGCCAGCAAATTCCAATGCTAGAGCATCAGGGTTTAGCTCTACTAAATCTTCAAATAAATGATGAACGCACTTATCTTTTTGATAATTTATTTGGGTTTGGTTCCATTCCCCTAACAACTGATGTAACTCAGCTGCACTTAACAGCGGTAATTCGACGATTCGTTGTTCTGGATTCGCAACAATACCTGACAGCAGTGTTTGGAAATGCCCCAGCATCCGGGTAATAGTTGCGTGGTCAAATAAATCAGTGCTATACACCACTAAACCGCCGATACCTTCCCTAGCATCGCACCATAATCCATTACCTGAAGATCTTTCCCACAGGTGAAACTCTAAATCAAACCGCGTTGCACCAGTATCAAATTGCTGTGGACTTAGTGTTAATCCTGGCAGATGTAACTCTTCCATTGGCGCATTCTGGAGCGCAAATACCACCTGAAATAAAGGATTTTGGTTCAAGCTACGCTCTGGATGTAGCTCCTCTACCAATTTCTCAAAAGGCAAATCCTGATGAGCATACGCACCCAGCGCCACCTCTTTGACTCGGCTTAATAGTTCCCGAAATGTGGGGTTCCCTGATAAATCAGTACGCAGTACCAAACTATTGACAAAAAAACCAATCAATGGTTCTATGTCGCTGCGGTTACGATTGGCGATCGGTGAACCTACTGCGATATCATCTTGTCCCGTATAGCGGTAGAGCAAAGTCTGAAATGCCGCTAGCAGGGTCATAAATAAAGTTATCCCTTCCTGCTGACTCAAAGCCTCTAGTGCTTCAGTCAAAGCCTTAGGTAAGGCAATAGGTTGCCTTGCACCCTTATAGCTTTGAACCGCTGGTCTTGGTCGGTCAGTAGGCAAATTTAGTATAGAAATGCCGTTTAACTGCTTTTGCCAGTAATTTAACTGAGTTGCTAACACTTCTCCTTGCAGCCACTCCCGCTGCCAGTGGGCGAAGTCTGCATATTGGATGGGGAGTTCTGGTAGGGGGGAAGGTTTATCGCTGACAAAGGCTGTATAGAGCGTCCCTAGTTCTCGCAGCAGTATGCCAATAGACCAACCATCAGAGACAATGTGGTGCATATTCAGCAGCAGGATATGTTCTGTTTCATCCAGCTGCAATAGTGTTACTCGCAGTAAAGGCTCAGTGGATAAATTGAAAGGGCGTTGAGCTTCAATTGTTGCCAGCCTGAGTGCTTCCGCGTCTCGTTCTGCTACTGGTAGCTTTCGTAGGTCTATTATTGGTAGGGATATTGTTAACGTAGAAGCAACTATTTGAACTGGTTGCCCTTCCACCATTTTCAGCGTGGTGCGTAAAGCTTCGTGGCGACGCACTATTTCATTGAACGTCTGCTGTAACAAGGGATACTTAAGCGAACCTGTGAGGCGAACTGCTGTAGGAACGTTGTAAAAGGCATGGTTGGGAACCAATTGATCCAGAAACCACAGGCGCTGTTGAGCAAAGGAGAGAGGAAGGGTTTTGTCCTTGGCTCTAGATACAGGGCTAATAATAGTGCCACTGGTATTAATATTGGCTTGCCGCAGAAATGAGATAATTTCTGCTTTGCGTTCAGCTATTTCTGCACGTATTTCTGGAGTGAGAATGCCTTCCGGGGCATTACAGCGCAGGCGAAAGCCATCAACAAAAACCTGAATATCTAAGCTACGCAAGTAAGATAAAAATTCAACTAACTCCCGTTTAACAGAATCCTCTTGTTTTAGATGTGGGGAAAAATCAGGCGGATTAGATTCGGGATTTGGTGATGATTTTGATGTTCTGTCGTTTTGCATCTTGTCTCTCGCACTCATCTCAACCTTTTTATTTTTAGGAAGGGTAACGCTGGCGCTTTACCCATCAAGTTCTTCCTAGTCTGGGGTGCAAGTTACCTCAACTCAACCTACATTTGTGCTTGGTTTAATTAAGTTGACTGCTAAACCTATTGGTATGACCAAACAATTAAAAAATTGACCTCACCCTGCATAGTAGAGACGTCCTGCCAGGGCGTCTCTACTTGAACCAAATTTCACGTCGTCAAAATTCCACCTCTTCTCGCTCATTTCTCGTAGTTTGGGTGGTATCGAAATTTTTCGCTGCCCAACGCATTGTTTCAATATACCTAGCCAAACTAGCCACAGTCGGTGCCTCAAACAATTGGCGTACAGGCAACTCCACCTTTAAGGCGTCGCGTATCCGGGAACTTAGCTGAGTGGCTAGTAGGGAATGACCGCCCAACTCAAAGAAATTGTCATGAACACCTACCTGCTGCCGCCCCAAAACCTTAGCCCATATTTCCACTAGCACTTCTTCAACATCAGTCCGTGGTGCCAGATAATCTTCTTTCATATCCAGACTGAGTGTATCTGCCGCAGGTAAGGCACGGCGATTTACTTTGCCGTTGGGTGTCAGGGGTAGGGAATCCAGCACGACATAAGCTGAAGGCACCATGTACTCTGGCAACTTTTCTTTTAGGAATTGGCGCAAATCGGTTAATTTTGGATTTTGAAGAGAGGTTGTATGCAACGTCTCTACGTCAGGAACTATGTAAGCCACCAAGTGCTTATCGCCAGGTATGTCCTCCTGGGTAATCACCACCGCCTCTGCCACTGCTGGATGCTGACTTAAGACGGCTTCAATCTCTCCCAACTCAATACGCAAGCCGCGAATCTTTACCTGATCGTCAAGGCGACCTAAAAACTCGATGTTGCCGTCAGATCGATATCGGGCTAAGTCACCTGTCTTATAAAGGTGCGCTGCTGGTTTATTACTAAAAAAATTAGGAATAAAGCGTTCAGCAGTTAACTCAGGCCGGTTGAGATATTCTCGCGCCAATCCATCACCCCCAATGTGTAACTCACCAACGATGCCAATTGGTACAGGCTGTAAATGAGCATCTAGTAGATAAATCTGTGTGTTGGTAATTGGGCGGCCAATAGGCAGAGGGGTAGGGGTGCAAGGCGTGCCTTCTTCCTCGCTTTGTTTCACATCCTGCACGCAGTAGTAAGAAGAAAATGTTGTACTTTCTGTAGGGCCGTAAACATGAAGTAAATGTTTTGGCGAACCGTTTTTTAAAACTTTTTCCACCCATCTGGGATCGACAGCCTCGCCTCCAAATAGCAGGTACCGCAACGAATTGAATGCTTGCGGCACAATTCTTGCCATCTGTTGGAACAGGGCTGTGGTTAAAAACAGGACGCTGATGCCTTTTTGACTGATTTCTAATGTCAATTCTTGCGGCGAAAGAGTTACATCTCTGCTAATCCCAACAAGTTGAGCGCCGTTAAGTAGCGCTCCCCAAATCTCGAATGTTGCGGCATCGAAAGAAGTGTTGGAGGCTTGAGCAATTTTATCGGATGGGTCTAATTTTATGTAATTAGTGTTTATCACCAGCCGATTTACAGCTTTGTGAGTAACAGCAACTCCCTTGGGCTTACCTGTAGATCCAGAGGTGTATATAACGTAGGCTAAGTCGTCGGCAACAGGGTTAATACTGAGATTTTTTTCGCTTTCTTCGGCAAGAATATCCCAGTTTTTATCTAGACAAACCACTATTTTATTTTGAATTTTGGATAGTTCTAAAATATTTTGGCTTTGATGATTATGTTGAAATAATGCGGTTAAATTATGTAGCTTTTCTAGCAATTTATTCTGCGTCAGTAGCACTGGCACCTCTGCGTCTTCGATCATAAAAGCTAGGCGATCGCGCGGATAGCTGGAGTCTAATGGTACATAGGCTCCCCCGGCTTTAAGAATGCCCAGCATTCCTACTATCATCTCTAGAGAACGCTCTAAGCAAATGCCGACCTTTACTTCTGCTCCTACCCCCATTTTTTTTAAATAGTGCGCTATTTTGTTACTACGTATGTTTAACTCCCGATATGTTAGCTGCTCGTTTTCAAACACTACCGCAACAGCATCTGGTGTTTTTTCTACCTGGGCTTCAAATAACTGATGAATACATTTATTCTGTGGATAATCTGCCTGAGTATTATTCCATTCCACTAATAGCTGATGTAGTTCAGCTTTGCTCATCAGTGGTACGTCTGCCACTCTAGCTTGTGGATTAGCAACAATATTTTCTAATAAAGTCTGAAAATGTCCCAGCATCCGGGTAATGGTGGCTCGATCAAATAAATCAGTGTTATATACGACTACGCCTCTAAGTCCCTGGGAGTGTTTCCACTGGTCACCATATATGTTTCTAAATCCCTCTTTGGAATCCCACAGGTGAAATTCCAAATCAAAGCGGGTTGTTTTAGCCTCAATATTTATGAAGCTAGCCACTAATCCTGGCAAATCTAGCGCGGGGCTAGGGGCATTTTGGAAACCAAACACTACTTGAAATAGCGGATGGTGGCTCAGGTTGCGCTCTGGATGCAGTTCCTCTACTAGCTTTTCAAAGGGCAAATCTTGGTGACTGTAGGCTCCTAATGTCACCTCTCGCACTCGGCTTAACAGTTCTTGAAAAGTTGGGTTTCCAGATAAGTCAGTACGTAATACTAAACTATTGACAAAAAAACCAATTAATGACTCAATTTCGCTACGGTTGCGGTTAGCGATCGCGGAACCAACTGCAATGTCTTCTTGATGCGTGTAGCGGTAGAGCAATGTCTGAAACGCCGCTAGCAGGGTCATGAACAAAGTCACCCCTTCTTGCTGGCTCAATGCCTCTAGCGCATCATTCAAAGGTGGTGGTAGCTCTAAAAATTGTGCTGCGCCCTTGTAGGTTTGAACAGCTGGTCTTGGTCGGTCAGTAGGCAGATTGAGCATGGAAATGCCCTTTAATTGCTGCTGCCAGTAAGTTAGTTGTACCGCTAACACTTCCCCTTGCAGCCACTCGCGCTGCCAGTGGGCAAAGTCGGCGTACTGGATGGGTAGTTCTGGCAGGGGGGAAGACTCTTCACTGACAAAGGCTGTATAAAGCACCCCCATTTCTCTCATCAGCACCCCGATAGACCAATCATCGGCGACAATGTGATGCAGATTTAGCAGCAATATGTGTTCTGCTTCGCCTAACTGTAGTAGGGTGACTCGCAGCAATGGTCCAGTAGTTAGATCGAAAGGACGCTGCGCTTCTTGGATGACCAGCCGCTGAGCTTCTGCTTCCCGTTCAGTGACTGGCAGATATCGTAGGTCAACTATAGGAGCGACGCCAGAGCCTATTGCTGAAGCTCGTATTACCTGGACAGGTTGACCTTCTACGATGCTAAATGTGGTGCGTAAAGCTTCGTGGCGACGCACGATTTCGTTAAAAGTTTGCTGTAGAGCGGCTAAGTTGAGCGAACCTATTAGACGAACTGCTGTCACCACATTGTAGAAGGGATTTCCTGGTACCAATTGGTCGAAGAACCACAGCCTAGCTTGAGCGAATGATGCAGGAAAAACGAAGATATCTTCAAAAGAAGTAGTGATAATGGTTTCCTCTAAAGTCATTTAAATGTTTTGGCTCCTGTTAATTGTTTATACTAATTCACAAAAAGGGCTGGTAAGTTCTGTCGGAATGTCTCAGTTTGTAGGGAATAACTCTTGACAATCGACAAGAGCCTGCTTGCACAGTCAGAGATACTATGTTTGCTAAAAGCTAATTGAAGGATTGCTATAACTACTAACCACTCAGCGCATCCCCTGTAAAGGGCTGGAGAGGCTCAATTGCATGCGCTCTCTCTTGGTATTGCCATCTATCTGTAGTCATAGTTTTGGAAACTGTATTAGCGAACACATGAGTTCGCTGCTCAGTTATGTAAAGATATCGTAGCTATGCCAGTGAAGCAATGGGAGATTTTTGTAAAACCCCTTACGCCTTGCTAGCTGAGGATGATAATGTTTGTATTCAGTAAGTCTTCATCCTACGTGCAAAACTCTCTTAAGCGGAATAAGTGCCCACAAGTTATAAGATTTTAAATTTACTGGAAGGGAAAAGCTGTATGGAGGCAAATCCCGATCCCCTGTCATAAAATAAGCAAGAATAAGAGCGAGTAGTGACCAGGCTTTTGGTGTAAATGAGGAGTTGGCGTGTCAAAGTTCTTACCCAATATCAAGGATCTATCGAGCAAGTTCAGCGGCTCGGCATCAACGCAACTTGAACCGAGACCTGATACTGAGGTGGAAAAAGAGAAGCAGGACAGACCAAGATCGCGGCGTCGGCAATTGAAGCGATCGCTCTTGCAGTTAAAGCGCTTCTCTACCCAAAAGATGGCTCCGGTGTTGATTAAGCCGTTTACGGGTGAGAAACCCGTGTATCGCCGCCCTCTGGTTTGGATTGGTTTGGGTGTGGGCGGAAGCGCGATCGCACTTGCCTGGGGCTGGTCATCCGTAAATAAAAGCTTGCCAAAAACGGTGGCCGCATCTTCCATGGTTCGGGATGGCACGTTAACGATTCAAGCCTCAGACGGCACTATACTTCAGCAGATGGGACCGGCAACCAGGAACGATCTGAAACTGGAGGAAATTCCCAAGCCTCTAATTGCAGCGTTCCTTGCTATAGAAGATCGTCGTTTTTACCTGCATGGGGGAGTAGATTACCAAGGCGTGTTACGGGCGTCTGCATCTAACCTGCTGGCGGGAAATGTAGTACAAGGCGGCAGCACTATCACCCAACAGCTAGCGAGGGTTGTCTACCTAGATCAAGAGCGTAGCGTCTGGCGCAAGCTCAAAGAAGTGGGTATGGCTCAAAAAATTGAGCATCAGCTTACCAAAGAGCAAATTTTAGAGCGCTATCTTAACTTGGTCTATTTAGGTTCAGATGCCTACGGGGTGGCAGATGCTGCCTGGATTTACTTTAGTAAGCCCCTAAACCAACTTACTCTGCCGCAAATGGCAATGCTTGCAGGATTGCCCCCAGCCCCCAGTCTCTACTCGCCTTTTGTGAACGAGAAAGCCGCTCTGCAACGTCGCAATACGGTATTGCAAGAGATGCGGAACGCTGGGTACATTACACGGGAAGAAGCAGCCGCAGCGATCGCTACACCGTTAAACACAAAACAAAGTCCTCCCCAGCGACTCGATCGCCAAGCCCCCTACTTTACGGACTACGTTCAAAAGGAACTGCCAAAGTATGTCTCCCCCAAAGTACTGCAATTGGGAGGGCTAACCGTTGAAACCAGTTTAGAATCTCGGTGGCAGCAAGCAGCTGAAAAGGCTGTCAAAGACACGGTGGAAGAAAATGGTCGAGGGGAACACTTTAGCCAAGCCTCGCTGGTGGCGCTCGATCCGCGAAATGGGGAAATTAAGGCGATGGTGGGGGGAAAGGAGTTTTACCAGCACCAGTTTAATCGCGTTACCCAAGCTAAGCGACAGCCCGGTTCGACATTTAAGCCCTTTGTTTATACAACTGCGATCGCTGCCGGTATTACTCCCTACCGTGGTTACTTAGACGTTCCCTTCACCGTAGACGGCTATACGCCCAAAAACTACAGTGAAACTCATGGGGGCTGGCTCTCAATGCGGGACGCCCTGAAAAACTCGATCAATGTGGTTGCCGTCAAGGTGTTGATCGATGTGGGATGGCAACCAGTGATCCAGCTTGCCCACAAAATGGGAATAGAATCGGAACTCCAACCCTTCTACTCTCTGGCATTAGGCGGTTCTGAGGTGAATTTGCTGGAACTGACCAGTGCCTACGGAACTTTCGCAGCCCAAGGGCTGCACAGCAAGGCTCACGGCATTCGGCGCATCCTCGACCGGAACGGTAAGGTCATCTACCAAGCTAACTTTCAGCCTGAGCGTGCCCTGGATGAAGAAACATCTGCCATCATGACTTGGATGCTACGCGGTGTTGTTAATGAGGGTACAGGTCGAGCTGCCCAGCTGGATAGACCAGTTGCTGGTAAAACCGGCACTTCTGACGAAGCCCGCGACCTTTGGTTTATTGGCTACATTCCTCAAATGGTTGCAGGTGTTTGGTTGGGCAACGACAACAACGAGCCGACTTGGGGGGTTAGTAGCACAGCTGCTTCCACCTGGCATCAATTTATGCTCACGGTAGTAAAGGGTATGCCTGCCCAAAGCTTCCCGAAACTGCCCAGCAACTTAGAAGGTCGCAAACCTCAGATCAAGGTGCAGCCCATCCGCCCGAAAAGCATCATCAATGGAAAGATAGACCCGCCAGAAAAATCTGAGGATGACAGTTCCGGCTCTAGACGCTCCCGTTCTAGACGCTACAGTAACTAAACTTCTGCTACGAGGTTTTAGCCTTTTGGTGCGTAAGTTCTAAGATTTTTAACCACAGATAAACACAGATGAACACAGATAGCAGTAGGTATTGAGCCAGTGAAACGGATGAAAGAAAGATAGGCTCTTATAGCAAGAACTATAGGCAGGCTCAGAATTATATTCCTTTTATTGATGAAATCAGGTCTGAAGTCTGGCGAATCAAACTTGTGGAAGATAGATACTCCCATGCGTTTTGGTACGATAGCCAAAATACAATAAGGAGTTTAAACCATGCATTTACTGATGGAGGTTGCTACAAATCAGCCTCATTTTCCAATTTCTGCTAGTGCCGTGTTGGTGATTGGTTTTATTGCAGCTACGACTATTGGCTCCGTTGCCTGGTACAACTCTAAGCGCCCTATAGGCTGGGAAGATAAGGAGCGTCCTGACATTGTGCCTAAAGTCCATAAAGAAGAAACTCCCGGTTTGGGCAAGCCTAATACATAAGCTTCAGCCGGGAAAATCTTGTGATTACTGCCTCTGATGTGACTGGGAGGCAGTTATTTACTACTGGAGATATCCCCCTCAATCCCTAAAAATTCGCCTTGGTGTAGCCTACTGGAGTTAATTGCCTCGCCTCACACTCCTAATTTTCTGGAGAAAACTCTAGCGCAGTGCCAAACTAGAACGCAGTGTTAAGTTCAAATCGGTGTCGGGGTTAATAACGACCACCTCAGTTTTATTGCGACCCAATAGTACTCCACCCACAGCGCCTAGCCCTGCACCGCCCAATACTTCTAAGATTCCAGCCCTATTGTCACCAGTGAGAACTGAAATTGCGGTTGCCGCTGCTGCACCTATTGCTGCACCTTTCAAGATAGAACCTGTGTTGGTTCCTCTATTGATTTCTTCAGTTTGGGTAATAACCTGAGAAGTAGCATCAATAGGTTGGCGTCGATTCCCATATATCACCAATTCTTCGGCAACAAACTGGGAACCACCATTAGCTGGTTGCAGTTCACCAACAACCTCACTGCCCGCAGGAATTAATATGGTTCCGCTACGAGATTTGATGTTTGCTGCCACTTTTAGGGTTATGGGCATCGTTTCGGTGGGGGTAACAACGATTTTTTCTGCTTGGTCGTACATGACTGGAATCGTTGTTCCATATGGGATAGTGACTCTTTGCGGTGGAAAAAGTTGAGCAGAAGCAGGAGCAGTCATCATAATGGGTGCAGTTGCACCAGTCATCATTGAGAGTGCCAGTAGTGCAGATGTTCCAGATAGGTAGGGATTGAAGCGAGACATTGAGGAGAGCCTCCGTAATTAAGCGGCAATAATTCTTACTAATAGCAGACGCGCATCCGAGAAATTTGTTCCTTAAGAATTGCGATCGCTCCTCTGCCGGATTTATGATCGGGCGTGCGGTTAGCTTTTTGTCCTTACATGGTAGTAATGGGCAACAAGAAGGTTTCTTCAATGTGCGATCGCACTGCTGGAAAATATGGGATTAGTCTTGGTGTTGCATTGTCAGGCAGGATTTTAGCCTGTCAAAGTTCCCAAACAGACTTTATCAAAGAAGGAGAGCGATCGCGCCTTACACCAATCCCCTTTTTCGTGGCTAAATCTCTGCAATGGGTAACAACAAAGTATCCTCAATCTCCTGTCGTACCTCACGACTCACATCACAATTGCTATTCAGACACTCTACCAGCAACAGATTGGCGTCGTAATACTGCTTTAGCGCTTCCATCTGCTCATCGCTGAACTGCCAATTGTGACTAATATTGCGATACTTAATCATCGCGTATCTTAATTTATCACACCAATTTTTCCTATTTTCTTTCCACCATGCTTTAAACTTTTCTTGCTTTTGATTGGGATTTGGTAACTCATATTCAAGTTTTTGTATAGCTTTTTTTAGTTCAATCTCAAGTGGATAATCCAGGAGATATTCAATGTCTTTGGAAAGAGCGTAGTTAGGGGAAAAGCTCTTAGAGAATTGATAGTAAAGTAAGTCGTAACATTTTTTGTCAAGGGCATGCACATCCTCAACTATCAAGTAAGGAACATCGATATCTATAATACCAAAGGCATCTGCTAATTCAAGATATTCATCCTGATAAAAAATGCGTAAATTATAGACATACTCAAGACAAAGGTAATAAACTCGGACCACAACTTGTTTGTAGCAAACCGCAAGAGATTTCTGTTTTACCCACATTAGGAAATGTTGCAACTTATCATCAGCTACGATCGCATCAACCCGCTCTTTCATTAACAGCAACAGGCTGTCTGCACTTGACGACATCTCAACCGCTAGCAAAATGACTTCCCGCCAGCGGATATCATTGATGTGGCTGGCCAGATTTTGCAGCCTCTCCTCTAATGGCTGTGCCCCCAAAATAATTTCTCTAGCAGTGAAATATTCGTGAAATGTCAGATGAGAAAACGAGTAAATTCCTTTAGCCCGCTCTACCAAAAGCCCATGTTGGGCTTCAATTGAGTGCAAAACTACCTCACTGTCCAGTTGCAATGCTTCCGGCTCAGTATTAGCATCGGGTAAATTGCGAATATAATCTATGATGTATTGCTCTGCTACTTTCTGCTTGAAGAAATAGTCACCCTTCTCAAACGTAGCCAGGGCAATTTGGCTAAGTAAATCTTCCTTGCGCTGGAATGATAGCTTTTTGTAAACTTTATCGCGATGAATGTCCCGCTTGGCATCCCATTTTTTCAGCAACACATCCAGTCCTTCCTTATATAGCTCAGAACGATTTGGCGGAAAATCTCCTGACTCTTCAAATACCAAACATAGCAGCGTCAGTAAAAGTGGATTTGTTGCTAGTTCTTTGATTTGGTCATTTTCCCCAATGTGTTCAATAAAAGTTGCTGGTTTTACATCTTTATTCTTAAACCAATTGGCGGCAAATGTATAAATTTGTTCATCATCAAAATCAGCAATTTCTACCTCTGTAAACTTTTCAAAAGTATATTCCCGTGCCGCAATACGGCAGGTCACAACAAAGCGATTGTCACGAAGCTGTCTAGAAAAATCACGAATTTCCTTTAAGACGCGGCTGCTATCCTCTTCTCTAACTTCATCCAACCCATCGAGTAAAACTAACGTCCTGCCTTGGTTGAATAAGTCAACGACTTGAGTATTCCCAACCCCGCAACTAGATAAATGCTGACTGATGTACTCCAGTAACCCAAGCTTATTTGCATCTTCAGCAAAGTCTTTGAGCGTGACAAAAATCGGAACTCGCTCAGCCTGAAACCCACCTTGATTACACTGAATCGCTAAATACTTCAAAAAGGTGGTTTTACCTGCACCTGGCTTCCCCCAGATCATCAGCTTGGTATATTTCTCTACCGCCTCCAGTCCTGGCACTCGCTTTTCAGTGATTCTGCCTAGTCCAAAACGCTCAAAATCCTCTGATTTACACTCTTGCAGTAATTCAGCAATGCCTTTGCGCCTGCGTCCCGTGATTGTCTCCAAAATATTGACGTTAGTGTAGATATCGTTCAACCCAATAGGGTGAGACATATCTAGCACCCGCATCGTGCCGCAGTGTTCTTGGATGTTAGTTTTTACCTTTTCGCGTACCTCTTGCACTAATACATTGATATTAGTGCCAGTGTCTTGATTTACTTCTGCCTCTGGTTGGCTGGATGGCATCAGAACTACCTCATCCCATTCCAGTTTTAACCTTTCACAAATATCCTCAAAATTCTTGCGGTCAATTGCTATGCCTGCAAAAAAGTTGGTTACTGGCTGGCGACTTATTCCTAACTCTTTTGCTAAAGCCGTCTTAGTCAAGCAGCATCCACGCAAAGCTCTTCCGGCTTTTTCTATACCTTCTGGAGATGCCACGAGCGATCGCCCTGTCATAGCCCAACGATAAAACTTCTGACCTAACGTTACACAAATTTAGTGCCTATTTTCAAAGTCATACAACTCATGCACAAAGTCACGCATTCTCTAACCCATAGCTAGTCTGGATTTTAGGCAGGCGTTTGCCACCGTAGGGATGTAGTAATTCAGATGGCTAAGAAATGATTAACAGCATCATTTTGTTTGTCGGCTTATGGGTACTGGATAAGTTGGCTGAGGCAGTTTTGGATAAACTTTTACAGAAGGTACTGAGCGACGATAACTTAAAGCGCTTGAGCAATTACCTGAAACTTCAGATTCTCCTGTTGTATCTGGACTGGTTAGTGCAAAAGACTCCATTAAAGGATTTGCCTAATCGGGAAGAACTGGGTAAATAAAATTCACGGCTACACAAAAATAACGCGCGCAGGCGGGTTATTTTTTAGGATGATGTTGTAGTGCGATCGCCCCTTCATCTGCGGTTAAATGAAAATGCGATCGCTCACCTACTCACCAAGAAAACTCATGACAAAGGCAGAAATTTTGGAAGCACTCAAGCATCTAACAACTGAAGAACGCCTAGAAATCATCGAAACCGCCTCTCGTCTGATGCGGAAAGAGATAGAAGAAAAGAGCAGAATAAAAGCGGAGAGAAAAAAGCGATTAAGAGCCGCAGCAGAGGCTGCAATCCCCCACTATCAGCCAGGAGGTGCACTACATGACTTATGGTCACCTGATAGTAAAGACTATTACGATTCTGAGGATGAATATGCTGGTGACAGGGTAGACTCTCATGCGTAGAGGTGAAGTCTGGTTAGTTAGACTTGATCCTACGGTTGGGGCTAAAATCGGCAAAACTCGTCCAGGTGTAATTGTAAGTGATGATGACATTGGGATTTTGCAACTCAAGGTCATTGTTCCGATTACCGGATGGAACGATGACTTTTCAGACTTCGAGTGGATGGTTCGGCTTGAACCTAGTACAGAAAATGGGTTAAGAAAGCCTTCAACCGCCGATACGTTTCAGGTGTCTTCCGTCTCCCAACAAAGATTTATCCGCAAACTGGAAAGCTTTCTGATACAGCCATGCAAGAAATTATCACAGCCTTAGCCATTGTTCTGAGTATTAATTAATTTAGCCTTCCTTAAGTCCGAGTCGGCGGACTGTGGTTATCTAGCCGCGAATTCCTTTCATGGGGTATCTGCCGATTGTTAAGAGTTGTAAAGCTATAGTATTGAACGCTGGAATCCTTGTTTTTCCGTCGATAGACTAGGCAACAGTGCATTTGTACTGGTATGTATTAATTAAAGGTATGGCGTTATAGCCTGAATGATTCCGCTACAACTGACTCTCAAAAACTTCCTCAGCTACCGCGAGGCAACTTTAGATTTTCGCGGGCTGCATACCGCCTGCATCTGTGGTCCCAATGGTGCGGGTAAATCTTCTCTTTTGGAAGCTATCACCTGGGCAATTTGGGGTGAAAGCCGCGCCGCCTCAGAAGATGACGCGATCAATGCTGGTGCCGAAGAAGTTCGAGTTGATTTCATCTTCCAAAGCAACCAACAGACTTATCGAGTTATTCGCAGCCGTCACCGGGGTGGCAGTGGGACTCTAGAATTTCAGGTGGAGGCAGGCAACGGCTTCCGCTCTTTAACAGAGCGAGGGGTACGGGCAACGCAACAGCTAGTTACGGGACACCTAAAGCTGGATTACGATACTTTCGTGAATTCTGCTTACTTGCGTCAAGGTCGAGCCGATGAGTTTATGCTCAGGCGTCCTGCGGAGCGCAAACAAATTCTCGCTGACTTGCTGAAACTTTCTCAGTACGAAGATTTGGCAGAACAGGCAAAGGATTTATCGCGGCAGTTTAAGGGGCAAGCTGAACAGCTAGAGCAGAATTTACAATCAATTCAAATTCAGCTGCAACAACGGGAAGCGATCGCACTTCAACAAGCTAGCCTAGAAACCCAACTGCAACAGCTGCAACAAACACAAGAGGCTGACAGCCAACAATTACAACAGTTACAGGCGCTGCAACACCAGCGGCAAACTTGGCAACAACAGCTAACTTGGCAGCGGCAGCAATATCAGAATTTAGTTCAAGATTGCGATCGCCTTCAACAAGAGATTGCTGCAACGACAAGGCAACAACAGCAACTAGAAGGCTTACTAACTCAAGAAGAACAAATTGCCGCAGGCTACGCCGAATACATTAACCTGCAAGCCACAGAAGAAAATCTCGCCTCTAAGTTTCAAGCTTACCAAGACGCCCAACAACAGCGGCAGCAGCTACAACAACAACTAGCTCAACAAATCAACGAGATTAATCTCCAAATCAGACAGACTCAAGCCCAACTAGAAGCTTTGGGGCAACAAGAGCAAGAAATTAAGGACTCCCTCAGCCGAGCAGATGAAGTGACAGCAGCTCTGGAACAACTACACCGCAGTCGTAACCGCCTGAACGAGCTGGATCGCCTGCAACTAAAAGTTGCCCCTCTGCTGCAACGCCGCGCCTCTATACAAACAGAAATAGATCGCGTCCACGCCCGGTTTAGCGCCAGATTAGAAGAACTCCGCTCCTCAGTGACTCAGCTTTATAGCCAGTATTCACGCCAACCCCAGCTACAACAAACGGTGATGCAGGTGGATACTCAAATAGAGCAGCTAGAGAAAAAGCGGGTTTACCAACAACGAGTCCAGGAAAAAGGACTGGAACGCCGCGCCTTTCAGGAACGCCTGCAAGAACACCAGCGCAGCTATGAAAAACAAATAGGGGAACTGGTGCAAAAACTGGAAATGCTCAAAACTCCAGATGCTAGCTGCCCATTGTGCGATCGCCCCCTCGATCAACACCATTGGAACCACGTAGTCAGCAAAACCCAAACCCAGCAACAGGAAATTCAGCACCAATTCTGGGTAGTACGGGAACAGCTAGCTGTATGTGAGCGAGAACTTCAGGTGTTGCGCCAGGAATACTCGCAACTGTCCCAGGAGTTAGCCCCTTACGAGTCATTGCTCCGCACACGCGGGCAACTAACGGCGCAACTGCAAGCAACAGGAGAAGTACAGACTCGGCTGCAACAAATAGGCTTAGAAAAGGAACAATTAGAGCGATCGCTGGCAGCGGGTGTCTACGCAGTTGACTTGCAAGAAGAACTGCAAGAACTCGATGCTTACCTGCAAGAAGCTAACTATGACGAAAAAACTCATGCTTTAGCTCGTGGTGAGGTAGAGCGTTGGCGGTGGGCAGAAATACGCCAAGCGCAACTCAAAGATGCCCAACGGCGTCAGGCGCTTCTAGATGCCCAGAAACCAGAACTTGTGGCGCAAATTTCCACTTTGCAAGCCTCTCTAGAGCAGGTGCAAATTGATTCGGAACTATCCCAGAAAATTGCAGCAGTCGATCGACATATTGTTGAACTGGGTTATGAGCGATCGCATCATAATTCTATCCTCGCTTCCCTACGTCAAGCTCAATCTTGGCAACTGCGCTATCAGGAACTAAACCAAGCCCAGCAGCAATATCCTCAAGTTAGCGATCGCCTAGCATCACTAACCCAAAGCCTGCAAGAGCGATTAGCTCACCAACAAGCAACTGATGCCCAGATGGAATCTATCATCAAGCAACTAGAACAGATGCCAGATTTGATCCGGGAAATACAAGCTTTAGAGCAGCAAATACAACGGCAACGCCAACAGCTAGATGAGCATCTAGCAACTTTGGGACGGCTGCAACAGCAGTCTAGCCAGTTGGAAATTATGCAAACTCAGCTACTTAGGCAGCAGCAACAACTCCAAGACACTAAGCGTCAATATCGTGTCTATGAAGAATTAGGGAAAGCCTTCGGCAAGAATGGCATCCAGGCGCTGATGATTGAGAATGTGTTGCCCCAACTGGAAGCGGAGACGAATCAAATTCTCTCCCGTCTCAGCGGTAATCAGCTACACGTTCAATTTGTGACTCAAAAAGCTGGAAAAGGTAGCAGATCGCGCACTTCCAAAGCCACAATTAAGAATGCTAAATTAATTGACACTTTGGATATTTTAATTGCCGATGCTCGTGGCACACGGCCTTATGAAACATATTCAGGGGGGGAAGCATTCCGAATTAACTTTGCGATTCGTCTAGCTTTAGCGCGGATGTTGGCTCAGCGATCTGGTACAGCAATGCAAATGTTGATTGTAGATGAAGGATTTGGGACGCAAGACGCGGAAGGGTGCGATCGCCTAGTTGCGGCGATTAATGCGATCGCACCTGACTTTGCTTGCATCCTTACGGTTACTCATATGCCCCAATTTAAAGAAGCCTTCCAAACCCGTATTGAAGTACGCAAAACCCCTAATGGCTCTCAGCTAAGTTTGTCCATGTAGCAAGTGCGATCGCCAATTGATCAGCTTGGTGTTGGGTTGCACCGCGTTTAACCCAACCTGCAATAGACATCTCCATAAATTAAAGGTGCTAACCCTTGAACCCTTGCCTTGACGCGAAATTTCGCGTCTCTACATTCTTTGTTGGAGAGGTTTAATTCGTAACTAATGAATCGGACATGATATGATTCGGGCTATTGTAAAAACTGAAATTAAAAAAGAGACCTGTTACAAAAGTGCCAGTATGACCCCTCCCCAACCCTCCCCTTATTAAGGGGAGGGAGCCTGATTTATGCTTCCCCCCTTAATAAGGGGGGACTGAGGGGGGTTAATTTTTAACTTTTGCAAGAAGTCTATTCTTTCTCTTGATAGAACTTAATGTAAACAAAATAATCTCTTTATGGCTATTGTTTGGGCGTTCGCACATCAATGGTTAAATAATGTTGTCCTTACAGTCCCTAAAGAGGCAAGCAGGAAAGAAATATTAATTTTCCTTTAAAGGAGATGTTTCTTGCTTCTGGAGTTGAGCTAGTTCTTCCGCCAATGTATTCTCCAGCACATTCATCACCACCTGCGGATCGGCAGCTTGCTGCATCTCCTCAACTTCAGGATCGTAACGGTCTTTCACGTCCGGAATATCAGCGCGCAGTTCCTCAACCAAGGCGATGAGTTTAGCGATCTTTTGCTCAGTTAGCAAGTTTAGTTGCAGACTCAGCTGCGCCCTTTGTTCCGCCAGCTTTTCTTGCCGTTCTTGTTTGATCAGTATTGCGATTGTCATTGGCAACGCGATAATGCCTAGCACCAGCTGTAGTAAATCAAAAGGAGCAGAATCAAATTGTGGTAAGCCCCACTGGGGCAGAAAAACGTTGAGGAGTAGCCATCCAGCAACCATGATTAGGCTACTGTACAGAAATACCGGACGAGCTAAAAAAGTAGTCGCGGCTTCCACTATACGCTGATGTCGTGGCACATTTCGTTCGGCGCTGGTATGCAGCGCTACTATAGCTTCAATATTTTGACTAATTTTTCCTGGTAATGGTGCAATCGGTATCCTAGTGTGCGGAGATTGGGGGCATATGTGCGCCTCAGAAGATGGAGTTTGGCTCCCCGGAGTTTGGTCGCTGCTCACTATTCGTTTCCTCCTTTTCGATGATGGCTTAAACCTAATTTTTACTACTTAGGGTTTTGATTGAAAGGATAGTTTAGCAGTAAGAAATTACTGACCTATTTTAAATG
This sequence comes from Aphanothece sp. CMT-3BRIN-NPC111, assembly GCA_019359765.1. GTDB lineage: Bacteria > Cyanobacteriota > Cyanobacteriia > Cyanobacteriales > JAHHGU01 > JAHHGU01. The sequence continues at coordinate 115,363 of JAHHGU010000012.1, forward strand.
AGGCGATCGCTCGTTACGCTTTCTTGACTAAATAAACCCCAACCAATCCCGCCTGCGATCGCCCCTGGGAAAGGTTGAGGCGATCGAGAAGTTAAGCCGAGATACGGATACTCTGCTAGGCGGGGTAGTTGAATGCTTCAGCTTTACGCCAAACTTGAGAAAGACACCAATTACGGCGCTAAAGGGCGATGAAAACCCTCTCTACACTTTTTAGTAAAGAACGCAACGAACTTGAGATAGATATCGAGAAAGCGACTAAACCAGATCAGGTCGTTAAGCTGGTTCAAAACCGTCTCAATAATCTTGAGAAAAGTTACGTTGGTCAGCTAAACGTAGCTCAGGTACGTCTAGCTTACTTTTTCTTGGAAACACTCCGGCAGTCCATTGCTACTCTCAGCGCCGCTAACGAAACCAAAGTTTTAGAGCCAGAGTTTGAGGAAACGAGTAGTCAAGCCAAAAAGTTATCACCCAAAAGCATCATCTTGAAAGTGCTACAGGGACTTATCTGCTTAGGCATCCTAGATTCCTTATTCTCCTTAACTAGAACTTCCCCAGGAGCCTGGATGGACATCCTGCTGATATCTCTGCTGGTAGGACTGGAAGTTGTGTTTCAACTAGACAAGCGCGATCGCCCCAACCCAAATGCTTTACCTCAGCAAACGCGATCGCTCCAGCCTATTGTGCAGGTTGATAGCAAACTCCTTATGGATAACCTTGCTTCCGCGCTGGATACCATTGACGTCGCAGTTGCTGCCGCTGAAGACGTGAAAAAACCGCTCAATGGCACTGGGATAGAAGAACTTCCAGAACTGTTAAATATTGTCCAGAGGTTGATGGGTGCATCATTCCTGGAGAAACCGCAGATGGCGCTGCAACTGACTAAACTTCTACCCCAGATTTTAATGGAGCAGGGAATTCAAGCTCAAATTTACCAACCGGATAACGCTCCGAGTTATCGCGAGTATTTCGACTTTGAGCCAAGTATAGATCCCTCTGCCAAAGACTACGTAACTATAACTCCCGCTTTACTGAAAGGCGATCGCTTGCTCCGTCGCGGTCGGGTAATTGAGCCTGCCTACTTTGAAGATCAGACACCCACAACTAAAGCGCACAAAGAATGAGCAGGGGAAGCAGGGGAGCAGAAGAAAACAAATGTATGCTTCTGAATGCAAAGTTGGAGAAATCTCTGCTAGCCACAAACAAAAAAGGACTCAAGTCCCCGGCTAACCGTCTGGGGAAAATCCAAAATTGAATGACTTTTATTTTCAGATTAGTATGCAAGTGTTAGAAACAATCGGATTCGATCTGGGGCACGGTGAAACCGCTGTAGCTAAGGCAAGAGTGGAGAGCATAGAGCCTCCAGAAATGCTGGAAGTTAATAACAAAAAGATTCAAATTACGGCTCTTGGCTGGCATCCCGACCTCGGTTATATTGTCGGAGAACAAGCATTAATCCAAGCTGGCGTTACTCAGCTTAAAATCTCCTTTAAGCAAAAACCAAATAACGATTCCAATTACAGAAAGACGATCAGTAAGTTTCTAGAAACCTACTACCACCTTCTGAAAGAAAGCAAACAAATTGAAGGTGGGGAGACGAGCCGCTTTTTCGTTGGCTGCCCTTCAGGATGGTCAGCGAGCGATCGCACTGAATACCAAAAGCTACTTCAGGAATCCGGCATTCCCCTAGTGGGTGTTATACCAGAGTCGCGAGCGGCTTTTATGCAAGCTAAGGAAGCCGGGAAGCTGGACTATAACAAACTTAAATCTTCGGTGCTAATTGTCGATATTGGCTCTTCGACTACGGATTTTACCTTAGTCAAGAGCTTACACGAAATACCGATAGATTTTGGCAGTAACGCTCTGGGAGGCTCCCTAATTGACAAAGCGATTTTTGCTCGCACTGTTGCCAACCATGAGGATAAGGCGTTACTCGAACGAGTGCTGGAGCAATATCCCCATCACCAAGCACGCTGCGAACTTGCTTGTCGCAAAGCCAAAGAAGACTACTTTTCTAATGAAACGCTCTACAGCAATCCGCAAACATTTGCACGCGGCTTCGAGTCAATTAACGAACAAATTTACTTTATCCCGCAAGTTAACAAAGCGGTGATGGAGGAAATTTTGAACCAACCCTTACCTGAACTTGAGGGCAAGAGTTGGAGAGAGTCCTTTCGGGAAGCAGTCAGTGCAGCCAATGAAGAGCTAGTTAAACAAAACCTTGTGCCTGCTGTTGTGCTAATGACTGGTGGTGCATCCCGCATGAAGTTCACCCGTCTTCTTTGCGAGGAGATTTTCTCGCGACCGGAAACGCAAATTCGCCCAGATCCAGAACCCGAACGTTGCATTGCATTAGGTCTAGCGCGGGTAGGACGATGGGATCTGCGTGCTGCTGCATTTAAAGAAGAAGTCAATAAACTTTTCGACTCCCAGAAGCTCAAAGACCTGATAGAGAAACATATCCCAGAACTAATTGAACTGGTGACTAAGCCTTTATCAGATAGTCTGATTGAAAATACCGTTAAACCCGGTTTAAAAGATTGGCAAAATAACAAAATACGGACATTAGCCGATCTAGAAAGCGCTATGAAGGAACGAGCAGAAGAATGGATTAAAAGCGATTCCCTAGGGGATAGTTCCGCTTCCCGCGCTCGGCAGATCGTCAAAAATCAATCCGTCGCTTGGTTTAACAGCAAGATCCAACCTGAATTGGCTCAAGAAACTGACCCAATTTGTCAAAAGTACCAAATCCCCAGAAGTAGCTTGAGATTTGAAGAAGGTATTGACCCGGCAGTGGTCAACCCGTCTCTGTCAATTGGAGACGCTATCCTTGCCGATACAGTTGGGTTTATCGTCAATGTGGTGATTGGTAGCGGCACCATCGGTAGCATCATCGCTCTGATTATCACCGGGCACTTAACCTGGCCCATCGTGCTAGTTTATGGAGCCTCGGTGCTTGCCGCAGGAGTGGAGATAACTCGAAGCAGAACCCAAGAAGCAATCAAAACAAAGGTGGATGTTCCCAGTTGGGGTCGTTCTATTTTATTGAGCGACAGCAAGATAGACTCAATCTGCGAGCAAATTAATCCTGAGTTAGAAAAGGTTTTTAGAAAACAACTAACAGAAAATCAGGAGGCATTTGACGAACTGATTGAGAAAGTTGGACAAGAGTTGAAAAAAACTCTGAATGCTAAGGCTCAAGAGGCAGTAATTTTAATTAATTGAGATCCTCTCCATCCAACTTAAGCGAGATGGATGGAGATTACCTGGATATCTTTGAGGAGTTCCTATTAAGCTTTAGTTTTTGTAAAACCCGACACCGAAACATTGTACTTGAACTCGCCTTGATCCCAGTTCTGTTTTGTAACCCGAGGCTTAGTTATTCTTAAGTTCTTCATTTTTTAATTCTATTTTTAATCTAAAGGGAGCGCCCGCAGCCACAAAACTGCGTCACATTCATCTTTGGAAGTAAGAGCCATCAGCCAGAAGTGGAATTATTGCTATATTTTCAGCTAGCTTTAAGTGTGGGCGTCGCTCGCTGCGGCGCCTGTCTTCATTCAGAACCCTATAAATCATGCAGCTCTGCCTCGAAACAATCGAAAGCTAGAATATGGCTGTATAAACAAGTTAATTCTTGGTAAGACATTTACTACCATAAATTGATGCTTTAAGTAAACAGCTTTTACTCGTGCCCCTGCCTTAAATACAAAAACAAATGAAAAAAATATTGTTGATAGAAGATAATGAGAGTTTAGTTTTAGTTCTTTCCGAGTTCCTGCAAATACAAGGTTTTGATGTTTTAGTTGCCGCAGACGGCTGTATAGGCGTTAAATTAGCCAAGGAGCATAAACCCGACTTAATTTTGTGTGATATTACTATGCCTAATATGAACGGTTATGAAGTTTTGCAATCTTTAGGACAGGAAGAATCTACAGCGGAAATCCCTTTCTTTTTTCTCGGTTCACAAATAGAGCAATATGATTCAAAAAAAGTTCCTGTAATGTTTAAGGGCTATCTATTAAAACCAATAGATCTTTACGATTTATTAGCCGTAATCAATTCTCAATTGAACTCTTGAATTGTAAAAGCTAACTGCTAAAAGCTATATTTTATGAAATTGTTATCAGTCCCTATTGTTGAATATCGGCTGCCGATGTCGGTTGGTCGTACTCAAAGTGAAGTTTCGCCTGTTCCTCATAATCCTCTGTTTCAGATGCTTGTTGCTGGTCTGAGGATGAAGGAATAGCGATCGCCTCTAACTGCTCATTCCTGAAAGCTTCCTGTTCCGCCTTCAGGTAACGCACTCCCCCAGGTCAGCCTCTACCTTGGATACCCGCTCAATTACCTTATTCATAGTGGCGTCGGTACTGTTGAGAACGTAATCAACCGTGCTGTCTATACGTTCGTTTAGGCGGTCATCTACACTCCCTATCTCTTCCTGCAACCGCTCCAAGCGCTCGCCTAGCTGCTGATGGTTGCCTATATTCGCTCTAGATATGTCTAGCCGGGATGCCAGCTTTGCCTCTATCTCGGCTATGCGAGTGTCTAGGTGTTCTGTTAGCTTTGCCTCAATAGCGGCTGCGTCGATGCTGAAAATATAACCTTTATCCTCTATACCCAAGTACTGCCGCATGAATCCCACCAATAACTCAGTGGCAGTTGTGCCATCTTCCTTAGCCTTGTCAATAAAAGCCCGTTTTACCTCGCCTGGGACGCGAATATTTAGCTGGTCGCCGTAAGCCATAGTTGTTAGTTGTATATATGCTGCATATGTATCTTATAGGCTATTTTACTGTTTATGCCATGCCTACTTAACTACTTGATAAATAAAGCTGAAAGTCGCCCATGTATTTACATCCAGTGCATAGGTGTCAGAAGATTTGCCAGTGGTTTCAGGAGCAAAGGAGGCGATCGCATCCCGCTTCGCTAAGGCACTAGCTTGGTGTAAGTCTTGCAGCACAGCCCGCGCCACATCCCACGGGTTAAATAGCTCGCCAATTCTCTCTGGCTCTGTCTGAGGGCGCATAGCTGCATCCATTACCGCGATCGCCCCGGTGAAGGGGGCACTACTACAAACCAGGTAGGTTTCTGCCACCCCAGGCGGCTCTTGGAGTGCCCATTCATACGAGCTGGAAGGTTGGGGCACGGTGAGGGTTTCTCCCGCCGCGATGACTTGATCTTTAAGCAGAGGTTTAGCTTCAGAGGTATCCCATTCCGGGGAAGATACAAGAGGATAGAGAGCAAATGCACTGCCAGTAGTATCAATACCCAGGAGCATGAAGTAGACTGGGCGATCGCTGTAGTTCTGCACCCGATACTGGATACGACTACCAATAGGTAGCGTCGGAATGCCTTGTCCTGGCTCGCGTAGCGCTCCCTCTTTTTTTGGGGCACGCCAGGTTTGTCGCTGCATCAGCACCTGTTTTGTGGGAGCAACCATCTCCAGCGTCGCCGCTACTCCGAGACGAGAAGACTCTTCATTTGCACTCAAACGCCATAATTTAGCCGCTAGTAGCGTTTTTAGCTTTGGACTCAGGCGGTTGACTGCCAACTTTACTGCTTCAGTAGCTTCCCCGACGGTATTGGGAATTAGATCGCCACCCAGAGAAAATAGTCCATAGCCCCCGCCTGAGTCCTGAGTTAAATCTTCCCGACTCAGTGTAGCCTGCCCCCTGCGAACTTTACCAAACAAATAATCAACGGGTTGTTCCCCCGCCGTAACAACCGATGATACATAGGGAACATTTGCAAAGGCACTGGTTGCATCCACCCGCTCAATTCGTTCCAAGCTAGGGTCTAACCCCAATGTCAAGCCAATATGGCGTGGCAACACCCGGAGATATTCTTGAACCAGCTGTCCCACCTGTAGCTGGGAAGTTTCTGAGGCGTCGGTGCTGACAATTCGCCCTTTTGCCGTCAGACCATCGCGGGCACGAATTTGCACTTGAAGTGGTTTATCTACCGAGAGAACACTGCCATCTGCTGGGATAGGAGCGATCGCATCTGTCTGTGCCTCAGCTTGAGAACCGAGAACACTCAGAAGAGAATGTACCCCATAGTAAGCCAAAACTCTTGTCGGCAGCCCTGCCAGCCACAGCTGTACCGTTTTGCCGTTATCTTCCACCCCTATGACGACGCCATCCGCCCCGATGTTAGGAGCAAAAGTAAGATTGTAGGCTAGCAAGGAATCTTCTTGGCTTTTTTTACCAATTAGTTGGGGTTGCTGCTCTTTTCCTGCTAGTTGCTCAACCACTTCCGCAGCTCGACTCAGGCTGATTTTAACAGTCGTTGGGGAAGTAACTTGCCACAGGTATTGAGTCAAAGCATAAGTGAACAGACCAGCACTAAAACCACCCCAAGCTGCCTCAATCGCTGGTTGAGTTGGTGCTGACGCTGCTAAAACAATTCCAGGTATGCGATCGCCCAATGGCAGTTGCTGCAACTGCTCCCAAGATGTATTAAGACGCTGTAGCAGCTGTTCTTGGAAAGCCAGTTCTTCTACAATAGGTTGCTCTACTAATATTTCAGGACGAGAACGACTTCGCAGGTTGCCCGGGAAAATAGTACCAGCATCCATGTAGCTGGTATCGAGTACCATTGTTACTTGGTCAGTAGAAAGCGATCGCAATAGCAACAACAGCGTTTCTTCCAGCAGGTTATTTCCCACTGCCGCCGCCTTTGTCGGCAGAATACCATCCACTGGCACTAAAGAGTTTTGAGTTTTGAGTTTTGAGTTTTGAATTGAAGAATCTTCTTTTAACTCATCACTTAACACTCCTAACTCGGCACTACCGGAAGTGACGCGAATACCATACCCACTAAAGTGAAACAGGACAACATCACCCTCACTTGCCTGTTTGGTTAAATGCTCAATAAAAGCCGTCTCAATATTTTGCCGGGTTGCTTGCTGATCCGTCAGCGTCAGAATATCGCTGGGGTTAAAGCCGAACCGATGAATTAATAGTTCCCGTTGCAGTTCTACATCTGTGACACAACCACTAAGGGCTGTACTACGGGGGTACTCATTGATTCCTACAAGGAACGCTAACTTTCGTGAACTTGGTTGTGCCAATGCCTGGTAATAGCGCTCCAGCAGAGGCGCTGCAAAGCCTTTAGTGCTAAGTATAGATAACCCAGTTTCGCTCAGACCCAAAGCAGCTAGTATCCAGCCAGCCTGTTGCAGAAAAGTCCGCCTCTTCAGTCCCATGCCTTCAATATTCCTCTGCCATCGACTTTCCAGGCAGGGTTCTGCCATTTCTATCCTACCTGAGTTGGAGATAATCCCAGGGAAAATAATAGCCTGTCAATAATAATTCGTAATTCGTAATTCGTAATTGAAGAGGGTTCATGCCCCTACTGATTGTAATTACGAATTACTAACTATCAATTACGAATTATTTTGGTCAAGCAGGTTTGACAAGCTGGGTCTGCTATTGAGTTTTGCCAATATGGAGGCATTTTGAAAACAATAAGATTGAGAATTTTGTCATCAACCTTAGTTGTTAACCAAGAAAGCTGTTAGCTATTAGCTGATTACAAGGCCAGGGATGATAGCACATGGGTTTAAGCTAATCGCTAAAAGCTAAACGCTAATTGCTACTTGACAAAATTCTCAAATTTCATAACTATAAATATTCATTGCCAGTGCCAATTCTTTAGCTACTTCTGGTCGGGAAAACTCTGGTGGGGGCAATTCACCCTGACGCAACATCTCTCGTACTTTTGTCCCTGAGAGATGAACCCGCTCTTCTGGTGTGCTGGGACTTGTCTTAGTTGTTGCCATCTGTTGAGTGCGTTTGCAGTAGAAGGCGTGTTCAAACATCATCGGTACAATGCCTAATTCTCCTGGCTCAAACTCATCAAAGATCATTTGTGCGTCGTAAGTGCCATAGTAGTTGCCAACTCCAGCATGATCTCGACCGACGATGAAGTGAGTACAGCCATAGTTCTTGCGGATCAGGGCATGGAAAATAGCTTCACGCGGTCCTGCATAACGCATCGCAGCTGGATTGATTGCCAGAATTACCCTGTCTTGCGGGTAATAGTGTTCTAGCATAATCTCATAGCAACGCATCCGTACATCGGCGGCAATGTCATCCTCTTTGGTAGCACCGACTAATGGGTGGAGGAATAGACCGTCTACGGTTTCTAAGGCGCATTTTTGGATATATTCATGCGCTCTATGGATAGGATTACGGGTTTGGAAGCCGACAATAGTTTTCCAGCCTTTATCTTGAAACATCTTCCGAGACTTAGCTGGGTCAATTTGGTAGGCTGGGAAGTGAGGATGGGGGAAGCGTTCCAGTAGCCAAACGGGACCCGCCAAATAAATTGGTTTTTGGTTATAAAGAACTTGTACGCCTGGGTGTTTGAGATCTTCTGTGCGATAGACGTGAATCGCCTCGTGATCTTTTTTGTAGCGATATTTTTCGGTTAGCTCTAGGACGCCCACAAACCGCCCCCTAGGGTCGTCTAAGCGTACCCAGTTACCTTCGGTTAAGGAGTCGGCTACTGACTCGGCTACGGAAAGGGTGATAGGAATCGACCATGGAAGCCCATTAGCTAGGCGCATATCAGATACTACTTGCTCGTAGTCTGCCTGTTCCATGAAGCCAGTAAGGGGACTCAATCCACCGATGGCAATCATTTCCAGATCGGAGAGCGATCGCTCATCGAGTTGCACGCGCGGCAGAGTATCTGCTTTATCAAGAAATACCTGTAGTTGAGCAGGTGTAGCAATGCGATTAATCAGCTGACCGCCGTGAGGCGCAATGCCGTCTGGACTATGACTCATATTGATATTAGATTTGAGATTTGCGATGCGTAGATGGTGGGTGCAACAATTCATCGTAGCAGAGCAACGAGTGCATTTTCAGCAGCGCTAAGGTTTCAGGTTGGCACTGAAAATCCTTCTGGATCAATTCCCCAATTTACCCACCGCATTGCCGGCGGCGCTGATTGAATCTCAAGCGGCACTCGCCATGTATGAATATTTCCCATGCTAGGGCAGACCATTGTTATAGCTTTTAGCAGTTAGCTTTTAGCCGTTCCCAGTGAGAGTAACACTTCTGGGCGCAGGGGGTTGAGGTATAGTGTCAAGAACCATTATGGCGACTGCTATAACAAATAAATTGGATCTACTCATTTCCTCTGTTTCCTACTTTTTGCGTCAACTGTATTTGATTTACTAGGAGTAAAATTCAGCTGTTTTGTAAAAACAGAAAAACCCGGCTTCTTTAAGAAAACGGGTTTTAAGGATGCCTTTTTATAGCAGTTGCCTTGTCGGATTTTTGACAATCGACACGAGGCCCCATGTACCCAGAACTGCTGCTATAACTGAAGGGTCGCTAAAAGCTAATTGCTAAAAGCTTTACTTCTAGCGTTCGATGATGCCTCCACCTAGCAGGATGTCCCCGTCATACCAAACAGCAGCTTGTCCGGGGGTAATGCAGAACTGCGGTTCATCAAATACCAGCTTGACGCGATCGCCTGTCTTGGGAATCACGGTAACTGGTACTGCTTCTGAACGATAGCGGACTTGTACTTCTGCGCGTATGGGACTGGTCGGTTCTGGGATAGAAACCCAGTTTACTCGTTGCACAGCGCATTCAGATTGGTCGGTGCTGGTGCGATCGCCCACAATCACCCGATTTTGTGCCGCATCCAGTCCAACCACATACAGCGGTTGGGCTGCGGCAATCCCCAATCCTTTACGTTGCCCAATAGTATAGTGATGAATACCAGTATGTTGACCTAATACCTTTCCTTGCTGGTCAACAATATCGCCCTTTTGCTGAGGAATGTACTTGTCCAGAAACGCCTGCATCGAACCGTGCTTTTCAATCAAGCATAAATCTTGACTTTCCGGCTTATCGGCGGTTTTCAGTTGGAATTCACCAGCAATTCGGCGGGTTTCGGCCTTTGTCTGTTCTCCCAAAGGAAACACAGACGCCGCCAGCATTTCTTGGCTGAGGTCATATAAGAAGTAAGACTGATCCTTGGACAAATCTACAGCCCTTCGTAGCTGGTAGCGAGGGGCGCTGTTGCGCCCCGCTTCGCTAACGCCTGCTGAGTCGTAGGTAATCCGGGCATAGTGACCTGTAGCTATGCGGTCAATCCCTAGCTGTTCGCGGGCATATAGCACCATCGGGGCAAACTTCACCGTCTTGTTGCACTGAGAGCAAGGCAAGGGGGTGATACCTGCTTCGTAACCAGCGACCAGATAATCGACAATATTAGCCTGGAATACTTCCCGGCTATCCACAATATGATGGGGAATGCCTAATTGTTCACAAATAAAAGCCGCATCTACCATCCCCTCAGAGCAGCACTGACCTTTACCCTTCATCAGCCAGAGGGTCAAGCCAACAACTTCATATCCTTGATGATGCAGGGTCGCAGCGGCGACGGAACTGTCAACTCCACCGGATAGGCCGACAACGACTTTGTTCATAGACTAAAAAATACACTGCAATAATTGCTGATACACTACTTGTGTTTTTCTAGGCTAACATCCGTAGATATAGTTCTGCTGTATAAGTAAAATAAAACGAAGCTAGCCGTATTTTCTTGCTCTACATTTGATAGCCTGCTTCTTGAATTCATGGTTTTGTTTATCACGTTACGGATTGTCTTGTCTTGACACTCGGCGCGATAAATCGACGCAGATTCTTTGGTCGTAGGGGAGCCGCCGTAGAGACGCCCCGCCGGGGCGTCTCTACTTCCACGTGAAGAGACTTGGCTGTAGCTAGAAGTATCTCCCAAGTTAGAGATGGACATTTCACTAAGTGATAATCTACGTAACAGTCAAAGTAAACAGACCTAAAAGATTTTCCCGATTGCTAGCTCGATTTTTTTGCGAACTGAAGCCATCTAAACAGCCCAAAGCGCCGGCATCGTTGCTGCCATTACTGCTGAGGGCTACTTTGGTAATTGCCTGCTTCCATACTGCCGCAAGTGCCCAAACCCCTCCTGCGCCAGTGATTTTTGAGAACGTACCCCGACCAGATACGGTTCCGGTGATAGAACAAAACCAGTTGCCCCCAGGAGCGGTAGGTGCACCTACAAAGGATCGTGACATTGAGTACAATGCACCATCATCAAACACGCCCAGCACGAGTTCCACTTTATACAGGGTGGAGATATCTGGCGATAGCCCTCTGCTTTTAGCGCAAGTACGAAAGATAGAACCACAAGCTTTTGTGCGCCCAGGAGAGGGCATTATCCAGGCCGGGGTATATTCTAAAGAATCCTCTGCCCAGCAGCGTCTCCAAGAACTAGAGTTGCTGGGTATTAGGGCGCAAATTACCACAATTTCTGCTGGTACACCCACTTATGCAAAGCCGGCCAGTTCCAAGTTTTATTTTGTGGTGATTCCAGAAGGCAAAGCGAACTTAGCTGAAATTGAAGCGCAGTTGATTGGACTGGGATTGAGCCAGGAAGCTGTTCGTCCTAGAGAGCAGCCGCGAGGGTCACACGTTGCCGTGGGTCCTTTTGCGAACCGCAACGAGGCTGAGCGCTGGAATAACTATATCCGCTCTTTTGGCATGGATGCGCGGGTTTATTATGGTCGATGAAGGTTGTAGGGTTAGGTTATACCCTACGACAAGCCCTTCAGTTTGCCAACTTTCCCGCAGATATAAAAATATTGCATAGGAACTAGGAACAGAGATTTGGCAAAAACTCTAGCTCGGCAAGAACAGATACAGCAAGTCGTGGTGACGGCTCAGCAAATGCGCGAGATTGAGGGTCGTGTGTTTGCGGCTGGGATGCCGATTGCGGCTTTGATGGAAAAGGTGGGGGGGCTGATTGCCGATCGCATTCAGGCGCTTTATCCCTGTTCGCAGATGCCGCGTATAGGTATCCTAGTGGGGCCGGGTCATAATGGTGGCGATGCCTTGATAGTCGCTCGTGAACTGCACTTCCAAGGCTATCAGGTTTTTATCTACCGTCCATTTTCTCAGCTCAAGGAACTGACATCTCAACATAGTCAGTATGCGGAAAGTTTGGGCATTCCTTATTTTGATACCTTTGAGCCACTGCAAGAATGTGACTTGCTCGTTGATGGTTTATTTGGCTTTGGGTTGGAACGTTCGCTCTCTGGGCAGGTGGTTGCTGCCATTGACCAGATCAATCAGTGGTCTCAACCAATTATTAGTATTGACTTGCCTTCAGGTTTGCATACAGATACCGGAGAGGTATTGGGAACCTGTGTACGTGCCACCCGCACGTTTTGCTTGGGCTTGTGGAAACTAGCTTTTCTGCAAGACCAAGCTTTGGATTATATCGGCAAGGCTGAGCTAATTGATTTTGATTTGCCTCTGGCAGATATCTGGGCGGTGCTGGGAGAGCCACCTGAGATTCAACGGGTGACATCGGCGTTGGTACTTGCCCAGCTACCTTTACAGCGTCCCCCCGTGACGCACAAGTACAAGCAAGGGCATCTGCTGCTGATTTGTGGCTCGCGCCGATATGCTGGAGGAGCGATTTTGGCGGGGTTGGGAGCACGAGCGAGTGGTGTGGGGATGCTCTCGATTGCTGTGCCAGAATCACTCAAGCCTCTGCTGGTGGCTCAGTTGCCGGAAGCGCTAATTGTTGGTTGTCCTGAAACTGATAGTGGTGCGTTAGCCCATCTACCCGAACTTGAACTAAATTCATATAGTGCGATCGCACTTGGCCCTGGTTTAACTAAAGATGCCTACCCACTTCTGCCAGGGGTGTTAGAGAGCGATCGCCCTTTGGTATTAGATGCCGATGGCTTAAATATCCTCGCCGATATGGGAACGATCCCCACGTTATCGAAGCGGCAAGCGGCAACAATTCTCACGCCCCATGCTGGTGAGTTTAAGCGTTTGTTTCCAGATGCAGGAGATCCCACCAAAGACCGAGTGAGCGCGGTGCGTACTGCCTCCCACCAGACTGGTGCGGTGGTGTTGTTGAAGGGGGCAAGGACGGCAATCTGCCATCCGGCACACTGCGCTGTCGCTAATTTTTCTGGTTCAGTATGGATTCTTCCTGAAAGTACCCCAGCCCTTGCTCGTGGTGGCAGTGGAGACGTACTGACTGGGCTAATGGGTGGACTGGTGGCAACCGCATCCTCGCGGCAACTGCCCATAGAAGCGATGGTTCCCTGTGCTGCTTGGTGGCATGCTCAAGCGGGGATACTGGCAGCACAGGAGCGAACTGAGTTGGGGGTGGATGCCTTTACCTTGGCGCAGTATTTGATTCCGGTGCTGCGAACAACTTCCTCGCCCTAATGCGCTATTTCCTGTATTTTTGCTAAAAGCTAATTGCTAAAAGCTAACTGAAGGATTGCTATAACAACTAACTACTAACACCAAATCCCCCAGATTCATCCGTGGGGATGAGCTTAACTTATTACTACTTAGCTAAATCTTTAAAACAACAGCAACACTCAAACTAGACTCGCTGAGTGATTTCCTTTCGTGGGCAATTGTACACGGAGTTACACTGAACTATACTTTTCAGGTGCATAGCTCCCTAGTAACTAGCTTAGGAAATATCAGCCTTCTTGCTGGTGCTGCTGTTGTTGTTTAATGAGACAGATGTGAGATTAAACAGCGTTTTTACCTCTTAACTCAAATTTACACTTCGCTGTAGGAATCTGTCAGAGAAGCTCTGTAGCTTCAATTCTTAAGTTAGCACTATTTTTTAGAGATATAAGAAAATGAAACTAAAGTTCACATTTCTCTGAATATGCAGGTGATGAGCAATAGATAATTGATAATTGAAGCGCTTTTACTAAATTTTTAACCTTTAAAACAACAGCAGCACTCAAACTAGACTCGCTGAGGAATTCCCTATATTCGGCAATCGTAAGCGGAGTTGCACTGAATTACACACTTCAGTTACCTAGCTCCCTACTCACTAGCTTAGGAAATATCAGCCTTCTTGCTGGTGCTGCTGTTGTCGTTTGATGAGACAGATGTTAAATGAAACAGCGTTTTTTACCTCTTAACTCAAATGTACACTTCGCTGTAGGAATCTGTCAGAGAAGCTTTGTAGCTTCAATTTCTAATTTAGCACTCTCTTTCAGAAGCACAAGTAAATGCAACTAAAGTTCATATTATACAAGCGAGTTAGTTAACATTACGAAACAAAAGTCAAGGCGATGCCAACCAGTAATACCGTCTAACTTTTGATGGGCTAGACATCGGCTCCGGGAGCAAGGGGAGTATTTATAGCTGTACAAAAAACAAATGGTATGAGGATGTATTCCTTGATGTTGACTAATATGAGCAATTACAGGCACCAAATCAACAGGCGATCGCTTTATCCCACAAACTCACCACTCCAGACCAGGGCGTGTCTGCAAACTAATTTATAGAGTTAGTGAAAATTGTTGACTGTGTTAGAAAATGCTCATGATTGCTGCTATTCGTCTGTGGTTATAAGCTCGCAGCTCTACCCTAGAATGGCTATTAAGGATTGATGACGAACACAACGACTTGCGCCATGCCTTTCTTATCTCTATTTGTGGATGAACAAGACGCAGAGATTCTGCTGCGTTGGTTAAGTGAGGAGAAAGATATCGCCTTTATTGTGCCGACTGGACCAAAACAATGGAAAGCTGTTTCTTGTGTGAGTGAGCTAAAAGATGGCAACTACAGTTTGTGGCATGTACCGAGCGGACCACTGCCTTTGTTGGGTACAGACAATCCTAGCGAAATCATAGCGAACCCTTGGAGTGGTTGGACAGAGCTGGTAACAGGAAGAGAGCCAAGCAAACCTTACTTTGGCCCAGGGCATCCAGCAGAAATCCGGTTGAGTCTTTTCACCCGGCATCAACCTTACTCACAACAGGAACGAAATGAGTTAACGGTACTTAATGGATCGCTGCTAGGAGATAAGGACTTATTGATGTGTTCGGATTTCCAGTGGATAAGTAACCGCTACCAAGTAGCATCACAACAAACGCATCAGTGGTGGAGACGTTTAAAGCGCTGGGTAGCCCGCAAAGCCTTTAGACTTCGACCGTACAGCACCGCTTCTGACCATTTCGAGCGCTGGAGCTTTTGGGCTTTTCCATCCGCTTATTGGAAGTTGAAGAACGGGATGGAGTACTACGCTAGGGGATGGGATTTAAAGGAATTGCACGAAGCGGAAGGCAAAGCGGACTAACGTGGCTTTGCTTGGGCGCGAGTACGATTAATCAGCCGCTGCTATAGGTTAGTTTTTAATGCTGATGAACTTTAGATTGATAAATGAGTGAGATATCAAAGGCGCGATCGCCCTCTGCTGCAAGTCACAACCCCAGGCAGATGCGCCCAGCCATAATAGAGGGCAAAATTTAAAGTCAACAAGGTTTGACCACCTCAGTCTGATAAGTTAAAAATTGATTGATGTTCAATTCTTCCTGGTGTCCCTGGCAGGTTTCACGCTTCAACTGTTCAGGTTTGCAACAGGAGGCACTAGGGGTGAGGTAGCTTATGGCGCTGATTGTCCAAAAATACGGTGGTAGTTCCGTTGGCTC
>JAHHGU010000062.1 GCA_019359765.1 Aphanothece sp. CMT-3BRIN-NPC111
TTTCCGAGCGGGTTCTCAAAACGGTACAGGGTGGGAACTCCTTGGTAGTGGTCGTTTCCGCAATGGGTAAGACCACTGATGGTTTGGTCAAGCTAGCCAAAGAAATCTCCGGCAATCCCAGCCGCCGAGAAATGGATATGTTGCTTTCCACCGGGGAACAAGTCTCCATAGCTCTGCTGAGTATGGCATTGCAGGAGTTGGGACAACCGGCTATTTCCCTTACTGGCGCTCAGGTAGGAATTGTCACAGAAGCGGAACACAGCCGCGCCAGGATTCTCCAGATCAAAACAGAGCGCATTGAGCGGCATCTGAAAGACGGTAAAGTGGTTGTCGTCGCCGGATTTCAGGGCATTACCTTAGGTGGAGAGTTGGAAATCACGACCCTAGGGCGCGGTGGCTCAGATACCTCAGCAGTCGCTCTAGCCGCAGCTTTACAGGCTAGCTGCTGCGAAATTTACACCGATGTTCCCGGAATTTTGACCGCAGATCCCCGCATTGTGCCAGACGCCCAGTTGATGTCTGAGATTACCTGCGATGAAATGTTGGAGTTAGCCAGCTTGGGCGCAAAAGTGCTGCATCCCCGTGCGGTGGAGATTGCCCGTAACTACGGTATGCCTTTGGTGGTGCGCTCAAGCTGGACGGATGACCCGGGTACGCTAGTAGTCTCACCAACGCCTCAGCCGCGTTCCCTAGAAGGTCTGGAGATTGCCCGACCAGTGGACGCTGTGGAATTTGACACCGATCAAGCAAAAGTGGCGCTGCTGCGCGTTCCAGATCGTCCGGGTATTGCCGGGCAGTTATTCGGTGAGATTGCCCATCAAGACTTGGATGTGGACTTAATTATCCAGTCAATTCACGAAAGCAACACCAACGACATTGCCTTTACGGTTAGCAAAGGCATCCTCAAGCGTGCCGAAGCCGTTGCCGAGGCGTTCGCTCTTCGCGCCCCTAACGCCTTAACACCTACCCTGGGAAACAACACTCCTCACGCGCAAGAAGCTGAGGTAATGGTTGATCACCTGATTGCTAAAGTTAGCATCGCTGGTGCGGGGATGATTGGTCGTCCTGGTATCGCCGCCCAGATGTTCGCCACCCTCGCCAATGCTGGTATCAATATCCAGATGATTTCCACCTCAGAAGTGAAAGTTAGCTGCGTAGTTCATGCCAACGACTGCGACAAGGCGATTGCCGCCCTCTGCCAAACCTTTGATATCAATACTTCCCCAGCTCAACTAGCCACCCCCAGGGGCACGGGAGAAAATTTATTAACTCAAAACTCAAAACTCAAAACTCAAAACTCAAAACTTAAAACTCAAAACTCTCCACCTGTGCGCGGCGTTGCCCTAGATTTTAACCAAGCTCGTCTGGCTATTCGCCACGTTCCCGATACCCCAGGAATGGCAGCTAAGTTGTTCGGAATTTTGGCTAAAAAAAATATCAGCGTGGATATGATTATTCAATCCCAACGCTGCCGAGTAATTAATGGCATTCCCACCCGCGATCTTGCCTGTACTGTGGCGCAAGCCGATGCCCAAGACGCCCGCCTGACATTGCAAGAAGCTGCCCCAGAACTCGGTTGTGGTGAGGTACTGGTTGATGAAGCGATCGCCAAAGTCAGTATCGTCGGTGCTGGTATGGAGGGGCAACCCGGTGTGGCGACGCGAATGTTTGCAGCCCTAGCGCAACACCAAATTAACATTCAGATGATTACCACCTCAGAAATAAAAATCAGCTGCGTTGTTGCTCAGGATCAAGGCGTTACAGCCTTACAAGCAATTCATAAAGCTTTTAGCCTGGCGGGCAATCAGAAAATCCAAGTTTCTGCTTGAAGCCTGTTTACAAATAAAAAGACCACCATATCGGTGGTCTTACAAAACTGCGTAGGAGGTGATTATTACTGAAGCTAAATAAGAATTTTATGCGCTTAGGTAAGCAGGGAGCCTGTAATGAAGTTACTAACCAATGCCAGACCGATCCCACCAATCACAGCCGTCCAAACTCCCCAGCGCAAACGAAAACCATCAACAAACTTAGCAGCTAATGTCAAAGCGATAACATTGAGAACAAAAGAGAACAAGCCTAAAGTTAGTACCTTGGCAAAAAAGCCGTAGATACCAAAGGTTAATGTGTTCGGTAAGGTAAACAAAAAGAAGCTAATAATTGTATTAAAAACTCCCAAAACCGCAGCTGAAATAAAAGCTTTTGGGGTGCTATCAATTTCAACGCCTAGGGGAATCTGAGAAATAATTAGCAAGCTAGAAGAAGTAACTAACCAGGCAATCAAAATATCAATCCAATTCATAGTTATGACTCCTAATTAAGAAGTTGAAGCTAAAAAAGCATTCTATGGATACTAACTTAAAGCAAAAAGCCCACATTTCCATCTACAAATCGATATAAATAAACTCTACCTCTTAGGAGCAGTATCGACTGTTCCAGGAGCAGCCGTCGCACTGGGATTAGGTACATTAGGAGTCAGCGGCACATTGCCGGGATATGTGGGAGTAACACCTTGTCCACCAGGTAGCTGCCCTGGATTTCCTGGCACCTGTGGTTGCCCAGGGTTGGGGAGGCCATAGGGATTATAAGGAGCGACGGGATTTGTACCTGAGTAAGGTGTGACGCTAGGAACGCCTGTTGTTGGGCTAGGGCTAGATCCAGTATTCGAGCCAGGAGTCGGTTGGGTGGAAGCGGGTAGAGTTGCCAGCGCCACGCGTTCGCCTCCTACAGAACGCAGCAAATCTAACACCTGCACCACATCGTTGTAACTCGCAGTCCGGGAAGCATACAGCACCATTAAGTTATTGGGATTTTTGCCGTGGTAATTTTTCAGAGATTCAAAAAGTTGCTCTTTTGACTGCATCTGCTGTTGCTCTACGTAAACTTGACCAAAATCATCCAACGTAACTATTAACATTTCCTGCATCTGCGGTACTCCACTGCGGGCATTGGGTAAATCCACGCCAATAGCCTGCTGACGAGTTAGTTGCAAAGCAGCTAAGAGAAAAAACGTCAGAATGCAAAAGATGACATCAATCAGAGGTAGAATCTCAATCCGAGCATCTTCAGTCGGAACATCCAAGTTAATCTTCATCTACATTCCCATTCCACTTGCTAGAGAACTGATCCCAGTTAGTAGTTTTCAGCCATATCAGAACCGTCTATGTTCGTTCTAATTGGATGAAGGTTTCCAGCAACTTTCGGCCAGTCTTGACGGTAGAGCAATTCCAACTCGTTACCAGCTTGACGGAAAATTTTGACTTGGTTGAACAAAAAAGCTTGAAACACTCGATAGAAGGCTAATGTAGTAATTGCCACTATTAGCCCTGTAGCTGTAGTAATTAGAGACTCACTAATCCCCAAAGTTACTCCCGCTGTCGAAGCCGTTCCCAAATCGCCAAGTCGGATATCGCCCAGAGAGCGAATCAAGCCCAAAACCGTGCCCAACAACCCCAGTAAAGGTGCGAGGGCAATCACAGCTTCTAAAACTTTGTCGCCCCGGCGCATAGAGGCAAGCTCCTCGTCTGCTGCTGCTTCCAGCGCCAGCTTAAAGACTTCTGGATCGGGATTTTGCCGCCGCAGAGGAGCATAAAGAAAGCGACCTATGGGCTGCTTTCTGGCTAGTTGAGCCATCTCGGCGGCGACTTCCCAGTTACGATTACTCGCAGCATCCAGAACGCGATTGACAATCACCCGTTCCTTGAGCAGCATTCTTGACCAAAACCAGAGACGCTCAAGGATTGTGCCCAGAGACAAAAGTGATAAACCCAGCAGCGGCCACATCGCTGGTCCGCCCTTCTCAATGAGTTCTGTAAAAGTCACAGGTTGTTCTTGCCTCCGTACATTCCGCAGCTTTTGATTTTAGTTAATAAGTTCCTTGCCTATCCAATTTAAATCAAGCAGTGCCATTGAAGCTGAGTATAATTCCCAATCGAGAAAGTCAAATCTAGGTAGAGTAGAAGAGACAGGCTTTGGCGGATATCCACACCTGCATAGAGGCTGTTAAGTTTGTCAACATAAAATTAGCTTTAGGATAAACTGATGAATTTTTCAATCCAATCCCTTTACAACTGGTATCGCAGCACGATCCGTAATCCCAAGTATCGCTGGTGGTTGATTCTAGGGTCATTACTTTATCTGTTCAGCCCGATTGATATTGCCCCTGACTTTATACCCGTAGTGGGATTACTTGACGATGGTGTGATTCTGACACTGCTAGTTTCCGAGATTTCCCAGATGTTGGCTGCTCGCCTCAAGTCTCGTAACGATGAAACGGTCACAGAAAGCAGTGTAGATGAACCTTCAACTATCAATTCCGATACAGTCGATGTCAAGGCTGTTCCTATCAAATAGCTGCCACCGTGATGATTACATACTGCCCGTGCCAACCTTCTTTGGGTATGGTCGGGCTTTTCATTTAGACATAACCCTCCTGAGCATCATAGATAATACCAATTCCCGAAAATGCTGCTACACATCCTAGTGTAGAGGCGCGAAATTTTGCGTCTCTACTCAAATTCTGTTGAATAATGGGGTTATTCAACGCAAGTAGTGGAACAGAAGCTGCGAGCAATTCTCGTTTTAACTTAACTTTGGTTGATCTACTTAGCTAAACTAGCTAAGAAACTATGTTTTAGCTGCAAGGTTTTAATCTTAAAAATGCCAGATATCGGCATCTTCACACCACAGCCAACAGCTGATGGCTCTTTTACCTTCTTTTCACCTGAGTTTGGTGAAACCTTTCACAGTAGATACGGTGCCTGTGAAGAAGCGCAGATGAAGTTTGTTTTGCCAACCCATTTGAGACAGAAAGCCCAGCAACCAGTGCTGCGTGTGTTGGATGTTTGTTATGGGCTGGGCTACAACACAGCAGCTGCACTCTTCACAATTTGGGAAGTTAATCCTAGCTGCCGCGTGGAGTGGGTTGGTCTTGAGTTAGACCTAGCTGTGCCACAAGCGGCGATCGCTTCTCAGCTTCCGGGCTACGGGAACGCTTATAATCTTCTCAACAACTGGCCCCAACCTATTCCCCAAATTCTTGCCCAGCTCGCGGATGTGCAACAGATAGATGGCGATCGCCTACAAGCTCAGTTGATCATCGGCGATGCCCGACAAACAATTCAGCAAGTCCAGAGATCCGGCTTCCAGGCAGATGCTATTTTTCTCGATCCCTTTTCTCCCCCCAAGTGCCCCCAGCTGTGGACAGTGGAGTTTCTCTCTCTAGTCGCCCAGTGTTTAAAACCAGAGGGAAGATTAGCAACTTATTCCTGCGCGGCATCTGTGCGAACGGCATTAATGGCAGCTAAGTTACAAATTGGCTCAACGCCTCCGGTGGGAAGGCGATCGCCTGGTACTGTTGCCTGTCGAGACCTTCAGGCGGGAAATCTCGACGCCGCCGATTTATCAACTCTCTCTGTACAAGAACAAGAACATTTACAGACCCGTGCAGCCATTCCCTATAGAGATCCACATCTGTGCGATCCCGCAGATGTCATTTTGCATCGGCGTCAAATTGAACAACAAGCCAGTTCCCTAGAACCCACTTCTCATTGGAAAAAGCGCTGGATCACCTTTTAGCAACATAGAAAACACTGAGAATTGTAAAGATATGCCCTAGGATCGTGATTAAAGATCCGTAAAAAACCGGATTTCAGGAGCGACTACCTTCTAGGATACTTAAAGTAAATTCCTGCGGTAGGTCATGCTGAATTTATTAAGTACTTCTACGGTTCCCCAAACAAAGTGTTCCTCCGTGAGATTATCTGATTCTGAGCAACCCAAGGTTCTTGTTGTTGACGATCATCCCTCTAGTCGCATGACGGCGGTGGCACTTTTGTCGGTGGAGGGGTACGAGGTATTGGAGGCAGAAAGTGGCCCAGCGGCGCTGGAGTGCGTGGTTGAGGCCAACCCGGATTTAATTCTCCTGGATGTGATGATGCCAGGGATGGATGGATATGAAGTATGCCGCCGGTTGAAGCAGGATGAACAAACGCGCCTGATACCTG
Source organism: Aphanothece sp. CMT-3BRIN-NPC111 (assembly GCA_019359765.1). Taxonomy (GTDB): domain Bacteria; phylum Cyanobacteriota; class Cyanobacteriia; order Cyanobacteriales; family JAHHGU01; genus JAHHGU01. The sequence continues at coordinate 6,006 of JAHHGU010000062.1, forward strand.
TTGTTTTTATTACAGCGCTTAATGATAGGCGATCGCGCATTATGGGCATTGAAGCTGGTGGTGATGACTTTCTCACCAAACCCTTCGACCGCCTGGAACTCTCTGCTCGTGTCAAGTCCCTAGTTGGTCAAAAGCGCCTCAATGAGGACTTAGATCACGCTGAACAGGTTCTTTTTTCCATGGCCCGCTCTGTCGAAAGCCGCGATCCCGATACGGGGGATCACTGTGAACGACTCTTAGCTCTCGGTAAAAGCTTTGGTGAATTTATCCAGCTTTCCCGGCATGAAATTAGAGATTTGATCTGGGGAGCCTATCTCCATGACATTGGCAAAATTGGAATTCCCGACGCCGTGCTACTCAAAGCGGGAAAACTGACTCCCGAAGAGTGGGAGATTATGAAGCAACACGTCCTCATCGGGGAGAAAATCTGCCAGCCAATGCGAACCCTAGCAGGAGTAATTCCCATCATCCGCCATCACCACGAGCGTTGGGACGGCAGCGGTTATCCCGATAATTTAGTCGGTGATGAAATTCCTTACCTGGCTCAGGTGTTTCAATGTATTGATATCTATGATGCGCTGACGAGTGAACGTCCCTATAAAAAAGCTTTCACATCAGCAGAAGCTCTGCAAATTATGGCAGAGGAAACGGGAAAAGGTTGGCGCAATCCCCAGCTTTTCCAGCAATTTAGTGAATTTATTAGCTCTAAACAAGAGAAGGAGCCGTCATGTCGCTGCGCTCCAATTCAGAATTCGTAATTCGTAATTCGTAATTAATACCCCATAAATAAATTTAGGGGCTTGGACATTGATGCGGGAGCATTTATGAGTTTTCATAAATAAATTTAGGGGCTTGAAACCGGGAATTACGAATTATTTTGGTCAGGAGTTTTAGAGACGCTATAGAAAAATACAAAGGGAGGCTTCTATAGTATTGCCTCAAAAAAAACTAAGCAAATGTATTTAAGTAGAGGGATCTAAAAAAAACATAATATGTTAACTCTCTGCTCCCCCTGCTTTTCAGCATTTTATGTTTAATTAGGTGCAGCTACTTATACTGCGGGTACTTGTCAACTTTTTAAAGCCTGCTCAACAGCCGTTCTAAATTTTCTCGGCAGGAGGATGCCCACATTTAGCTCATTGGAGTCGGGCCAGTAGGAGCGGTCTACAGTTGTGCCATCTTTTAAGTGAAAGACAATTAAGTATCGACGTTCTTTCTGCTCTCGGTACTTTTGATTGACGGGAGCTTTTAGTACCAGATCAACTAAAGATGCTACTTGGCGGGTATTTTTGATAGCAGCTAATTCTCTTTTGGGATCGCCGCCACTATTTATACCGATATATTGCACCTTATTTTTGATATCAAGTAGATCGGCACCCTTTTTTGCTTGGGAATTTTGATTCGCTTCAAATAGTAGTAGTTGATTATTCCAATATGCTGCCAGCCTAAATTCAGGTTTATAGCCTTTTACCCTGTATACAGGTGTACCAGTAGAAAGGTATGATGCATCTCCATCTGTAGATTCATACTCGTTAGAGGATCGCACTCTTTCATTAAGATTACATTTGATTTTTGCAAATTCCAAGCCAAGATCAGTGTTTGCGATCAGACGTCCTGCTGGTCTATTTCTTGTATCTTCATGCTCGCCAGAGTAGAAAATTCCGTTAAATCTGAAGAAGTTCACCCAGTTAAGCATACTAGGAGAGTTGGAGATTGGTAACGCAAGGCACGGTACTCTCTGCTTAGGTTGCTGTGCAATCAAGTTGGTTTCTGATGTTGTCGTTTGAGAAACAAATGTACCTCTGGTAGCAGCCGCTGTTTGCGAAGTTAGAGAGGTTGGTGCGATCGCACCGACGCTTGATCGCACAATAGGGGCTACATTTCTTGGAGAGGAAATAAGTTTGGCATTAGTCATATCTGTGTAAGCTGAAGACAATACGAGCGCCCCAGAAGCGGTAAATACTCCTGCCAAAAGTGTCTTCATAGCTGTTATCGCTGAAAAATTCATAGGAAATAACTGGCGTGTTAAGGTCGAGATATATTATCTTATTTCCTTAGTTTTTCTAATCCGCTGTATCAGTTTTTGCTACATACCCAGGGAACTTTGTACTCTCTTACTCAAAGTTGGGCTTTTCTACTCAGTCGCTTGCGAAGTCTCAACTCAGGCGGATCGCCTTTAGAGTTGAGTTTTGGTATGATTGAGCCGACATCTGAAATTAAAAAGCTGATATGGTGGCGGTAGCAATTCTAGCGGCGGGACGCGGGACGCGGATGAAATCGGATCTGCCCAAGGTTTTGCATTCTTTGGGAGGGCGATCGCTAGTCGAACGAGTTCTTCACAGTTGTCTGGAGATTGACCCGATCAGGCAAATCGTCATAGTTGGCTATCAAGGCCATCTAGTTAAAGACGCTTTGCAATCATTGCCGGGTCTAGAATTTGTGGAACAGACTCAGCAACTGGGCACTGGTCATGCCGTACAACAACTTTTGCCGCACCTGGAAGACTTCACAGGCGACCTGCTGGTTTTAAACGGGGATGTCCCCCTATTACGACCCCAAACCCTCAAGCTGCTGCTGCAAACGCACCAGCAGCACCAGAACGCTGCCACTATCCTCACCGCCCAGGTGGCCAATCCTCAAGGGTATGGGCGCGTGTTTTGTAACGGCGAAAATCTCCTTACCCAAATAGTGGAAGACCGGGACTGCACTCCAGCCCAAAAGCAAAATCGCCGCATTAATGCTGGGGTTTATTGCTTCAATTGGCCTCAATTGGCAAAAGTGCTGCCGCAACTCCAGGCGAACAATGACCAACAGGAATACTACCTCACGGACACAGTCAATTACCTGGACCCAGTAATGGCGGTGGATGTGGAAGACTCCCAGGAAATTCTGGGTATCAACGATCGCAAACAGCTAGCGTCGGCATATGAGATTCTGCAAGAGCGAGTCAAGGACACCTGGATGGCTGCTGGAGTGACTTTGATCGATCCAGCAAGTATCACGATTGATGATGCAGTGCAGTTGCAACCAGATGTGGTAATAGAACCCCAAACCCATCTGCGGGGTAAGACTTTAATTGGTTCAGGCAGTCGCATTGGGCCGGGTAGCTTGATTGAAAATAGCCAGATTGGGGAGAATGTGACGGTGCTGTATTCTGTGGTGAATGACAGTATTGTCGGGGCAGGCACTCGGATTGGCCCTTATGCTCATCTGCGTGGTCATGTAACGGTGGGGGCTTCCTGCCGCGTCGGGAATTTTGTAGAAATGAAAAATAGCAAGATGGGCGATCGCACTAATGTCGCTCACTTGTCTTATCTGGGAGACGCCACCCTGGGCAATCGCGTCAATATCGGTGCCGGTACTATTACTGCCAACTACGACGGCGTCAACAAACATCCCACGCAGATAGGCGATCGCACTAAAACGGGTTCTAATAGCGTCCTCGTCGCCCCCCTAACACTGGGAGCAGATGTCACCGTAGCCGCAGGTTCTGTGGTGACTGAAGATGTCCCGGATGATTGTCTAGCGATCGGTCGTGCCCGTCAAGTGGTCAAACCCGGCTGGCGTTTGAAGTCTATACCTGATGCCAATTTTCCACCATCTGTCTAGAGACAATCAAGTTTGAAGACGACGCCGTAAACTCAATAAGACTAACAATCCCAAGGCGATCGCTAATCCTCCTGCTGTTACGGCAATCAAGGGTTGGGCGATTTGACGCACGGCGATCGCCACAATTGCCCAAATAATTACAAGTGGGTAGGCAATGTCAGTCCGCGTTGTCGTCACTACGGCGGCGATCGCACTTCCCACTATCAGCATGATTACTGTCCACACTTGAGGATTGATACCCCAGCCACTCCAACCTAAGTCGTAGAGTGCGCTTGCTACATTAACAATCGTTGCTACGCTAATCCAAGCTAGATAAATACTCAAGGGATTGTGAACCAACCATAACTCTTTTTTTGATACTCGTTCCCTACCAATCCCCAGCCGCAAATAAATCCCAATTAAAGGTAGCAAAATTAAGAGCATTGCTACTAGGGAGAGCGTGAATAGTCGATTTACAAACAGAAATATCCAAGCAATCTGAGCAATACTAGCGAGCACTAAAAGATACGAACCCCGACGCAAACTAAAATTTTGCCTTTGGGCGGGCAAAACCTGATAAATTCCAAAGCTAATTAATCCTAAATAAATAAGCCCCCAAATGGCAAAGGCATAGTTAGCAGGTATGATTAGAACCTTGCTGAAAAATTGATTAGAGATATCACCAATTGTCAGACCATTGGGAGGATTGATATTTGCGTATATATTTATAGCAAAGGCGGCAATAATAGCAATTAGGTTTAGCCATTGCCGGATCAGATCAAAGTCGAAGCGCCCAGCGCTGGATTTCATAGGGATAGTGCCTCCTTTAAGACAATCTACCGTTCATTTGGTAGAGGCTATTTTATATCCGTGTGTTAAAAAGCTATGCTGTAGGCAAAATTTTCCCTAACAAATAGCCGTTACTCAACCTTGAGGGTTGTCGTTTGGCACTGGCTTGGCGAGCAGCTTTTTGACCGCTAAAGTCAAATATCCCTTCCTGAAAATCAAGATTAGCAAAGTCGCAACTAAACCTACAGCCAACACAGGCACCCAAATAGCTAGTACCGATAAGATAATCGAACTGCCAGATTCTATTGTGGAAATGAGGCCATTTCCAATTCCTCCTGTAAGTGCTGTTGAAGATAAGCGAGTCATTCCTGTTAAGGCTTGAATAATACCAGCAGAACCACCACCGGCAATAACTGCCGTAGTCCATTTCAGTAAAGGATCTGTATCCGGAACCAATGCTGCCGTCACCAAAGTCCCGACTGCGATCGCTGTTGGTGTGGAAACGGCATCGAGTAAATTATCCACCCAGGGAATGTAATAAGCAGCAATTTCTACACAAGTAGCCACGGCAAACGCTATCAGCGCTGGATAGGTTCCCATCCATTCAAAATTAGGTGCTAAGGGCAGATGTCCAAAAAGTGCAAAAATGCTCATCACTAGGGGTGGCACAAAGATCCGAAACCCACAAGCCGCACTCAAACCTAGACCAATGCCAATGCTTAATAAAGTTTCCATAGTTGCACTGAAACTTGTTGTTAGCTACATTTTCTAATCGCCTATATCTGCAATTGTTAGTTTTATATAAACAACGCCAAAGGTGAATAGAATATTGATCTTATTCAATAGCTGTTTTCTGGATCATCCCTCGATAGAAACATCCACATCCAAATCCTTAACATTAACATCTCTTACATCTAGAGTACGCCCCAATTTAATAGAAAAAAGCCATGGCAAAGTTGGGTTGCGTTTAGCTAACTCATTATATAGTACCATTGTACTACTTGAAAGCAATTCCTGCACCGACAGCAAGCGTGCTTCTTGCACTCACCCCTGCCAAGTACGATTTTGGATGCTCAATAGATGGATTCGATACTTCTTAATTAAGCTTTAAGCGTAAGAGGCTTGTTGTTGCAAGCTTCCTATAACTTCAATCAGTTCTTGAGGGTGGTGAATTAAAAAATCTGGGTGTTGCCTTGCTAACACTTCTTTAGAGTTGAAACCCCAACTGACGGCAATTACCTTGATATTGCTTCTTTTTGCTGCATCGATATCTCTAGCTTCATCTCCCACATAAATAGCTTGTTTAAAATTGATATTCTCTTGTTTTAAAAAATTATTAATTATTTTATTTTTGCCAAAAATGGTTGTTCCTGAGCCAATAAAGCTAAACACGTCCTTTAATCCATTACACTGTAAAAATATATTAACGTTGGCTTTAGAATTAGAAGTAATAATACCTAAAATATTACCTTTATCTTTTAAATCAATCAATACTTCTTTTATTCCACTTACGGGAGCAATTGAGTGAATTTCACTATTTAAATCTGCTTTAACTTTTTTGAGAATAAAGGGTAGTTTAAAAATTGAAATTCCTGACTGATTAATAATTTCTTTGGGTGTTAATTCCTTAAAATTAACCACATCCTCTGCACTGGTTGGTTTATATCCAAATTCTGTAGATAAGCGATTAGTAATCCTCACAATAGCATCAAACGTATCAGCAATAGTGCCATCAAAATCAAAAATAATTACTTTTATAGTCATTGTGTTGGGTGCGCTCAATTTTGTAAATATACTGTATTGTGGGGTCATCTAGTAGAGTTTACCCTTGAGCTAAACGTTAGGCTCAAAGACAAGCTCTGCCCCCCTTGGCAAATGGCTGCTAAGGTCGTGTGCCCTACAAAAATTTAATTGCTTACCTGATTCGCTCTCGCATTGCGTCGCAGCATTTCTGGTTTAATCCGGCGCAGTGCGGAAGCCGGAAAGCGCTGGTTCCACTCGGTCTCCGAGATTTCTGCTAATTCTGTAAGTTTAGGGGCAACATTGCCAGGATAGGGCTGAAATTCTTCCACATCTGTTTCTTGGGCAAATCGCTGATTCCAGGGGCAGACATCTTGGCAAATATCGCAACCGGCTACCCAACCTTGAAGATGGAGGGAGATTTCATCCGGCAATTTTTCTGCCCGATTCTCAATCGTGTGGTAAGCAATGCATCGATTAGCGTCTACGACAAAAGCTTGTGCTGTCCCCTGTTCGTGGGCGGTAGCGCGTATCGCCTCAGTAGGACACGCTTCAATACAACGAGTACAACTGCCACAGTGGTGTGTGTGTGGGGCGTCAGGCGTCAACTTTAGGTTGGTGAGTACCTCTCCTAAAAACACCCAAGAACCATATTCCCGTGTAATTACGTTCCCATTCTTAGCAATCCAGCCAATTCCAGCCCGCTGCGCCCAAACTTTATCCTGTACTGGTCCGGTATCACCATAGTAACGAGCTTGGACACTCTCACCTTGTTCTTGCAGCCAATTGCACAGGGCTTTCAGCTTTTTATGTACGACCTTGTGGTAATCCCGTCCCCAGCCGTAACGAGAGATTTTGGCGTATTCCTTGCCTTCTGGACGCTGGTGAGGAGTGTAGTAGTTGAGGGCAACACAAATTACTGATTGCACTGACGGCATTACTAGGCGAATATCTTGACGCTTAGGATTTGCCATCCATTCCATATCCGCCTGATACCCCAGTGCCAGCCATGCCTGCAAGCGCGACACATCTAATTCCCCGGCATCGGGGTCTATAGCCGCAATTCCCACCTTGTGGAATCCTAACTCCCTGGCTTTTTGCTTAATCTGACTGCTGCTGATAAGCATTTTCTCAGGCAATGACATGAGCGGCATTTGAGGCGAGTAATTTATTATAGTTAACCAAATTGATTTTGGCATTTGCTACGTGAAATTTGGTTCAAGCCTCGTCTGAAGAGTGAGTGAGGTAAATTTAAAATTTAAAATCTCTCCAGAAGAGCAGGCGTTAACCTATTTTTCTGTTTAATACTGATTGCAAGTAATTGACAGAAATTTTATGACACTAACCGAAGACTTGCCCCCAACTCCCGAATCTGTATCTACCACCGAGCTAACAATTGAAGGGATTGCCTATCCAGTCGTGTTGCGTTACTTTGAAACTTTGAACGCGGGTGACTTTCAAGCGACATCGGCTCTGTTTGCAGACACTGGAGCTATGCGTCCCCCGTTTGAAGAGCCAGTTGTGGGGCAAGATGCGATCGCAGCTTACCTACAGGCAGAAGCTCAGGGAATGACGCTATCTCCCCACCAGGGGATTGCTGAGACTTTAGAAGATGGTCAGACTCAGGTTCAAGTTACTGGTAAGGTCCAAACTCGCTGGTTTGGTGTGAATGTGTCCTGGTTGTTTGTACTTAGTCAAGAACAAGAAATCCTCTTGACCACTATCAAACTGTTAGCCTCTCCGCAGGAGTTACTAAATATACGCAGATAAGTAGCTGCACCTAATTAAACATAAAATGCTGAAAAGCAGGGGGAGCAGGGGGAGCAGGGGGAGCAGGGGAGGCAGAAGAGCAGGGGAGGCAGAAGAGCAGAGAGTTAACATATTATGTTTTTTTAGATCCCTCTAGTTAGAAGCTGTGAGGCGATCAACAAATGCTGTAAGTGCCAAACAGATACCCTGGCGATCGCCTTTGTTACTGATGTAGTCGATAACGTACAGCGTCATGTCGCTGCGCTCCAATTCATAATTAATACCCCATAGATAAATCTAGGGGCTTGAAACCGTGAATTACGAATTACGAATTACAAATTATTTTGGTCAGGGATAACATTGCTTCTGAACTATGGTTGAGTTGCTGGCAAACTCGCTTCTAGCTTCAAACAGTTGCGACCATTCACCTGTAAGCGGTACTCTACCCGATCCATCAGTCGGTTCATAATCAGCCAGCCATACCCATTTTCCTGTTTATGCTCCGGGTTAGGCGGCAGATAACTTGAAAGGTCAAACCCCTTGCCGTGGTCCCAGATTTCCAGAGCAATGTCCCGCTCTTTGAGTTCCAGGCGAATCAGCACCGGTAGATTTGGTTGGTTTTTGTGGGCGTGACGCACCACGTTTGAGTAGGCTTCTACCAAAACCAACCGCAAACGATTAGATTGACGTGTCCAATCAACCGAGGCACCCAGCTCGACTTCCAAACTGCCCAACAGCCAGTTTTCAACAATTGTTAAAAACTTCAAGTCACTTGGTATGTGCAGCTCCGTCTTCATTGACTACAGAACCTCCAGAGAAAGTATAGTTTGGTCGTCTTCCTGAATGTCGTTAGTGCGTTCTCGAATGCGAGCTAGTAAGTTGTTCAAATCGAAAGGGGCCGCCTCCTCAATTAATAGTTTCCAAAGACCTTCTTGTTTCAACATAGAACCTATACTTAGCTCGCTTCCAGACGCCAGTGCTATACCCTCAGTAATGGTTGCTTCGGTAATTCCATCACTTGTCAGTAGAAAGATTTCACCAGCATTTAAGGTCAGATGCCCAACCGCCCGTTTCCAGACTGGCAAAATCCCCAAGGGGATGCTGCGAACCTTGAGGAAATTTGGCTCAACTGTCACATGACCCGATGTTGCTCTCTGTTGAACTACTGCTTGGTGAGACCAGATCAGGGGATATATGTGACCAGCGTTAGCGTAGGACAGTTCCTGAGTTGCGGGTGTATAACGGACAAGCACCATAGTAATGAAGCAGTTATTGCTAAATAGATCCTCTGACATAATGCTGTTAAGATTCTGCATGATGGCGTCCGGTTCTGGAGACTTTTCTTGAGCCAGTTCTCGTCGTAAAACAGAAATCGCACTCGCCATAAACAAAGCCGCTGGGACACCTTTGCCAGAAACATCGCCCACTGCCAGCCAAACGTCCCCATGGGGATGTAAATACACTTCAAAAAAATCGCCCCCGACTTCTCTAGCTGCGTAGCAGCAGGCTTGCACTCGGATACCATCAACATCTGGCCAACTTTGGCGCAGCAGGTTGTTTTGAATTTGGCGAGCAACCTCTAGCTCAGCCCGCATTTGCTGAGCCTGCTCCTGGGTACGCTGATAAAGTCTTGCCTGAGAAATTGCCAAGGCTGCTTGCTCTGTTACGCCTTCAATTAGTTGCACGTCTTCAACTGACCAGAGAGGTCGATTACCAGACTGGTGCAGAAAAAGAACTGCTAGCAACTGCTGCTGGCAGATCATCGGCACGGCTAGCCTAGTAAACGAATTGCCAATTTCTTCGCTCTGGGCAATTTGCATCTGGCGTTTTTGCAAAACTTTTTGCATCAGAGCTTCTGCATCCTGAGCCAGTCCACTAGCTTCGGCGTCAAATGCTTGGTAAGAGAAAAGTTCTGGTGCCAAGCGATCGCCCTCTACAGGTCGCAAAATGCAGCCCGTAGCCTCAAAAGTAGAACCAATAGTCTTGACAATTGTTTCGAGCATACTGTTGTAGTCCAGCGACTCTCGAATCACAGTTGTCACAGCATTGAGTAGGGATTCTCGTCGTAGGGCACGGCGGAGTTCATTCGTCCTTTTCTTTAGCAACCTATAGGTTTCTGCTGCTTGTTGGACGACGGCTTTTAAATTCTCTGGATTCCAAGGTTTGGTGATGTACTTAAACACCTTGCCAGAGTTAATGGCATCGACCAGATCTTCCACATCGGTATAGCCGGTTAAGAGGATGCGAATCGTCTCTGGAAATCGGTCAACTGTCTGGCCTAAAAATTCTGTTCCGTTCATTTGGGGCATGCGCTGGTCAGAAATAATCACAGCCATTTCCCCTTCGGTGTCTAGAGCTTGCAAAGCATTGATGCCACTATCAGCTTTATAGACGCGAAAATCTCGCCTAAACGTTCGATATAGCAGATCTAGGTTGTCAGGCTCGTCATCAACCACCATAAGTTTTAGTTTGCGACCATCTACCTGACTCATGCGAACACTCCGGGTTGCAGGTTAATTTAGATCTCGACAACTTAAGGTTGACGCTAAAACTAGATACGTGGGTAATGCATAAATGTAACTATAAAGGACTGATTAGGGGCGATTAATTAAGACAGGATTATCCATCACCAATCACCCATTCCCGATGTCGGGAATAAATATATTTTTGTCTATGCGTAGGGCTTGACTAATCAAGCCTGTACAGCTAACACAATTAAAGCTTATTAGTCATCTGACATTCCCTTAACACTCGCACGGCTGAAGCCACTGGGATTTTTGGTTCTACGAGGCAACTTGCTCTGACAGAATTACTCTAGCAAAAGTGGAGGTTATCTTTCCCCAATTATTTTGGAGCATCTAGTGCACCGAACAAAAATTTTTATCTAACTTCCCCCCTTCAAGGGGGGAGAACTAGGGGCGGCTAAAGTCTCTAGGGCAGAGCAATACGGCTGACAATGCCGTTACCCAATGCGTCGGTTAAGCCGTCAACCCTAGTTCATCCCACTAAGCCGGAGCGCAGGGCACGCACAGCTGCTTGAGTGCGGTCATCAGCACAGAGCTTGTTCAAGATATTCCGCACATGAGTTTTCACAGTTCCCACCGTGATGTACAGTTTTTCGGCAATGGTGGCATTGCTACAGCCTTCAACAATTAGTTGCAAGACTTCTAATTCCCGTTCGGTCAGAGGGTAGGCTTCAATCAACTGGCTATATTCCGGTTCAGAAGCATTGATGGTGACTGTTTTCATCATCACTGGTTCCACTCCGGCCTGTGTTGCCTTTGTTTGCTTGAGGACAACGCGGGCGATCGCCGGATCGATCCAAGCGTTGCCTTCGTAAGTCACTTGCAACGCTTCGAGCAAGTTATCAAAACTGATATTCTTCATGCAGTAAGAATCGGCACCAGCGGCAAAGGCAGCCAGAACTGCATCTTCGTTATCTTGTAAGGTCAACACTAAAATCTTGGTTGGCGGTCCCTCACTACCATGTTGGGATTGTTTAAATTGCCGCGTCAATTCAATCCCGTCTATATCCGGCAGACCAATATCAACAATGGCAACGTCGGGTTTTGTAGTTTCTAGTAACTTTAGACCTTCAGTACCATTGGCGGCCTCGCCGACAAATTCAATCTCTCCACGCTGTTGTAACGCTGTTCGGATACCGACCCGCGTTAGGTCGTGATCTTCAATTAGGGCAACCCGAATTGTACTCATTGTCAACGTCCACCTTTACTATTGGAAAAGTTTTTAGTTAGATAGAGTTTATAAACTTTATGGCAAGAAGTTAAATCAAGTCCACCCCTTTAGTTTCCCCTACCCGTTATTCCCACCACAAACAAAAATTTATCCCGATATACCCACTTTTTGGGGTGAACAGAAATAGGTGGGGGATGGCAGAGGAGCAACTTTTATTCATGGGGATGTTCGGATGACTAAACTTTCATTCCATTGGTAGTTGTAGGGTTTCTGGCTCACTAGATAAATTCAAAGTGATACCATTGCGGAGATTGTCCCCTTGACCGCCATACTCTAATTGAGTATGCGTGCAGCTACACGGCTCGGAGAAGAGCGAGTGCGACTGACTGGAAAGAAGTTACGAACGCATCAATGAATACATCCTTCAACCAAGACCCATCAACTGTTGACTCTCCCGCTGAAACTTTACAACAACTCCAGCGCCAAATAGAACTACTTGAGCGCCGTCTGGATGCCCGCGAAGCTCGAAATCGCCAATTGATGGCAGCTATGCCCCAAATAGTATGGATTGCACAGGCTGATGGGTCAATCACCGATTTCAACTACCTCTGGTATGAGTATACCGGGTTGCCAGTTGTAGAATCATTATATTGGGGATTTTTTAAGGCAATTCATCCAGAGGATGGCGATCGCCTCCTGGCAACCGCTCGGCAGGCATCAATAAAATGGCAAAGCTACGCAATTGAATACCGCTGGTTAGGTGCCGACGGGACTTATCGATGGTTTAGGGCGCAAGCTACGCCAGTGGTGGCAGCAGACGGTGAGGCAATTGAGTGGGTGGGAACTTACACCAACATCGATGATGGCAGCCCCGTCTCGCTTCTGCTCGGTCCAGATCCGCTAGAAGAATTTAAACACGATCGTTTTGCCTTTGCCATCGACCTGAGCAAACGCCAGCAAACACAAGAAGCGCTCAAAGAAAGCGAAGAACGCTTCCGCAGCATGGCTGATACCGCCCCGGTAATGATATGGGTTGCAGGTACAGACAGCCTCTGTAACTGTTTTAATGCCCGAGAGGAATTCCGGAGGGCCGCATCCATCGGATGGAGGCGCTGATTGATGCTTTGTTGCAATATTCCCGTGCCGGAAAAAATAAAACTAAGCCGGAACTGGTAAACGTCGAAACCCTTGAAACGGGAAGCCCAGACTGTATCGGTACTTTGATTCAGTGTGGGTACTTCACTCGTGAGTTTCTCCATGGGGCATGATAGTACCGCTGAGATCGGCGTTATGCAGATTAATTTGATTCAAGTTGGCATTAATCAGAACTGCTTCAGTCAAAATCGCCCCAGTCAAATTTGACCAGCATAATTTTGCTCGGAACAAATTTGCTTTGGTCAGGTTTGCTCCCCTCAGGGTTGCCCAAGTCATGTTTGCCCCTCTTAAGTTTGCCCCGGTCAGAATGATTTTGGTCATATTAGTTCCGCTCAGGTTTGCTCGGCTCAAGTCCGCCTGAGCTAGGTTCGCCACGCTAAGGTTAGCCCCATTCAAAATCGCATTGGTCAAGTTGGCTCCCTCTAGATTGGTTTCAATCATGATGGCGTTGGTCAAGTTGGCTCCTTCTAGATTGGCTCCAATTAGTTTGGCATTACTTAAGTTGGCCCGACTTAAGGATGCTTCAATCAGTTTTGCTCGACTTAAGTAAGCCCTCCGGAGAATTGCTTCATTCAGAAAAGCGTGGCTGAGGTTAGCGCCGCTGAGGTTGGCTCCGCCTAAGTTGGCGGCTCGCAAACTGGCATCACTCAAGTTTGCTTCACTGAGGTTGGCTCCCTTCAAGTTGGCTCCAATCAGGTTGGCCTCTTTTAAGTTGGCGCACAGATTGGCCTGTGTTAGATTCGCCTCCCGCAGGTTGACGCCTATTAATGATGCTCCTGTGAGGTTGGCTCCTGTGAGGTTGGCTCCCTTCAAATTGGCTTCGCTTAAGTCAATTCCCTGGAGATCAGCTCCCGGCAGGTAAGCCTCTCGAAAATCTCGTTCGCCATCGCTATATCGCCGTTTCAGTTCACCAGCATCCACGATCCCTTGCCTCACACCTTCTTTTTCATCATCACATTAGAACTACCTAAACTGTATGCTTATGCCTTTGGCACGCCTAACGGCGAACGCACACAGCTAGTAAAGACGTTCCGACGGAACGCCAAGACAGTAGGGTTTACTCTTGGCGGCGGGAAAGCCTCATCCCTTCATGGGTGAGGATGCTCATCCGTCCGCCGCCGTTAGTCGTTAATCGTTAGTCGTTCGTCGTAAATAACAACTATCAACTAACTGAATCTCTGCTCCTTGTGGGCAGAGTATTCAACTCGTCTTGGGCTTACGTCCGCGAGTTGGTCTTACATCTCCTACACTGGCCGAGTCCCCCGTCCCAGAGGACTGTAGCATTCTCATACCCTCTGCCCTGATGTTTTTTGCTGCGTTAGCCTCTCTGCCGCGATCGCTAACGATTGCCACGAGCCAAGGTTAACGGCAATTAAAACCGCTACGTGCTACGCGAACGTGTGGTCTTTCCTCCCACCTCGGAAGACAGTAGGTTTCCAGACTTCCCGGAGGTTCTGTTGAGCAGACGCGATCGCTAAACCTTCCTTTATTCTGCCCAAAACAGCAATGCAAACAGTCAAAAATAATTCGTAATTACAATCAGTAGGGGCATGAACCCTCTTCAATTACGAATTACGAATTGCGAATTACGAATTATTTTGGTCATCGATTTTGAGAGAATCAATGGGTATGAGATTTTGGGGACGAGCTAATACAGAATACCCCAGCCTCTACCGCTTCTTACTCCTCACTGTTTTCACGGAAAGAATACTCTCATGCCAGACAACCTCAGAAGCCAAGTCGTCACCCAGGGGGTGCAGAGATCGCCCAACCGAGCGATGTTACGTGCCGTTGGTTTTGGCGATCACGATTTTATTAAACCTATTATCGGTCTTGCTAACGGCTACAGCACTATTACCCCTTGCAACATGGGGTTGAATGATTTGGCGAAGCGTGCTGAAGCTGGACTCTTTAACGCCGGAGCTATGCCTCAGATGTTCGGCACAATTACCATCAGCGATGGTATCTCAATGGGCACTGAAGGCATGAAGTATTCCCTAGTGTCGCGGGAAGTAATTGCTGATTCGATAGAAACTGTCTGTAACGGGCAAAGCCTGGATGGCGTTCTGGCTATTGGCGGCTGTGATAAGAATATGCCAGGGGCGATGATTGCGATCGCGCGGATGAACATCCCCGCCATTTTTGTTTATGGCGGTACGATTAAACCCGGTCATCATAACGGACGTGACTTGACGGTTGTTAGTGCCTTTGAAGCTGTGGGGCAACACAGCGCCGGAAAGATTGACGACTCTGAGCTACTAGAAGTGGAACGCAAGGCTTGCCCTGGTGCGGGTTCCTGTGGGGGGATGTATACAGCTAATACTATGTCTTCCGCTTTTGAGGCAATGGGGATGAGCCTGCCCTATTCTTCCACAATGGCGGCTGAGGATGCAGAAAAAGCGGAAAGTGCTGAGAAATCTGCCTTTGTACTGGTGGATGCAATCCGCAACCAGCTATTACCCCGTCAGATTCTCACCCGCAAAGCGTTTGAAAATGCCATCTCTGTAATTATGGCAGTGGGTGGTTCCACAAATGCGGTGCTGCACCTATTAGCGATCGCTCATGCTACGGGTGTTGAGCTATCTCTCGACGACTTTGAAGTTATTAGAGCCAGAGTGCCAGTGCTATGTGACCTCAAACCCAGCGGTAGATACGTTGCTACCGATCTGCACCAGGCTGGTGGTATCCCACAGGTGATGAAAATGCTCCTGGTGCATGACTTACTGCACGGCGACGCCCTTACCA
The DNA here is from genome assembly GCA_019359765.1 of Aphanothece sp. CMT-3BRIN-NPC111. GTDB lineage: Bacteria > Cyanobacteriota > Cyanobacteriia > Cyanobacteriales > JAHHGU01 > JAHHGU01. The sequence continues at coordinate 21,468 of JAHHGU010000062.1, forward strand.
TCACTGGGCAAACTCTTGCGGAAGTGTTAGCAGATGTTCCATCTGAGCCACGCGCCGATCAGGATGTTATCCGTCCCTGGAATAATCCCATGTATCGCCAAGGTCACTTAGCGATTCTGAAAGGAAATTTGGCAACGGAAGGTGCTGTCGCCAAGATTACTGGTGTTAAAACACCAACCATCACTGGCCCAGCACGGGTGTTTGAATCTGAGGAAGCCTGTTTAAAAGCTATTTTAGCTGGGCAAATTCAACCGGGGGATGTAATTGTGATCCGCTACGAAGGCCCCAAAGGTGGCCCTGGAATGCGTGAAATGCTTGCCCCTACCTCTGCTCTTGTCGGTGCTGGCTTGGGAGATACTGTGGGACTAATTACGGATGGGCGCTTCTCTGGTGGGACTTATGGCATGGTAGTTGGTCATGTGGCTCCAGAGGCAGCTGTTGGAGGTGCGATCGCACTTGTCCAAGAAGGGGATACCATCACCATTGATGCACCAGATCGTTTGTTACACCTGCACATCCCCGATGAAGAACTAGAGCGTCGCCGCGCTGCTTGGCAACCGCCTAAACCCCGTTACACAACCGGGGTACTAGCGAAATATGCCAAATTAGTCTCTTCTAGCAGTGTTGGTGCAGTCACTGATCTAGGTTTGGATTAAATGATTAGTAGTTAGTAGTTAGTAGCTAGTAGTTAGTAGTTAACTACTAGCTATTAACAAACGATTTTAGATTGACCTCGCCTACTCTTGGTACGAGGCTTCAACCAAATTTCACGTCGTCAATATCAAATACCCTAGTTTAAAGATAGGGATTTAAACTCAAAACTCAAAACTTTTAAGCATGGCTAATCATAAAGATGCAGACGCTACAAAGAGCATAGTAGGTGAGTAGTGCCATGTCTGATGTAATTCAAACGGCGATCGCTTCTTCTATCAGTGAATGGCTGCAAACTCACCCCGCAGTCCTCCGGCTAGTTCAACTGCTTTTATGGGCTAGTAATCACCCAATTTGGGGGTTGGTGATGTTCATTATTGTAGTTGCGATCGCATTTAGCTTAATCAAAGCTCTTGGTCGCCTCTTGGAAATCCTTGGATTGTCTATACTCAAAGCCCCGTTTAACTTTGTTTTGGCGTTGATTGGGTTCAGCTTTAAATCATTGGGAACGCTTGGAGGCTCGGCTTTTCAACAGCTGCCAGTTGCTAAAAATGCTGAACCTCCAGCATTACAGGATTCAAATTCTCAATCAATTGAGAATGATAAACAGCAACGACTTGCAGATATCTCTACCAGGCTAGAGGCAATTAAACAAGAGCAAAATGAGCTTTTACAAGAAGTTGCTGATCTTATTAAATCAGACGTTTAAGAGGGGAGTATAAATTCTAATTGCCTGTGCTGTATGGCATAGCTGCTGTGTGAGAAAATTGCTTATTCCTTACACTCTCTAAGAATGGTTGCATGGCAAAATTACCTACTGAAACCCTAGAAACAATTTGGAGCCTGCTAAAGCAACTATCGAAGCTTGTTGAAGATGCTAGTGAAGCAGAATTTGTCCTATTTGAGCGTTTTGGCGAAACGGATACTACTATTTCCAGTTTGACATACCTCAAAAATGTCGCTCAAGAAGCTGCATCTAGATATTCTCAACTTGCCAACATCCGACTGCGGATTGCGGAAGCTCAACCAACTGCGCCTGCTGATATGCTAAGATTGCTGCATCAAAGTATAACCCAAAGTCAATCTAGGATTCCGGCTCTGGAGCGCAGTACTCAAGAAATCAAGGTAGAGTGGAACTTGCCATGACTGAACAAGCGCGTATTCCCGATGAAGCAACAAGGAAACGTCTCACGGATAACCTGCGTCAAGGGATCTTAGATTTGCAAGAATTTGGTTTGCAATTAGACGAAGTTCTGGCCGGATTGGAGAAACATATTCGCGAGCAAAAGTTGAAGCGAATAGAGCGATCGCGGCAAAATATACAAGATGGGGTTAGATAGCGATCGCGCTTATCCAAAAAGGCAATACTATTACCATTGATGCAATATCTCAAAAAGCAGACTAGCTAAGTAGTGCCATGTCTGATGCAATTTTTTTGAACCAGTAGCTAGATCAAAAAAGCCGCCTCAGCTATAGAGACGGCTTGAACAATTCACAATTTTTTAGTGTAGGGGCAATTTATAAATTGTCCCTACACCGCTTGTAGATTAATAATCGAAGTCGCCGCCGCCCATACCAGCGCCAGCACCAGCAGCCGCGCCGTCTTTCGGTTCAGGCTTGTCAACCACGATGCACTCAGTTGTCAGCACCATACCAGCGATGGAAGCTGCGTTTTGCAGAGCAGAACGAGTCACCTTGGCGGGGTCAACGATACCAGCTTCAAACATATCGACAAACTCATTAGTCGCCGCGTTGAAGCCAACGTTGAAGTCCTTCTCTTTGACACGTTCAGCGATAACGGCACCATTTTGACCAGCGTTTTCAGCAATCCGCTTCAGGGGTGCTGGGATGGCGCGGGCAACAATCAGGGCACCCGTCAGTTCTTCACCTGTCAGGTTTTCATTTGCCCAAGACTCTAGATGAGGAGTCAGGTGAGCTAGGGTGGTGCCACCACCAGGAACGATACCTTCTTCCACAGCAGCCTTGGTGGCGTTGATCGCGTCTTCCAGGCGCAGCTTGCGGTCTTTCATTTCCGTTTCGGTAGCAGCGCCGACTTTAACGACAGCTACACCACCAGCCAATTTGGCTAGACGCTCTTGCAGTTTTTCCTTGTCGTAGGAAGAATCGGTTTCATCCATTTGACGGCGGATTTGTTCGCAACGAGTCTTAACAGCTTGTTCGTTGCCTTCAGCAACAATTGTGGTGTTGTCCTTGGTGATGGTGATGCGGCGAGCTTTGCCGAGCATATCCAGCTTGGTGTTGTCCAGCTTCAGACCCGCATCTTCGGTGATCAGTTGACCACCAGTGAGAACGGCGATGTCTTCCAGCATAGCCTTGCGGCGGTCGCCAAATCCGGGAGCTTTGACAGCAGCAACATTCAGCACACCCCGCAGACGGTTAACCACCAGGGTTGCCAAAGCTTCTTTCTCGATATCTTCAGCGAGAATAATCAGAGGACGACCAGCACGAGCAACTTGCTCTAACACTGGCACCAAGTCTTGTACTAGGGCAATTTTCTTGTCAGTTAGCAGGATGAAAGGCTCATCGAAAACTGCTTCCATCCGCTCTGTATCAGTGACGAAGTAGGGAGAGATGTAGCCTTTGTCAAAGCGCATCCCTTCGGTGATTTCCAATTCGGTGGTCATGGACTTCCCTTCTTCGAGGGAAATAACGCCTTCCCGACCCACCTTGTCCATCGCATCGGCGATCATCCGACCAACTTCATCATCGTTACCAGCAGAGATGGAGGCAACTTGCGCGATCGCTTTGGAATCTTCTATTTGCTTGGCGTGTTCTGCAATCTTACCCACCAAGAAAGTGGTAGCTTTATCAATCCCACGCTTCAGGGCAATGGCGTTAGCACCAGCGGCAACGTTACGCAGCCCTTCCTTTACCATCGCGTGAGCTAGCACAGTAGCGGTCGTGGTGCCATCACCAGCAGCGTCATTCGTCTTTGAAGCGGCTTGACGAATTAGAGCTACACCCGTATTTTCAACGTGATCTTCCAGTTCAATTTCTTTAGCAATCGTGACGCCATCATTCACGATCTGGGGAGCGCCGAACTTCTTCTCTAACACAACGTTGCGGCCTTTGGGACCCAGCGTTACGGCGACAGCTTCTGCCAGAATATCCATACCCTTTTCTAGGGCGCGACGGGCGTTTTCGTTGTAAATGATGCGCTTAGCCATAATTTCTCAGTAATTTTGAGTTTTGAGTGTTGAGTTTTGAATTAGTTTTGAGTGTTGAGTTTTAAGTGTCGAGTTAAGCAGGGGTGTTTAACTCAGAACCCATAACTCAGAACTCAAAATTTTAGGAAACAATTGCGAGAATATCCTTTTCTGAAAGCAGGACGTACTCTTCGGTGCCTAGTTTGATGTCGGTGCCAGCGTACTTGGAATAGAGAACCTTGTCGCCGATTTTGACTTCCGGCTCAGAGCGAGAACCGTCATCGTTGCGCTTCCCAGGACCGGTGGCAACAATCTCACCGACTTGAGGCTTTTCCTTAGCGTTGTCAGGTAGGAGGATACCACCTGCGGTTTTCTCTTCTGCGGCGCTCACTTTAACAAAGACGCGATCGCTCAAGGGTTTTACTGTAGATACACTCAGAGATACTGCTGCCATAAATACTTCTCCAGTTGATGCTTTCTAGTTGATGCTTTTCTAATAGATTAGCACTCTCAACTCCTGAGTGCTAATTTAGCTGAGTTAGGTGTGCGATCGCAACAAATTCCTCAGTACGGGTTCCCGAACTTCACCATTAGGGCAGATGCGACTAATTCAACTCATCCCTCAGAGCCATGCATGGGTGAGACTAGTAGGGGCGGGGGCTATAAAAATACTGAAATAAATTGCCGCCCTTGACTTGAGAGGGCAACACGCCAGATGAATCGTAACAGAGCCTAGAACCCTTGTCTTGACGCGCCATGGCGCGTCTCTACATTCTTTGTTGGAGAGGTCTAATGGCTGAGGACAGCAGATTGCTCCTAGAGTATTTAATTGACGACGTAAAATTTGGTTCAAGCCTCGTCCCACAATGCCGTGTGAGGTCAATTCTTCAATTCTTCAATCGTTTGACACCAGTAGCAGTAATGACTGAAAAAACAGTAGAGCCACCTAGCGCTGAGATTCCCAAGACTTCTGTGACTCCAGACAAAGACGTTTTGGCAGCTTCTGTCCAAAATTTAGGACTTAATAAAATTCAGCGGCACCTTTTTATCTGTGCAGACGCGACGCTACCTCAATGCTGCTCGAAGGAAACCAGCCTGGAAGCTTGGAATTACTTAAAGAAACGCCTCAAAGAGTTGAAACTGGATAAGCCTTCAGATTCAAACCCCAACTGCATTTTTCGCACCAAAGCCAACTGCCTGCGAGTTTGCGCTGTCGGTCCAATTTTGGTGGTTTACCCGGATGGAGTCTGGTATCGCGCTGCAACGCCACCTGTCATCGAACGGATTATCCAAGAGCATCTCATTGGCAACAAACCCGTTCAAGAATACGCCTTTTTGGTTCATCCGCTGCCAGAACCTTCAGGAATACCTCCAGAAAACTGACATAGTGACTTTATATGCCCACCGTACCAGATCCCCAACCTCCAATCCCTAACGTTTCACTCTGTATCATTCAGTAAGTCTTTGCCAGCCTGAGCATAGTAACATAGTACGTACATGAAATTATTGCCTATCTTAACGGAGAAGTCTGAGGGGCTATAGTACCACCTCCATAATCTTTGATTTGAACTGAGAGGACATCAAGCACTAGAAAATAGCGAATATAGTAGCGTATAGAGCTTATTGTGGATAATACAAGACAGTTGACGAACTTCACTAATCTAGTCTTGGCGAGTGTCAAAATATGAAAGACAATGGTGTAAAAGATCGCAAGCGGCTGCTATTGATTGATGATGACCCTAACCTGATATTGCTAGTCCAAGACTACCTCGTATTTAAGGGATATGAAGTCATCACAGCCGAAAATGGTCGGGAAGCCCTGGAAGTTTTAGCGCAGGAAATTCCGGACATGATTATTTGTGATGTGATGATGCCGGAGATGGACGGCTATGCCTTCGTGGGGCATATCAGGCAAGACCCCCAAACCAGCTGGATTCCGGTGCTATTTCTTTCCGCGAAGGGTCAAAGCCAAGACCGGGTTAAAGGTCTCAATACGGGTGCGGATGTTTATATGGTGAAGCCGTTTGAGCCAGAAGAACTGGTGGCGCAAGTAGAAGCGTCCCTCAAGCATTCCAATCGCTTGATTAGTCACCCAGGCAAAGCAGACTCTGGCCCTAAACTGCAAGTGCGACCAGATGTTGAGTTAACTCCAACAGAGCTGAAAGTGGTGCAGTTTGTAGCGAGAGGTTTGGCAAATAAAGAAATTGCAGACAATATGAATGTCAGTCAGCGGACAATTGAAAGCCATGTTTCTAATATGCTCAATAAAACTGGTCTTCATAACCGTACGGAACTAGCGCGCTGGGCGATGGAGAGTAGTATGACCTAAGCACATTTTAAATTGTGCATTAGTAATCTCAAAGCTCACATCAAAAATTCTTACCAGCCATCTTCTTCGGTATCTGATTTACTCCAAATTTCCAGATCCAGTTCATCTAAATAGATTAAGGCACTCTCTATTTGGGGTGCGGTACCTCGTAGTTCTAAATCAAACCAGCCATCATCCCGCGCATTTGCTCCCAGCAATGCTCCGGCAATATTAACGGTTACACCGTGGGAAGAAACTAGACGTGAAATAACTGGCTCTTCCTGTAAGTTTTTGGGAATGCGAATTTTGATGCGGATTTTAGTTGGTCTATTCTCTACAGCAGAGGTTGTTATATCCGATTGCTGACGCTCGATTTGTGAGTCATTGCCATTCTGAGTTACCATTTTAGTCTCCTTTAAATAGTTTTGAGTTTTGAGCTAATCCCAATATCTCGCATACAGGGATTTAATATGGACGCTTTTTTCTCGCACTACGTGTATTGAAAAAATCTTTTTTCTTTTCCTTAAATGAATTAAGAGGCTTTCAACAATCATGCGGAGTTATTAATTCATAACTCATAACTCATAACTCCGCGAAGCGGTCAGCCTCCTACTCAATATCTTTGATCTTGGTTTTGCGCTCTAGAATTTCTTTCAGTACTAGAGTGATAAATGCCAAACCGGCAAGCAGTACAGCGGCTGAGAACGATGCCTGAGTCTGGTATTGCTTGTAGGCTTCCTCTACAAACAGCGGCAGGGTTTGAGTTTCGCCAGCGAGGTTGCCAGAGACGACAGAGACAGCACCAAACTCGCCCATAACTCTGGCATTGGTCAAAATCACACCGTAGAGCAGACCCCAACTAATATTGGGTAAGGTAACACGCCAGAATATTTGCCAGTCTTTGGCACCCAAAGTTCTAGCAGCTTCTTCTTGATCAGAACCAGCTTCTTCTAAAACGGGAATGACTTCACGGGCGACAAAAGGCAGGGTAATAAAAGCACTCGCTAGTACCATTGCTGGCATGGCAAAAATAATTTTAATGTTTGCCGCTTGTAGCAGTGGACCAAACCAGCCATTCCGCCCATAAAGCAGCACAATCATCAGTCCAGCTACGACTGGAGATACTGCAAAGGGAATATCTAAAAGGCTAATTAGAAAGGTTCGGCCTCTAAATTGATGCCGCGCAATCACCCAAGCTGCACACAGCCCAAACACGGTATTTATGGGCACGACAATTAGGGCAATTACTACGGTAAGCTGTATGGCATGAAGGAAATTAGGTTCCGTTAGGTTGCTGAGAAACGGGCCGACGCCTCCCTTAAAAGCTTGAGCAAAAACGTTGACGGCAGGAATGAATAAAATTAACGCTAAGTAGACTAGAGCCACAGCAATTAAAACAAATTTCACCCAGCCTTGCCCTTTTGCTTGCTCAGGAGACGGGGAATCTGATGAATCTGGATTGAAAGAATGCCCCGCTAAATTAGAGTTCATAACGTCGGCCCCAAGTTTGTAAAAGGTTAATTGCTAACAGTATTAACAGGGAAATTCCCAACAGAACAGTGCCAATCACTGTCGCGCCACTATAGTCGTACTGCTCCAACCGCTGAATAATCAGCACGGATGC
>JAHHGU010000048.1 GCA_019359765.1 Aphanothece sp. CMT-3BRIN-NPC111
CTGTTGTAGGAGCGGGTTTTAATACCTGCCCTACTGATGAAAAACCATCTTTTTCTGATTGATGCACAGTTTCTAACATAAATATTTTTTGGCTAATTTGGAATAATAATTTAAATTATTTTTTTATAAATACCGTTGATAAAGATTTAATAATTTGTTTGTAGTGAATATTTTAGGCTTTTTTTGCCCAAATTTTTTGTCGGTTGTGAACCCCTGTTTCTCTTCCTTGACGCCCAACGAACAAGCCCCCACGGCTCCACCCGCCGCCGGAGAGTTGATCGTCCGTGCGGTTACTCAAACAGATCTCATCAGCCTTGCGGAGCTTCTTGCGGAGAGCTTTCACTCTCAAATGGGCATCTGGCGCTGGGCATATCCCTTATTGCGACTGGGAATATACGAAGATTTACGCAGTCGCCTGCGATCGCTCTCCCCAAACTACATTTTTTTAGTTGCCGTCGCCTTGATATACACTCCCGCAGGTTGCCAAGAATACCTGGTAGGCACAGTAGAAATGGGGCTGCGTTCTATCGCTTTTACTCAGCGCCGTAGTTCCCAGTGTCTTTACATCTCCAATTTGGCTGTCCGCAGGTCGTATCGGCGCTGCGGGGTGGCTCAGAAATTACTTTTGACCTGTGACCAAACAGCTATGGAATGGGGGTACCAAGACATCTACCTTCATGTGCTGGAAAACAATCATCAGGCACGGCAGTTATATCTCAAAACAGGATATCAACTCTACGAAATGGATAACAGCTGGAGTTCCTACCTGCTGAGACAGCCCAAGCGGATGTTATTGCACAAGCATTTTGCTGTAACAACAGGGTAGGGGGAATTATCCTTACAAAAAAGTTTACATCGTGGAGTTTAATTAAACTGATTTGTTTCACTAACGAATAACTACGTTAAGTTTATCCTCTGTTTTTTAGTAGACCTCCTGCATGAATCAAAAAATTATCCTCACCTTAATCGCGATCTCCCCCAATTATCTGCGTTCATCTGCGTCCATCTGCATTCATCTGCGGTAAAAAAGCTAAAAATTGCTATTTATGCAGGAAGTCTAGTCTTTAGTCATTACCTACATTCACCTTTTTCAAAACTCAAAACTATTGAGAATAGCCTGTACTCGATTGAGCGAGCGCGCATTTTCCTCAGTACTGCCAACTGTGATGCGTATTCCACCTCCGGTATGGCGTACCAAGGTTCCTTGGGCTTTTAGTTCTTGAGCCAATAGCGTTAAGGCCTCAGTTGTAGAACAATTTTTAGAAACCACAGGACGCAAATAGATGAAGTTAGCCGCACTGGGCCAAACTTGTAAGGCTGGATGCTGGGCTAGGGCGTGGATTAATCGCTCGCGCTCGGTAATAATTTGGGGAATTAATTCCAGCAGTAGCTGCCGATGGGCTAAGGCAACTTGGGCCGCTGCTTGTGTGAAACTAGGCAGGTTGTAGGGAAGGCGGATTTTTTCCAGGGCGGCAATTAGTTCCGGATGTGCGATCGCATAACCAATTCGGTGAGCAGCCAGCCGAAATGCTTTGGAAAATGTCCGTAGCACTACCCAATTAGGTCGCTGTGGCAATTCATCTACTACGGAAGTCTGGCTAAATTCAAAGTACGCCTCATCAATCACCACTAAGATAGATGTCGGCAAGCTACGCAGCCACTCTAGTTCTCTTAGCGTTAAGGCATTGGCGGTGGGAGAGTTGGGATGGACGACAAAGACAACACGAATTGGTGGGTTTTGTGTCTGTTCAACAGCTGCTTGAGCCGCAGCTAAATCGATTTCAAAATTGGTTTCCTGGCGAGCCACCGACATCACAGGTATGCCTAGGGTTTGAGCCAGAATCCCATACATGGAGAATGTGGGATTTGCCACTAAGATGGCACCCTCTCCCTTCAGGCAAGTGGCAATCAGCAGAGAGCGAATTAGTTCATCGGAGCCATTGCCTACGGAAATATTCGCGGGTGTCACAGAAACTTCTAGGGCAGCTGATTCGTTTACGTATTCTGCGATCGCCTGGCGTAGTGCTGCATGACCCCCATCGGGATAGCGGTTAGCCTCAATTAGCTGCTGATAAGTCCATGCCAGCTTTTCTTTTAACTCCCTGGGCAAATCAAAGGGACTCTCATTCGTATCTAGCCGGTCAATGGGAACTGAAGATGCAGCTGGCTCGCCTGATATGCCTCCAGGATGGGGCGTGTAGGCAGTGAGTTGGGCGAGATCTGACCGGATGAACGGGAGCATCAATTTTTCCTTTATTCATATCTTGCACCATTCTTAGTAGACAGCAAATCCTGGCTAAGAACTTATCTGAAAAGCCGATTAAAGATGTTTTTTACCGCAGATGAAAGCAGATGGACGCAGATAAACGCAGATAATTAGCCTTCTAAAATTATTGTTCCCATAGGTTCTAATAAAGATAGAAATAACAACAGATATTTTAAAATTGATTATTATATTATTTATGAACTAAAATAGCAAGTAATTAAATTAGTGACCCGAAGGTTACTTTCTACCCTACCCCATCTCTATTTATCTGCTGGAATATTAGATAAATATTGAAAGCTGATAACGCCTACATACAATAGCTACTGTTTATTTGGGCTATCTTATACTACGTAACGCTATAGTTATTTAACTGTTTAAATATAAAAATAGTAATAATTAAACTAATAATATCATTACCCTATAATACAGCTATTGCGATTATTGTCAACAAGCTGGATGACCGTAACTTCTGGCGGGCAAAACAGACGTCCTGGAAGATAGGTTCCCAATCCGCGATTGACATATAGCTGGTTACTTCCTACCTGATGCCACCCCTGCGCCCATTCCCAATGTTGCACGACTTTGTGACGGTCTTTTTTTAGGTAGGGCACCCAGCGCCGCACTGATTGGGGAATGTTGCCGCGCAGTTTATTCAGCCATGTCACAGCAGGCCCAATTCCTGGAATCACAATCTGACCACCATGAGTATGCCCGGATAGCTGTAAATCCACGCGCCATTGTTGTAAAACCTTGGCGGTATCTGGGTTGTGGGATAAGACGATCCGGGGGGTGGCGGCATCTAGCTGGGTCATCACTGGCACGGGAGCAAAATCACGCGACCAATAGTCCGCCAGTCCTATCAGCGCTAATTCTTGTCCTAAAGGATAGACGACCTCGTTCGACAGGACGCGAATGCCGATGCTATTGAGGGCGTCTGTAACTTCTGCTTTTGAGCGCCGATAATAAATGTCGTGATTGCCGAGTACGGCATAGATGCCAGCGCGACTTTGCAGGTGTTTGAGGCGCAGCACTAGCTTGTGAATTGGGGTTGGGTCGTCAGTCACGTAGTCGCCAGTCAAGAGGATAAGATCGGGTTCGGCTTTATTGCTGGCGGCGATCGCTTGTTCTAGTAGTTTTTCCGACAGTCGCAGGCCATCGTAATGGAAGTCGGACATCTGCACCAGCTTTGTACCTTGTAATGATGCTGGAAGATCGGCGATCACGATCGTCACTTTTTCCACACTCAATCGCCCCGACAATATCCAGTGCATAAGCCTGACTTGAGCCTCTCCATATCGGCGCTTCCAGGATAACGTAAGGGTGCGGTAGCCCGTAGGGGTATTTCCCGTCTCTACCCTAGCGATCGCCGAAAGCGGAAAAATTTATCTAGCAAAGTTTGAAGTGTCTGGTTTTTGGCGTATTTTTGCTTGGTTAGCTGAAGGGCGGCTTTGCTGTTGACTTCTGCCAGGGTGGGGTAGACGTGAATAATACCGCTAAGGGCAGAAACTTTTAGCTTGTGGAACATCGCTAAAACAACTTCATGGATTAACTCACCAGCAGCAGGGCCAACCAGATGGGCACCGAGAATTTCCCCATTCCCCCGCGTGATAATTTTGGCAAATCCAGCAGTTGCAGCTTCTGCTTGGGCGCGGTCAACATCGGCAAAGTCTTGCTTGAGAACGTAAACATCATCCCCGTATTGCTCTTTGGCTTGCTTTTGGGTCAAACCCACACGCGCTAGTTCGGGATCGGTAAACGTCGCCCAAGGAATTACCTTGTAGTTAGCTTTATTTAGGGGGAAGAATAGAGCATTTTTTAGCACTACGCTGGCTTCGTAACCTGCAACGTGGGTAAATTGGTAGCCGCCAATTACATCCCCGCAGGCATAGATGCGCGAATTAGTTGTTTGCAGTTTATCGTTAACGCGAATCCCCTGTTTGCCAACTTCAACACCAGCAGCTTCTAAGTTAAGGGATTCAATATTGGGTTGTCGTCCAGCCGCAACTAAGATTTCATCAACGACAATTTTTTGGTTTCCTGCCCAGAGATACTTTTTGCCATCAACCACCTCAACTCGTTCTGCTCGTGTTTTGGTGAGAACGCGAATATTTTCTGATTGAAATTGTTTCTGGACTACCTCAGCTGCTTCTGGGTCTTCTTTAGAGAGAATGCGATCGCCACTGGCAATAATTGTGACTTCAGAACCCAGGCGACTAAAAGCTTGCCCTAATTCGCAGCCAATTGGCCCACCACCAATTACTGCTAGGGATTCAGGACGCTGTTTTATTGAAAAGACTTGTTCATTTGTGAGATAACCTGCTTCTGCCAGTCCAGGAATCTCCGGTATTGCTGGTCGAGATCCAGTGGAAATGACAAATGCTCGTGCTTTCAGGTGTCTGCCATTAACTTCAAAAGTGTGCCGATCTACAAATTTCCCACTACCAAAAATTACCTCAACGCCCAATCCTGCAAATCGTTCTGGTGAGTCATTAGGTTGAATATTCGCGATCGCCTGCTCAACATGACCCATCGCTTTAGCAAAATCTATCTGGGTATCTTGGCAATAAATACCAAAGCGTGAAGCGTGTTTAACCTCGTAGGCGATGCGGGAAGCATGGATGAGAGATTTGCTGGGGACGCAGCCATACCAGAGACAGTCACCGCCAAGGCGATCGCGTTCTACTAGCGCAACTTTTGCTTTTAGTTGTGCGGCTGCACTGGCAACAACTAAACCCGCTGAACCGCCGCCAAGGATCACCACATCATATTCAACTGCCATGATTTTATAATCCTTTAAATCCGATTCTCGTTTCCATTTCTTTATCAGAATGACTCTTAGTAGCGGCGGGAGCGGCAGAATTCTGACGCCATACTCCAATTTGGCTGATAATAATACCGCCTATAATAATACTGCCACCAATATATTGAGCCAGCGTTGGTGCTTCGCCCAAAATGAAATAAGCTGCCACAATAGCAACAATCGGTGTAAAAGAACTAGCTAACGAGGCAACAGATGCAGTTGTTTTTTTTAAGCCAGTAAACCATGAGGATTGACCAGCTGCAACAATAACTGCACCGTAAACTAACATCCACTGCCATAATAAGGGCGAAAAAACATCCATAAAATGATTGTTCCCATATACATATAAAGCAATACAAAAAAATAATACTGTACCTAGTGCTGTACGAAATACCATAAAAATTCCCAAAGGAATATGCTCAATCCGAAGTTTACTGAAAATGGTGGAGACGGCTAAAGCCACAGCACCTGCGGCCGCCAGCATCTCACCGAATCCCAAACTAAGGAAAACTTCTGGCTTCATCATATCTTCCCATAAAGCCTGAAGCAATACAGTGATAATCACGCCAGTAAAGGAAACGATGGCTCCAGCAATTTTCCAATTATTAACTTTTTCTCCTAGTAACCAGACTGATAAAGCCAGAAACAGGGGTGGTTCTATTCGTCCGATTAAAACAACGTTCGTGACCATTGTACGAGCAAGAGCCTCAAAAGTTAAAGCTGGGGCTAGCATTCCAGACAATATTGCTACTGCTAACAAACTTCTCCAATCTTTCCAATTAAGCTGCTTTAAGGAGCGCAGGTTCCACTGTTTATGATAAATTAAAATCATAAGTAGTAAAGCGCAAAGATTGCCCACAAACAAAACATTGCAAAATGAGACAGGATTACTGCCCATAATGAGATTTTGAGAACCTATTTCCGTCAATCGTCGTGTAATTGAGTTAGAAGCGCCAAAAATAACGATCGCTAGGAATAGATAAAATTGTCCAGGTAATTTAGCAAAAAAGTTAGATGCTTTTTTTATTCTAAGCATGAAGTTTTTATCTATTTAATAAAAGATTTTATTTTAATTAGCAAATTAATAATTTGTGTTAAAAATATTTAATCGTTTTGTTTTTATTAAAAAATAATTATAACATTTTACTTACAATTATTAATTTGCATAATTGTTAAAATCACGACTTACCGGATTCGGGGAATAAGGTCATCGATTTTGACGGTTTGGCAATCGCGGTAGGTAGCGATCGCGCTGGTGAAGGGTGAAAGTGCGATCGCACCAGCTAACAGCAGAAAGATTAGCGATGAGCGATCGCTAATCTTGTGCCAAATAACAACGCTGTTACGGACAAAACGATTATTATCAATTTAAAATCTTTATTGACTTTGCACTTGGGGAAAATTGAGTCAATCCTCCTAGCTGCAAAGTACCATAGGCTGAGACACTATCACCAGACGGCTAGCATTGCTTATCTATGGGAGACATAGAAATCCCAAGTGTAAGAGAACTGCTGATTCTGGTCATTAGCAAATCGCACCTCGGCAACGTGCTTACCAGTAGAAAAGGGTTGAGGTGGCTGAAATGAGATTCCACCTCCACTAGAGGGAATGTCATCGGTAACCACAAGTCGCGATTGTGGGGTGACATCGACTCCGTCAATGAGCAACTGCACTGAAGGGGGAAGTATGGGGCGTTGTCCCCGCAGAAAGTCAAAACCGGCGTTTACGGTGACTTCAGGATTGACTCCAGTGGCGTTTTCCCCTGGGGTTAGTCCTACAAGCTGAATCGGTTTTTTCTGCGCCTGAACTGCGTAGCTGGGAGCCTGAGATTGAGGTGGAAGATCCGCACACCCTAACGTTAACAAACCACCCACCAGAGCAAGACTTAGAGAGGTTTTCATATAATTACCTATTTCTGCTTGTCGATTTAACCGATCTTCTATGTCTAGACATAAAAGATGAGGTCTAAGGTTCCGGACACAAATGGAAATTGAGAAGCAGAGGAGTCCGCCTCGCTTCTCCTTCTCAATTCTCAGCTGGGAAAACTGCTAATTTTTCTCGCGCGTTCCTTTCCAAACGGCAAAGCCCAGAAACTCAGAAGAACCGTCAAAGCGATAGGGGTTGACTTTGGCACTATAAGTTCCGGTTGCAGGAGCAGTGAATTCGACAATTTCGTAGGAGTTATCCCAACTAGAAGAGCTAGTCACGAAAGAACCGCTGGGACTGTAGATATCCAAGTCTAAGTCGGCTTTTAATACGTCTGTGGTAGGCGAAGTCGATAGGTCAGGAGTAGAGTCCCAGGCGATCACTACACGGACAGTTTGACCAGCATTAGCCGTGAAGGTGTATGTCTTGGGAAAGTCAGTTTTCACAAAGCTACCGTGAGACTCATAGCCAGCAGCTCCGCGCAACACATCATCAGCAGAGTCGCACTCAATGCCACCAGCTCCGTCTTTCTCGCTCAAGCGGGTGCTACCCTCCAGGTTGACGACGGCGGAGGCCATGAGGACGGCTCTGATCGACTCAGGCCAATACTGCAAGCTGGTATTACGTTGCATCATTAATGCTGAACAAGCAGCGGTTATAGGCGTGGAAAAGCTTGTGCCTGAGATGGAAGCAAAACAGCTAGTGGAGCCACTGCAAGTAGTCGTGATGTTTGACCCTGGAGCCGCCACCTCTGGCTTCTGCCGATCTCCACGCGGCGAGCTAGGATCTTCATAGCAGGAGAAACTGCTCATGATGTCGTCGCTGTTGCTAACAGTGTTTCTGTCGTCATAACTGCCAACGGTAATCATGTTCCAGCCCTTACCTGGGCTAGTAACATAGTTAGCACCAGAGCAGGTACTGCCTATATTCCCTGCCGATTTTGTTAGCGTCACGGCACGATTACGCACAACATAGTCTACATAACGATCCAGAGCTACCATTGAGCTACTGGAATCAACGCTGAAGCTGTAGTTAATTACGCGAGCGCCATTGTTAATAGCCCAGTCAGTGCATTTGATGATTTCGGCGTCACTATAACCAATAGTATTGCCGCTGAGTATAGCAGGAACGCCAAAGGCTACTCCCCTATAGGTGGCGTTTGTGCTGCCTATGGTTCCAGCAACTGCTGTTGCATGATTACCGATAGGTGAACTAGCAGTGCTGTTACAGTACGACCCATCTGCAAGATTTGAGTGAGCATAATATATACCATCACCCTCTACCACAGCTACCTTGACTCCAGTGCCTCTGATCAGCGCTCCACTGCTGGTAGTGCGTGACCAGACTTTGTTGGCGTCAATCGCCCCCGGCGCTACGTTTAAATCTGGCTTATAGGTTCGAGCTAATTGGATCGACTGTACGTCAGTTCGTTTTTCCAGGGCTGAAATTAAATGGTTAGGTACGCTGACTACTAACAGGGGGGCATTGTCTGATTGATACTTAACTTTTCCACCGCTTGCCTCTAAGAACTGCTTGACAGGTGCAGTGGTATTTTTATGAAAGGTTTTAAAAGCTTGAACTGCTGCGGCTTGACTTGGAATTGCAGCTAATGCTTGACTACCCCCTGAAGGTCGCTGAACTGCTGGTAGTGCTCCAGTAGTCTTAGCCCAAACAACGACGTCGGTTGTACTTGTGGGCTGCGCCTGACTCATCTTGGTAGCTAATTCCTTTTCTACCTTACCTTGGAAGTCTTGGGATCGTTTGTTTGCCAAAGTTTGTTGAACCTGAGCTAAGGGCACCTGACGGTTGCTGGAATCAAGATTTACGCTCTCTGTGCGACCTGTCTGAACATTCAGCACCTTGAGTTGCGTAATTCCGTCAATATTTGCTTGGGCAACAACTTTCAGGTTGCTCTCAGGTACTTGCAACTGGTTGGCAACCATCTTGATAGCTTGTTGCTCTTTACCAACTGTTGTCTGAGCCTGGACTAAAGTTTGTGTACTGGAGACGGTTGCCGCCAGAAGTGCCACCATACTGCTAAGTGCCAGAAATTTAGATCTGACCATAGTTTTAGCTCCTTGTCGAAAAGTTTGTGGAAGTGCAGTTGAACCCCGCCACCAGTCCAATAGGTCTGCTTCTGTTTTTTTATGCAGGGCTAAAAATTCTTCACCTTCTTTTAAAAGTAATAAGCTCTAAATGTTTGCGTTCATGTATACGCAAATGTATAACTTAAGATAGATGTATAACTTAAAATAAAAATTAACAGCTTCTAGCGTTCTGATTGACTTAGGTGCAACGAGACAGGATTAGTACCTCGAACGAAGTTTTGAGAGCCGATTTCGTCAAGCGTCGTGTAATTAAGTTAGAAGCACCAAAAATAATGATGGCTAGCCAAAGATAAAACTGTCCAGGTATCTTGGCAAAGAAATTATATATTTTTGCTACTATCATGGTCATGATGTAGTTTTTTATGTTTTTTACAAAAAAATGTGATTATTCATAAAATAAAGCAGCGCTTATACATTCTTAAAGTCGGACTAGATATTTTTTGCCAATATTATCAGCCAGAGAAGAGTTGAGTTAAAGAAGCGATCGCCTTCCCCAACCGCCGAGAAGATGAGGATGCGATCGCTACCCACCTAGAATCTCTTAGAATTCGTAGCGGACTGTGGCATTGAGCAGGTTGTCGCTCACCCTCTCTTGACCAATAATTGTCTCGTAGCCGATTTGACCTGCAACATTGTCAGAAAACTGCGCTTGCGCTCCCACACCCAATCGCACAAAGTTACGATCCGGGTCAGGTGTAGTCGTCTTAATCGGGATACCTGGTTGGGTGGCTAGTTCTGTTACTATCTGACGGCTATCATTGGCAGCCTCATGCTCAAAGCTAGCTCGTACAAAAGGAGTCACCGTACCAAAGTCTGTTGTCACAGCATAAGAAGCCTGAGCGCCTAAACTGAAATTAAGTGATTCCGCAGATTGATCGTGAACCACCATATTCAGGCTGCCAGCATTTTCCTCGGTGTAACCGTCGATATTCACTCGTGAGTAGCGAATAGCCGCCGTTGGCCCAACCGCAAATTTTCCGGAAGTAAAGTTGTAACCACCCCTCAAACTGGTGGCAAATTGATCTCCGTCAGTGGATGCAGTAGCCGTGCGGTTGTCAAAGGGAATTTTGCGGTTGATGTCAAAACCGTTCCGGCCATAGCTGACAATAGCGTCTGCGTAGAAGTTTTCCTGAGAGAAATTGCTATAGAGAGAGCCAGAAAAGCCATCGACATCGATTTCGCCTTGGTCGTTATTAAGATCGCTGTCATTGTTCACATAACTTAAGGCAGCTCCCACAGCTAGATTTCTGTTCAGAGGATAGTCAACACCAGCAGTAATACGTCTGCTATTAAAGTCGAATTTGCTTTGATTAGCAGTAGCATCTTGCTCTCCAAAGTTCAAGTCACCACTGACAAAAACACCTGGTCTAGTAGTTGTCCTTGGTTGACCTGCACGTAGCGCTAACAGGCGATCGTTAATATCACGAGTCTGCAACCGGGCGACATTCAAGGCAATGTCACCTAAAGGAGTAACAGCATTAGGACCAGTTAAAACGGCGAAAGTGTAGTCGGCTAAGAGTCTATGGGTGGCGGCAGAGGGATGAACTTCGTCTGAAAACAAATACTGATTTGGGTTAGTACAAGGTGTTTGAGGTCGAGTGATGCTGAAGCAACTATCAGTGACGTTTGTAAACCCAAATCTGGCTGGATCGGCAATAATTTCTTTAAATACAGCATTAACATCCAGCGGGATGACGTTCACTTCAGGATTGTTTTGTACAAAAGATTGCAGGGATGTCGTTAAGTTGCTGTTATGAGCGTTAGTCAAATTTGTCAGGGGGACAGAAGCTTGATTAAGGCGTGCAAACGGAGTCTGTCCCAGATCCGGCAGGTTAGGCACAAGGATAGTTCTCGCACCGGCTGTGGTAAGATTTGCCACGGCATTAGATATATTGCTGACCGTTGTTGCTGGATTTGGAGTTCCTAAGAAGCGGCTAAATATGTAGTCATTGCCACCAGCGTAAACTACATAAAGTCCATTCGGATCAGCGTTGGGATTTGCTCTAGTAAAGTTATTAACCTGAGTCTGCAAGCCTGGTAGAGGCGAGCCTGGTAACTGTAGAAAAATATTTGCAGCGTTAACAGTACCGCTTGTAGCACCACCAAAAGCAAAGTTGGTGTTCGGATTTGCGGTTAATCCCAGCTGAGGTGCAAGAAGTTCCACAAAGACAGGACCATTGGAGAAGCGCCCTTGGAAGTAGGGGGGGCTTGGGGGATATGCCCCGTTCGTTGCTCTAAACACGTTGCCATTATCGACCAGACTGTCGCCAAAGATATAAAACTCACTAAAATTCTGGGCTGAAGCCGTAATAGGGAAGCAGGCAGATAATAAGCAAAATCCTGTTACTAGAAGTTTTTTGTGCATAGTTACTGGGCTGCGGCTCTGAATTTCTATGGAGATTGTTTGTTAGGCAGATAGCCCTTAAAATCAGTTCCTAATTGTACTGCCTAAGTGTCAAACAACCTCTCTCCAACCCTCCAGCAACCAATTGCTTAACAAATTGCTCGCTCGGATACAATTAAAATCATGTCTTCCCGAAATACCCAAGATCTTTCTGAAATCCGATTTCTCCAGCGCCAAGCAGCCTCTCTGCTGCTTTACCAATCAATTCTCACAGACGAAGTCGGTCAAGCTTTCCTGAACCTGCTGCAAGCTATCCATCAAAGCTACTCTGGTGAAGCTAGTGCTTTGGATTGTCTTCAAGCCTACGGCAGTTGGTTTAAGGCTTTAGCCGCCAAAAATATTAGCTGGCAGGACTACTTAATTAGTCAAATTCTCACAGACGATAATCCCTTTACTCAGCAAGTCCAACAAGCGGAACTAGGGAATTTGCCCCCAGCCCTGGTAGCCGCAGCGCAGCAGGATTTACAAGCTTTGCAGAGTCTTTATAAATGCAGTAGCCATCAGTTGAGCCATTGGGTGCAAATTATCTCTCATCTGCCTGCTGCACCCATTGTCTGGAATCAGGAGGCAACTATTGTACGAACGTCGGAGGTTACGTCTCTAGAAAATATGGGGAATTGGGCGGATGCTGTGGAAGATTTGGCGGCCTACTATCGGCAGCATGGTACAGGTTTATTTGCTCAGTATCACGCTTTAGGCTGGCGTTCAGGGCAGCTAGTGGGCATTCCCCACCCCGACCCCGTGCAGTTGACAGAGTTATTTTGTTATGAATCCCAGCGGGATGTTTTACTGAAGAATACCGAATTTTTACTTGCGGGTTACTCAGCTTTGCACGTATTGCTCTACGGCAGTCGCGGTTCTGGCAAGTCTTCTTTAGTAAAGGGGTTGTTGAATAGGTACGGCGAAAGCGGTTTGCGCTTGATTGAAGTTACCAAATCTGACCTTAAAGACTTACCAACAATTGTTGAACAGTTGCGAGGCGTCCCCCAGAAGTTCATCATTTTTGTGGATGACCTCTCGTTTGAAGAAGATGACGATGCTTTCAAAGCCCTGAAAGTGGTACTTGAGGGTAATGTAACTGCACGACCTCAAAATGTGGTAGTTTATGCTACTTCCAATCGGCGACACTTGATTCGCGAGTTTTTTAGCGATCGCCCTCGTCCCAGCGACAATGAAGAAATCCACGTCTGGGATACTGTTCAGGAGAAACTTTCGTTTAGCGATCGCTTTGGTCTCACTTTAACCTTTGAACCAGCCGATCAAAACACCTACCTAGATATTGTCCAGAATCTCGCCGCACAAGCTGGCATCACCCTTAGTCAAGAAGATTTAAAGTATCGCGCCTTGCAGTGGGCGACTCGCCACAACGGTCGTTCTGGACGCACAGCCCGACAGTTTATTGACTTCTTAAGGGCAGAGTTAGCAATTTCTAGAATGTAGAGACGCGCCATGGCGCGTCTCTACTCTATTCTCGCCACATATCAAATTTATCTTCTGAGCATCCATTAATATATTGATTGGATACCCAAGCGTTTAGTGGTTCGTATCGTTCACTATTGCCAGAGCCTTCATAAACCCTTGCCGCAATGTTAACCCAGTTACCTTCCCTATTTAAGGCTCTAACACCATCTCCTATATTTAGTTGAGTGATTACTGGGTAATTAGTTCCCGGTCCCTTGCGGATATTGACCTGACTAGCGTTAATAAATGAACATACAGTATTGTTTTGGATCTCAATTCCATAATCGGGATCGTTTTGGGCTATGCGCTCACTTTGAGCTTTAGAGCCGATTTGTATATGTGCTAAAACTGGTAAGCCTGAAAGTGTAAAAGTTAAACTCGCGATCGGCAACGCTATCAGTAACGCTTTTAACTGATTCAGATAGAACATATGGTTAATTCCAGTAGGGAATTTCTGATTAATTAGCAAAGCTGCTGAAAACCAAAATTAATTTTGGCTTTATTTTAAATAATAGACTGCCAAACCTTTACTAGGTAATTTTTTTACAAAAATTTATTAATCTGTAGAGTAGAGGCTAGCGGTGACTGGGGAGTGCTGAGTAACTTATTGGAACTAAGCCGTGCGAAATCGTGTTAAATTAGCCATCTGTTGGGCAAGCATAAGCATAGCGCTGATACAAAGCGATTGCAATTATAGGGTGGACTGCACTTTAGAGCCTATCCGGTAAGTCAATTTGAAAGTTTTTTTTACCGCAGATAAAAGCAGATATTTAGGCTGCAAAAATTATTGTTTGGGTAGGATATTAGATATGCCATTTACTTACAACCGTACAATTCGCTTTCAAGATACTGATGCCGCTGGTGTTGTCTACTTTGCTAATGTACTCGCAATTTGTCATGAAGCTTATGAAGAATCCTTGGCTGCATCAGGCATCAATCTTAAGTCATTTTTCAGCAATCCCCCTATTGCCATTCCCATCGTCCATGCCAGTGTAGATTTCCGTCGCCCTATGTTTTGCGGTGATAAGATAGTTATTCAGTTATTGCCTAAATATCTAAGTGATAATACATTTGAAACTCATTATAAAATTGTTATACAGGATGCAGAAGAACTACTCGCCAATGCACTTACAAAGCATGTCTGCATCGATACAAGTAGCCGAAAAAGAAAAGAGATGCCAGCAGAAATTATTTCATGGCTACATCGCTGGGAGGATACTGCCGCCGCTTTATAGCAATTTGTTGTAGCTGTTCTCGGTTCAGTTTTCCCTGAGCGTTGCGGGGCAAGCTTTCAAGCTGCACCCAATATTTCGGAAGTTTAAACTTGCTTAATTTATCCTCAATTGCTGCTGCAACTAAGTTGGTAGTAACAGATGTATATAAAGGAACATAAATAGCTGTTACCACTTGCCCCCAATGCTTATCTGGTAATCCAATAACGCAAATATCAGCAACTAAATGGGTAGAACGAATAACTGATTCCACCTCAGATGGAAACACATTTTCGCCGCCAGTAATAATTTTAGAACTGCTGCGACCGACAATATTTAAATAACCATATTCATCGAAAAATCCCAGATCATCTACTTGTAAATGCTGCTTTTCAGGAAATAGGTGAGGATAATAGCCCAGCATCAGGGAATCTGCCTGGATAGCGATCGCGCCTATTTTGTTCTGGCTTAATATCTCGCCGCTAGAATTGCGAATTGTTACCTGGGCATGAGGTAAAACCTGACCACAACTGTTATTACCGCCAAGAAAATCTTGCGGTTTAAGCGTAACTATCTGGGAGGCTGTTTCTGTCATGCCATAGGTGGGCGCTAACCGGATGCTGTGGTATCTAGCTTGTTCCAGAAGTTCAGTCCAAGCAGGGGCACCGCCCAATAGTACCGTTTGGAAGCGAGACAGCCATGCCGGGGAATAGTGCAGGAGACGTTGCAGCTGAGTCGGTACTAAAGATAGGAAAAATTCCGCTGGTTCAATCTCACATCTTTCCCCAGCTTCTAATGCTTTGAAAGGTAGGATTGCTATACGACCGCCAGCTGTAAAGGAACGCATAAACTGCATTAAACCGCTGACATGATATAGCGGTAATACACAAAATGAATTTACTTGTTCCAGTTGGAAATAATGCTGAAAGCCTTGCACAGATGCCATCAATGTTTCCCAGGTATGGATGGCAAACCTAATTTTGCCAGATGAACCACCTGTGGGAATCATGATTTTATTTTCGATTTTGGATAAGGCAGAGGAAGGCAGAGAATTTCCTTCATCTTTACCAATATTTAGGAAATGCTCTTGCCCCCAGATTATGTCTGGTTGGACTAAATCAAAAACTTGTTGCCATTCAGCTTTTACCCAATCAGGATTACAAAGAAAAATAGGACAACCAGCGGCAGTTGCAGCCATAAAACCAGCCAAGAATTGCAGGGGGTCTCGCTCTGCCAGTAAAATTTTGGGTAATGTTCCGAAGGAACACAGTTGTCCTAATTCCTGAAACAACTGTTCGGTAATACGGTTGAATTGGCGGTTGTCATGATTAATCAACCAATTATCCCCAGCACGTTTTTCGAGATAAACTAATGGTCTTTCCATAGATGTCCCAGGCAGGTTTGATCATCTTCGTTAAACCAATGGTTGATACCAAAACCCAGCGCCCGGTTGTGGGGAAAAAGTTCAGCGGCAAGCTTTAAGGCAGCCTGTCTGCCAATTGCGGTTTCAAACACAGAGGAGAAAACGGCATCAATTTGGTGTTGTTGGCAGAATTGGCGCAGAAGCTTAGGGGAACCTGCGATCGCAGGTTTAAGGACAAAAATACCCCGCCAACCTTTCTGGTAACAAACTTGCAGCTGTTCTAGAGTAGCAACAGATTCATCTAAGGCTATGGGGGTGGAATATAAGTGACTCAACTCCAACATGGCGTCGAATCGATCCACGGGTAGCGGTTGCTCTAAAAATTCAACTCCAGCTAATTCGCAAACTTGTAGCCATGCTTTTGCTTCCTCCCAGCTAAGTCCGCCATTAGCATCCAATCGCAGCTTTCCCCCAGTCGGTAGAGCTTGAATTAACTGGCTAAACACCTTAATTTCATCCTTAATCGGTGCAACCCCAATTTTCCATTTAAACGTGCGATACCCCTGATTCCATAGAGTTTCCCATACCTGTAAAGCTCTTTCTCCTGCTGGCAATAGACTGCTATAGGAGAGCTTATTTTGTCCAGAACATCTGTGTTCATCTGTGTGTATCTGTGGTTCAAGATCTTCCCAAGCAGACTCAAAGCCAAATTGACAGGCGCGGAGTTTCGTGGGTATATAGAAAATCGTCTCTGTGGTAATTTCATCGCCTAACTGGTGGCAAAAATCCAGCGCTTCCTCCAGGGTTTCGGAACCAAACCAGGGGAGAGGGGCAATTTCACCCCAACCGACGCGCCCATTATCATCCCTAAGACGGATGATAATACCCTGGCGGATTTTCCAGATGCCGTGGCTGGTTTGCAATGGTTGCCTAAAAGGCCGCTGATAGGGACGAAACTCAAATCTGTAGTGCATCATCTATGCGATCGTAGACCCGTATGCCCTCAATCGCGCTTATTTACAAAATTCTGCCACATATCTAATCCATACATTTATATTCTCAAAATGAATATTATGACCGCAATCTTTAACTATTTTTAGCTCTGCAACTATACAACTACGGGCTATTTCTTCATTTATATTTTTAAATTTATCATCATATTCACCTACAAGCAGAAGTAAGGGTATTTCATTATATTCAAGTTGCTCCCATAAAGAAGGCTGGCTACCTGTTCCCATTTGACAAAGCGATTTAGCTAACTCTAAAGGATTACTTGCTAATCTGCTCTCGATTAAATACTCAAATTTAGGGTGGGTTTTTAAATACTTAAAAATTGGCTGATTGTACCAATTCACCAAAAATGAATAAAAATCACCCGTTGCTAGTTTTTTGGCTAATTGGGCATCAGCTTGTAGCCTTAATACTTTTTCTTCTATAGTATTTAAACCTGGAGAGGCTGATTCTATAACAACTTTGCGAAAGCGGTCTGGGAAATGAAGTGTCAGATATAAAGCTAATCTGCCACCCATAGAATAGCCAAGTAAATAGGATTTTTCTATATTTAACTGATCTAATAAGTAAATTAATGCCTGGGCAGTGTTCGGCATTGTGTAGCACTCCTCCCCACCCAATACTTGCGTTTTTCCGTGTCCAGGGAGGTCAATAGCAATACAATAAAATTGGTCAGCTAGTAATGCCATTGCATTTTTAAAGTCATCGCTGCTGCCCATAAATCCATGTAAAAGAAGGAGTGGCTGATTATCGCTGCTACCTGTAAGAGAGTAGTGAAATTGATAATCTTCAAACTTCACCATGTATGGGGATGATTAGGGATTAATTCTTAAACCTGTTTCACGCAGCAGATGAAATTTTTAACCCATCTGCGTTTATCTACCTTCTAAAAAAGCAAAATGAATATTTTTGCAATAAGCCTATTTTTTTAAATTTAAATTTGCAACATTATCATTAAGTGGATGGTGAGCAGTGGAATACACACGATAATGGTAGCTAAAGAGCATAATTAAAGCACTGCCCACTCTATATATTACCTCTGTCGTAGCGTATCAGAAGCCTGGAAGTAAGAACCCCAACCCTAGCAAAAACCCACTCCAAAAATGCAAAGCAACGGCAATAAACTTGCAATTGCTGACTTTTTCCGGCTGATTGTGATAAGTACCGACGTGCCGTACTAACTGGAGGGCAAAGGGTAAGCTGCCAATGATTAGTAACGTCCATACGGGGAAAATCCCCAAACCCACAAATATCGCAGCTATTGCATAAATGCTGCCACAGATCCAGATTAATAGTTGCGCTGCTTTTTCCGTACCAAGGCGGACGATTGGCGATTTTTTTCCTGCTGCCAAGTCATCATCAAGCTGGTGAAAGTGAGAGCAAAACAAAATTAAACTCGTAGCAATTCCCACAATGATAGATGCGGCCAAGCTGACGTATGACCATGTTTGGGCTTGACTGTAGTAAGCAGCCGTCACAACTAGGGGACCCAAGCAAATAAAGCAGATAATCTCCCCCAAACCCTGGTAGCCTAAGCGAAAGGGTGGTCCCTGGTAGGTATAGCCTATAGCACAGGAGAGCAGCACCAGCCCAATCACTGTCAGATCTTGTTGCCACCATGAAATCGCCAGTGTTCCCATTATGCCTAGAGCTAAAAACAGATTCCCCAGCCAGAAAACTAATGATTTATTCCCTGTTAAGTTAACAACGGAGTGGGCTTTATTTTTATCGATGCCTGTCTCGGAATCAAATACATCATTGCTGACATTCATCCAAGCAATAAACAAAATCGCTGAAATTAAAAAAGTTGAAAAAACTTCTGGGTGAAAGGTTTTAGTTTCAGCAAAAGCAACAGCAGTGCCTACCCAAATCGGAATTATGGCAACGCTGTACATTGGTGGCTTAATGGCCGCAAGCCACAGTTTACTGCTTGGATGTTTAATTAACTGTGTAGTCATCAGGCAAAATTGATGGCATTTGCATAAGCCTTGTCATTTTACGCTTTGAAGGTGGTGATAGGGAACTGGGGGAGAGGGGCAGAGGGATTCTAGGTGAAGATCTAGGGAATTACCGAAGAAGACGCTCCGAGTGGGAGAGTCATCAGTGTTTCCCCGTCGATCTCATTAGTAAGATAGCCCCTGTGTTTATACCTTGTCATTACCCACCTGTAGCGCTTACCCATCAGCCCGCTTCCGGTTTAAATGGTCGGCCAATAGCTTAAGTCCATTAAACTTGATCCCCCCTAGCCCCCCTTCGACAGGCTCAGGACATCGCCCTTAAAAAGGGAGGAACGCTCAAAGTCCCCCTTTTTAACTCTGATTTAGGGGGATCTCTGCGTAAGTCTTGATCTTGTTAAGTATGGTGAGTTGGAATAGCTAGCAGGTAAGATCGATTAGGTACTTCTGCGTTGCCGGAAACTACGTTCTACGAAGGTTTGGCGACAACGGAGAGTGCGGCTTTCACATTTGAAGGAAGGGGCACGGTATGTTAAAGGGTGTTTATTGGGATTTTAGAAGCCCGATGTCCGGTCACCGCCTGCCTCGACCGTTCAGCAAAATCTGCTATCCTTGCTTTCATGCCAGTCATACCATATCGCACTAATCTATTTCAAGACTGTAAGAATCTGCGTCAGTTTCTTTTAGCATTTAAGCAGGCTGCTATTCAAAAAAAGCAGGCAATAATTGTCAGTATATCCCAAGAAATTAAACCCATCGATCCGCTGGCTGTTATTCAGAAAATAGCCAAGCCCAACCAACTACACTTTTACTTCGAGAAAGCGGGTACAGGAGAAGCTATCGCCGCTATCGACACAGTGGTTTCTCTCAAATTGAAAGGGCGATCGCGCTTTTACCAATCCCAACAGTTTATCGACTCCTGCTTTGCCAATATTATTATTACTGGCACTTCCAATCTTCCTTTTGCTGGTCCTCATTTCTTTTGTAGCTTCACGTTTTATGACGATCTGCTTAAGGATGATTCTCCTTTTCCCTATGGCACCATCTTTTTACCACGTTTACAGGTATCATGTCGAGCCAATAAAGGCTATTTAATTAGTAATATAGTCATTAGTCCCCAGGCAAACGTTGAAGTTATAACCGAACAATTATGCCATCAATTTCAAGAAATTATCTCATCAGAATATAGCAGTGCCAAAAATACTAATAGTACTCAAGAAATAATTATAGATAAAAATATAAAAGATAAAAAGAAGTTTTATGATGCTGTTGTATCTTCATTAGAATCAATTAGGGTAAAGCAGTTACATAAAATTGTGCTTGCTCAGGCAGTAGATGTAATTTCCTCCGCTCCATTTAATTTGGTTCATTCTCTCCAAAATTTACGCATAAGTAATCCCGATTGCTATATATTTTCTACCAGTAATGGTAAGGGGCAAAACTTTATTGGTGCTAGCCCAGAACGTTTAATTAGTATTCAAAATCACGAGTTAGTGACAGATGCCTTGGCTGGCTCGGCACCACGAGGAAAAACGGCAGCTGAGGATGCGGAATTGGCCAATCGCCTACTAAGTAGCGAGAAAGAGCGACGGGAACACCGTGTTGTGCTTGATTTCATTACCCAACGCCTCACGGGGCTGGGTTTGACTCCCCAGATGGCATCAGTACCGCAGCTGCTGCAACTGTCTAACATCCAGCATTTATGGACACCGATTCAGGCGAAAGTGCCGGAGAAAGTGCATCCCCTAGAAATTTTAGCTGAACTCCATCCCACCCCAGCTGTTGCCGGTTTGCCCAGGGATATTGTCTACCAACAAATTCGCCGCTATGAAGCATTTGACCGCTCGCTTTATGCTGCGCCACTAGGCTGGATAGATCATCGGGGCAACAGCGAGTTTGTAGTTGGCATCAGGTCTGCCTTGATAGACGGCGATCGCGCTAGATTATACGCTGGTGCTGGTATCGTTGCTGGTTCCGATCCAGATAAAGAACTGGCAGAAATCCAACTCAAACTCCAGGCACTTCTCGAAGCCTTAGTCTAACAGCAGCTACCTTTTCTTCTTCTTCCTTTGCGATCTTTGCGTCTTCGCGGTTCATATATAAATTGAATGCCCATTAATTTTTGTAACACCAATTCCGTCTGGGCTTCAATCTTGACGGAAACATTAAAACGGCTGGGACTAACTACCGCCGTAATTTGTCCTGGATCGCGCTCAGCGCCTCTTGCGGTTGCCTTTGCCCAAGCTGACGAGGTAGAAGCTATCCCGGTTCTAGATGAACGCTCAGCTGCCTTTTTTGCCTTAGGAATTGCCAAAAAATCCCAACGTCCGGTTGTACTTGTTTGCACTTCTGGGACTGCGGGGGCCAATTTCTATCCCGCTGTTATTGAAGCCAGAGAAAGCCGAGTACCCCTGTTGGTGTTAACAGCTGATCGACCCCCGGAACTGCGAGATTGCCATTCTGGGCAGACGATAGATCAGCTGAAGTTATTTGGCACTTATCCTAACTGGCAAACAGAGTTAGCTGTCCCTTCTCTGGAAATGGGGATGCTCAGTTATCTGCGCCAGACAATAATTCATGCCTGGGAGCGATCGCTTTTTCCT
This sequence comes from Aphanothece sp. CMT-3BRIN-NPC111, assembly GCA_019359765.1. Taxonomy (GTDB): domain Bacteria; phylum Cyanobacteriota; class Cyanobacteriia; order Cyanobacteriales; family JAHHGU01; genus JAHHGU01. The sequence continues at coordinate 21,109 of JAHHGU010000048.1, forward strand.
GTTCCTGGCCCAGTCCATCTTAATCTTCCCTTTCGCGATCCTCTGGCACCTATCCCCCAATTAGACGCTGACGCCCTGAGACTACAGTTTCAGCCAGATGATTTCTTTGCTGGGGTTGAACCGCTAAATCTTGTAGAGACGCCAGCAATAGCCTTTCCCAAGGAATGGTCTGAATGCGCCAAGGGCATGATCATCGCTGGTACTGCTCAACCCCAGTCTCCACGCGAGTATTCTAGTGTGATCGCTAACCTTTCCAAATCTTTAGGATGGCCCGTCCTAGCCGAGGGACTATCCCCCTTGAGAAACTATGCCCAGCTCAATCCCTATTTGATTTCTACCTATGACTTAATTTTGCGGAATCAGCAGTTAGCACAACAGCTGGCACCGAAAATGGTGATTCAACTGGGTGATTTGCCTACCAGTAAAGAATTGCGTAGCTGGCTCGTAGCCACTCAGGCGCGACGCTGGATAATTGACCCTAGCCACCACAACCTCGACCCCCTGCATGGGCAAACGACACATCTGCGGCTATCTGTGGAACAACTGGCTGTAGAGACAAGTGCGATGGCATCAACACAAAAAGAATATCTCCATCTGTGGTGTGATGCTGAAGCCAAGGTGAGGTCATCTCTTGACCAAAAAATGACTGCAATCAACCACCTCTTTGAAGGCAAAGCCGCCTGGTTACTTTCGCAAACACTGCCACAGGGGACACCTATATTTGTTGCCAATAGTATGCCAGCGCGAGATGTAGAGTTTTTCTGGGCACCCAGTAACTCAGCAGTCCAGCCGTTTTTTAACCGGGGTGCCAATGGTATTGATGGTACTTTATCCGCTGCTTTGGGGATTGCCCATCGTCATCAAAGTAGCGTGATGCTAACGGGCGATTTAGCTTTGTTACACGATACGAACGGCTTTTTATTGCGAAACAAATTTGTAGGTCACCTGACGATTATTTTAATTAACAATAACGGTGGGGGCATATTTGAAGGATTGCCCATCGCCAAGTTTGACCCGCCATTTGAAGAGTTTTTTGCTACCCCGCAGGATATTAATTTTGCTCAGATGTGTGCTACTTACAATGTGGAGCATGAATTGGTTACTTCTTGGGAGGAGTTGAAACAACGTTTAAATCCCCTACCTACACATAAAATCCGGGTGCTAGAGTTGCAAACTAATCGAAAAGCAGATGCACAGTGGCGGCAAGAGAATTTAAAGAAAGTTGCCGCAATTTTGTCTTGACATTCCGGCGGAACGCCTCTGATAATTTTTGTGCGTTAAGGAATATTTTGGGGCGATCGCTGATTGGAAACAGCAGGCGAGTTTTATAACTCAGCTACGCACACTAGCACTATCAGCACCTTTGACAAAATCAAATAGATAATGCGCTAGCTGCAATTTACTGCAAGGTTCAATCTGCTGCTGGCGTCCTTGGGCGTCTAGAAAGATGGCTTGATTGTTGTCGCCACCAAAACCTGCATCTGGTCGATCGATCGGGTTAGCCGCGATCGCATCTAATTTCTTCTGCCGCAACTTCTCCAACGCTGGCGTGACAATATCCCCCGTCTGGGCAGCAAATCCGATTAACCTTTGATGCGGCTGCTTGAGGCGTCCCAGTTCAGCTAAGATATCCGGCACGGGTTCCAGAGGCAAGGAACTGGGGAGCGATCGCTTTGGCAACTTTTCTGCACTATACTCAGCTGGCTTTACATCTGCCACAGCAGCTGACATCACAATCAAATCTGCATCCGGGAAACACTCCAACATTGCCTGTCGCATCTGCTGGGCACTCACAACCGGGATAGTTTTCATTCCTCCCCCCGTTAACGGAGGGATAGAGAAAGATAAAGGGCCATGTACCAGCGTTACCGATGCCCCCCGGTGAACGGCTGCCTGTGCCAAAGCCAGCCCCATTTTACCTGTGGAGGGATTGCCAATAAAGCGCACGGGGTCTAAATGCTCTCGCGTTCCTCCAGCACTGATTAATACCCGCTTGCCTGCCAAGTCTCGCTTACCGCCTGTCTGCAATAAAGATTGAATTGACACCAAAATCTCAGCTGGTTCTGCCATACGACCAGTACCAGTGCGATCGCACGCCAACAACCCAGCACCTGGCCCAACGCCGTGATAGCGTGGGTCTAGTTGCAGCTGTTGCCAATTTCGCTGCACCGCCAGCTGTTCCCACATATCCGTATTCATTGCCGGTGCTAACAGCACTGGACAAGTTGAAGCCAGCACAGTGTTAGTCAGCAAGTTATCAGCCATACCGTAAGCTAACTTGGCCAACGTATTAGCCGTTAGAGGAGCAATAACAAAAACCTCCGCCCATTCTCCCAGTTCAATATGCAGTGGGCGTTCGTGAACTGGTTGCCAAAAGTTGTCATCTGTGTATGCCGGATGACGAGACAGCGTTGCGACTGTTAGAGGTGTGATAAATTCTTGAGCCGAACGGGTAAGAATTACTCGAACTTCTGCCCCAGCCTTAAAAAGTGTGGAAATTATCTCACAAACTTTATAGGCGGCGATGCCGCCGCCCAGACCAATTAAAACCCGTCTCGACTTTGGATTTTGGATTTTAGATTTTAGATTAATTGTTGACTCCATATGTAGATTTTGGACATCCGGGATTTTAGATTTTGAATTAACAATAGGACTTACGCACAACAGAGTTAAAAAGGAGGCTTTTCCGGTTCCCGCAATTGATGGCAGGGCTACTTCATTGTCTACAAAGGAAAAATCAGCATTAAACCGATCAAACCTTTCGGAGGGGGCTTGGGGGACGCGACCGTCCCCCAACGGGGGGTTTGGGGGGAGACCCCCCAAGCCTGGTTTTCTTAAGTGATAATTTTTTCTACCATGAAAATGAATCAGCCCTGCCTTTTGAAGGGGGGATCTAGGTTTCAGACTTCAACTGCGTAAGTCCTGAATACATTAAACGCTTGCCACGAACCAAAAATGGCGGGGCTGTGAACTTACCACTACCCCGCCATCCAAAATCTTAAATCAGTTAAGCTTCGTCAAAGGCTTCCAGATCTAGGAGGTGGATATAAGGCTCAACCAACTCTGGACGTTGAAAAGCGATCGCACGCAGCAAATGCCAATCATTCAATCCTTCAAAAGGATTGGTGTAATCATCCCGTTCCAGACGTACAGCCAACTGTCCCACGTCAGCTGCGGTGAGAGCAGAAATCTGCTGGCTAGAAATGCTTAAAGTTGTCATCGCTCACGCCTCCCTCGATCAGTATCTATCTCAACCGCTGTACAGACGCCACAGCCCCTCTTATATTACCCTCTGTACCTGAAATTGCCAGTTTCAGGTATTAGTCTTAACAAAATTTCGTATTAGCTGTAAAACCTCCGGTCGAATTTCATGCCCCATAGAAAATTCTTGATATTGCACAGCTACCCCCAGTCCTGTTAAAGTATCCCGTGCCTTTTGGGCAGAACTTACAGGCACAATTGAGTCTTGTGTACCATGCACAATTAATACTGGGGGAAAAGTATGCTCAGGTGGTTGAGAGATGGGATGCAAATAGCCGCTGAGAACAACCAACCCAGCTAGCGGCAAATAAAGTCCCACATCCAGCGTCATTGCCCCACCCTGAGAAAAGCCAATCAAAATTGTGCGCGAGAGGGGAACCCCGGTAGTACTTTCTAGGGACTTGAGCCATTCAGTAAGCAGTTCCGTGCTTTTTGCTAACTCCTGATAACCCTTTTGGGGTGATTCATCTGGTTGTGTAAAGGCATACCACATCCTTCCCGTTGCCCCATAGGGATGAGGAAGGGGAGCATTGGGACACAAAAATTGATAATCCGGCAAGTTCAACAATGGAGTTACGGATGCTAGTTCTTGAGCGTTGCCACCCCAGCCATGCAAAACCACTATTAACCCCGCAGGTGGTTGACCTGTTGCCGGAGGAATTGTAATAACATCTAGAGACAGAGGACTACTCCCGAATAACGCTACTCGCCAATTTTAGACACTAACAAAGCATCATCTTTTAGGATAATGTGCCGATTGGCGTCAATAGTAATCCATCCCTGGTCGTGTAGCTTGCTGAGGAGTCGCGTGATAGTTACCCTTGTCGTACCGATCGCATTGGCAATATGCTGATGTGTCAGGCGAGCGCTTAGACGAGTTCCTTCAGCTACAGGTTGACCCATTTCCTCTTTCAACAACAGCAGTATCTGGTGCAAGCGGCATTCAACGCGCCGCTGTCCATTTATAGCTAAAAGTGCCTCTGTCTGCCGTATTCGCTTACCCAGATGAGGTAACATCGTCTGAGCCAGACGCGGGGAAGTTTCTATCTCGCTGATAGAATACCACTTCAAGTAGACATTAGATAGCGTGTGGTATGAGACATATAAATTAGGCTGGATCTGAATCTCTTTTAGAGATGGAAATAAAGATTGAAATAACCAAAGACCAAAGAAAGTTGAAGGCCCAGCCCAACCTAGTACCACCTCTTCTCCATTGGGACAACAGGTACTCAGCTGTACCCAACCCTGACAAACTTGCCAAACCCCTTGCGTTACTAGAGGAACATTTTCCCCTTTGCCATAACAGTGCAAGTGGCGTTCTTCGTTCGCTTGGTATGAATGTATTTCTAGAGTCGCCTTAGAAGTTAGGGACATGAGGTGCAAGTATTCCCCGTAATGAAAAACTAGCCTAGCAATCCATCCCTAATTTAAGTTCGCAAGGTAAAGGTTAGGTAATAAAAAGATTACCTAATAGTTAAATCTCGTTTAATATTCAGTCCGAGCGCATCGGTTGTTTTAGCATGAGGGTGCTGGCGTGCATAAGCAAACCTTGTCCCCCTGCTTTTTACTAGGTGGATACAACCGGATACGATATAACTCCTACCCCCTAATTACGTCCGATATTGGTTTTAGCAATTCCAGATGCAATGCGTTCCGTATTCTGGGATTCAAGTATTTTTGATGTAAGGGTTGCCACTTTTGCCATGCCTGGTAACGGGTTTGCGCCAACTTATCTACAAGAGTGGGCAGCACTTTTTGACTTTTTGAGTCTAAGGCATTTGTGAGAAATTCTCCTAAAACGAAACAGTCTTGAATCTGACCCAAGATTTCTTGGATTTCCTTCAAGTCATTGACATAAGCCTCATAGGTTGGCTCATAAAAGTCAGTAAATAGCTCCATCTGATAGCGCGATCGCTTGGTTTGTTTGCGTAAGCTGTGGAGAACTAGTCCTTGAGCGCCTAATAATTCCTCTACCCTATCTTGCTCCAGAGGGCTGGGGACACCAAACCCTTTTGTTTCGCTGTGGACGCCCACTAACCAAGCCGGATGGAGGAAGAGTTTACTTGCCGACGGTAAGAGTAAATCCGGTAGGACATCACGAATCGGTACTTGAGCTAATTCCCGGTATTGGGGCTGCTTGAGCCACTTTTTAAAATCATGCTTTAGGTTCTGGTAGTCTTTATGCTCCAGAGTTGATTGCACCTGTTCGAGCGCCTTTTTACGTTGTTTAGCCAGATAATCCAAAACCGTTTTCAGAGACTTTTGTTCTGACTTCGGTAATGCTGGTTGGTATTGGTTTTGAAGGGCTTCTTTGAGAACGTCTAAATCGCGTAGCGCCCCCAGTACCCGGGCAACTTTGGCAATATTTTGTTCCTTAGCTGCTTTGGGCAAGTCTAGCGCTGGCGCAAAACCATTTACAGCTGAGCGCAGGCGACGCATCCCCACCCGCATCTGATGTAATGCTTCCGGATCGCGGTCTTTGAGGACGTCATCTTCGTGCTTAAGAGTTTTATCGAAGTGTTTGTCAACTGCCAGGTATGCCCAGTCTCCCAGAGTTTGGGCTTCTAGTTCTGTAGGTTTTTTCATAAAAATTCAGCTTCCAAACCGTTAAACACTAGCATTCTATTTTACTTTATTGGGGGGCATATTTGCTCGTTTTACCACATTAGAATATAAAAAAATTTAGAATAGGCGATATAGCAGAATATAGCCCATAACATACTTTTTAAGCATCTGCTATATGGGAGATTTATTATTGGTGTTAGTTTGCCTTATTAAATACTGGTAATAAACCTATTTTAAAATCAGCTGCAACCGATATTATTAAGAGCTTTCAATTGTAAACTTGTGTTTTTTTGTATATCAATCTCAATGTCTGATAATTGTTCACTGTCGCTGGTTTGCTCATTCATTAACTGTTCAAGGTGATCTAGAGCCACTTCTGCTCGTTTAATTTGCTGAATTGCAGTTTTAAATTTAGTCTCTCCAGTACTAGCGGCTTCTGTCAGTTCTTGAATACGGATTTTAAATCGATTAGCAATTTGATTGACTTTATTACTAGCTTCAAAGGTCTGACCTCCCAGCTTGCTGATTTCATTAACAACTTTACTAAAACTAGATATTTGTCCACTATCCTGATTGGCAAAAACAGCTGCTTGCACTCCTAAATGCATAACTTGCTTGCTTATCTTCTCAATTAATTTAGTTGCAGCATCAACAGTTGCCAATTCTTTGGCTAAAGCATTACCAGTGTAAAGAATTTTATCGGTACTGTGACCTATAGCTTTGACGCTTTCAAATGTGGATTTAAAAGCTCGTTTGCTCTCTACATAAAGTGTTTGGCTGATCTCAAGCAATCGCTGATTTAAAGCGTAAATTTGTCGCTCTTGTGCTACTAATTCAGTTTGCTGTTTCTCTAGGATCCGATTGCGTTTTTGAATCTCATTCTGTTTCGCCTCTAGCATTTGAGCATATTTTTTAACCTTTTCTTTTTCTTTTTCTAGTTTCTCCGCATATTGTTGAGACGCTAACTTTTGCTGTTGTGCTGAATTATTGAGAAAAGCAAGAATTTCTGATTGAGCTACTAACAAAGTATGTATGTTCAGCAACCGTAGTTTTTTATCTTCATTAACCACAATTATTGGTTCATATAGCAAATCGGGCGCTCGAGATAGAGCCATGGTAGCTGCGAAATCAATTCTAGAGGTATGTGAAAGCTGTAAATATTGGTTTTTTATAATATCTAAAAGAGCTTTAATAGGGCGCTTTAGGTAAAGTTCTAAACTATAAGGCTGGCTCATTTTTTCAAGGAACTTTTGTTTAGAAATCATTCCCAAAAAGTCGGAACCGCTAGTGACAAGAACTCCTGGAAGATCTGGCTGGGTTTTAAATCGTAAAGCAACTACTTGCCCTATTGTTTGAGCATCTACATGGAAGTCATGGCAGTAAAGATCCCCTATTGTTGAATAGGGAGATAGTTGAGCAACATCTAGTTGTAACACGGCGTTATTTGCGATTTAAAATATTGAATATAAATTCTAGCTATCCTAAGTTATGTAAAAGTTATCAGAAGGTTAAATCATAGTTAGGTATTACTGGGTTGTTCTTGGGAATGGGTTTGTTTTTGTTTGCCATTGCCGATAGCCAGATTTGGCAGCTAATTAATCCAGGGGGGATTGGCGAGTGCGATCGCCTTCGTAGTTTTCGCACTCACCAGTACCGCTGGGATAAGAACAAGACTTGAAAGAAATTTTCCAGGAAGCAGGTAGCTTCTTTGGCACGATCTTCAAGGGAAACAGTCAACGGGAGGCAGCCTTCAACGAACCGTAGGCACAACTAGCTACTAATCCTCATGATGCCCATTCCTATGAAAAACTAGAAGCCTCTTGATGGCTCATATTCAAGTCTAGTAGCATTGGTTGTATATGTAGCGCGCGGAGATGAGGTGGAAAAGTGTGTTTGAGGTCATCCTGATTTTTATTTTAAGCTTAATACCGCCAATGCTTTCAGTAATAGTGATGCGTAAAGCAGAGGCACGAGCAAGAGTTAGGCTGAGAGCAGCTATGGAAGCTACAGCCGTTAGGGGGTTGCAAAGAATCCGCCAGCCTCTTGAAGGTGCTGGCTATTTAATCGGCGACATTACCTGCCAATATAATGCCCGTTCTACCTACATTCGCTGCGCTGTTAATCCAGTTGGACCATGTGAGGAATGTCGCAATTATCAACCACGAGAATTCTCTTGATTATAAACGGGTTTGTTGATTGTTGTTGTTAGGGCGATCGCTCGACAACAGTGGTAGGTGTATTCCTAAAAAATAAATGAACAACCAGTGGTGTGGAATAATAGTTAAGCAGAACGTCTAGAAAGAAAATTCAAGCCTAAGAAAATAGCAGCAATGGTTCCAGAAACACAAATTTCTCCCTGAGATATTTCTTTCAAAACGTCTTCTAGGGGAATCAATACCACTTCAATTTCTTCCGTTACATCTAAAGTTTGCTTGCCAGAAGGATGAACCTTATCAGCGAGAAAAAGATGAATTTTATTTGTATCTTTAACTGGGTTATCATATAAAGTTGCTAGTTTAATTAGCGTTTCCGCAACATACCCAGTTTCTTCTTCTAGTTCCCTAGTGGCTGCCGTAACGCTATCCTCTTTCTGTGGGTGGAAAGCCCCAGCAGGTAGTTCTAATAAAATTTCACCGACTCCATGCCGATATTGACGGACGAAAACAATTTCTCTATTTTGGGTTACTGGTAAGATGAGAGCAATATCAGGTCTAACATTAACAAAAAAATCATCAATTACTTGACCACTTGGCAATTCTATTTCATCTTGTCTGACTCTACACCAGTTGTTATCAAATACAATGTGAGAATTTAAAAGTTTCCATTTAGCTAAAGCTTTCATATAGGTGTAGCGGGTATTGCTATCCGGCTCTTATCTTATACAAATATTAGAATAAAGCACAAAATCTGCCCCGTAAAGCCGCGCCTGACCTAACGATAGAAAACTAAGACACAAACTACCACTATGCACATTAGTGTTCAAACTTTTACAGTACCCAAGCGATTCCCTTTAACCATCAGTCGTGGCACCACATCTCAGACAACGAATGTTTGGGTGCAGGTGGAGGAAGATGGAATTGAGGGTTGGGGGGAGGCTTCACCGTTTTCAATTGGCGATCGCCCGCAAACCACAGACGCGATCGTAGAAGCATTGCAACAAGTTGCACCAATGCTAGAGAAGCTTAGCCCCTGGGAGAGGCAGCAGATTGAGCAGGTTTTCACACAAACCCAGATGCTGTCGGCAGCACAGGCAGCGCTGGATATGGCATTGCATGACTGGTTGGGCAAGCGAGTGGGATTACCACTATGGCAGATGTGGGGATTGAACCGCCGCCGCATTGTTCCAACTTCGGTGACAATTGGCATTAATTCGCCAGAAGGTGTTCGTCAGCGGGTGCGAGACTGGTTGGAATTTACAGATGTGCGGTTTTTAAAGGTGAAACTGGGTAGCCCGGATGGAATTGAAGCGGATCGGGCAATAGTGATGACAGTGCTGGAGTCAGCACCATCTAAGATGCCCCTGAGTATTGATGCCAATGGCGGTTGGAGTCTAGATGACGCTGTAAAAATGTGCAGCTGGCTTGCAGATCTGGGGGTTAAGTATGTGGAACAGCCGCTGGCGCGGGGAAAAGAGGAAAACTTATCTATACTGTACGAGCGATCGCCCGTTCCTATATTCGTAGATGAAAGCTGCTTTACCAGTGGCGATATTCCCAAGCTGGCAGATCGCGTTCATGGTATTAACATCAAACTCATGAAATCGGGTGGTTTAAGTGAGGCGATGCGTATGGTGAGTACAGCAAAAGCCTGTAGATTGCAAGTTATGTTCGGTTGCTATTCCGATAGCAGCCTTTCTAATACAGCAGCTGCCCAGCTATCACCACTCGCTGATTATCTAGATTTGGACAGCCACCTGAATTTGATTGATGACCCCTTTACAGGCGCTGTGATGCAGGATGGGCGTCTGCTGCCGAATGATTTACCAGGATTGGGAGTCAGAGTGAGGGAGACAAGGGGACAAGGGTTAATCAACGGTTAGTGGAAGAACGCCTACCACCTACTAACTACTAAGAACCTATATTTCAAAATAATTTTGAAATACCACATATCTGCGTTTATCTGCGTCTATCTGCTTTCATCTGCGGTAAAAAAACATCTTTAATCAACTTTTAGATAAGTTCTAACTACATATAGCAGTTGCCATAATGGTTCTTGACAATTGACCTTACACCTATGGACGCATCGAGATGCTGCTATAACTGAAAGATTGCTAAAAGCTAATTGCTAAAAGCTAAGTGCTAATTGCTATAACTACTAACAATCACCTTTTATGCTTAAAGCTAAACATCGGGTAGCAATCCTGCTGCATGAGGGAATTAAGGGCATTAACGGCAAAACTGGTTTAACGCTTTTGCGCTACAGCGAGGCGTCCATTGTGGCGGCGATCGATCGACAGTGTGCTGGTGAATCCTTAAGGCAATTAACCGGAATTGAGCGTGATGTTCCCATTGTCGCATCCGTGCAAGAGGCGCTAGCTTATAATCCTGACGTTCTGGCGATTGGCATTGCTCCGACTGGGGGGGCGCTGCCGGACGCTTGGTGGCAAGAGGTGAAGCAAGCCGTCGCTGCTGGGTTGTCGGTTGTGAATGGGCTGCATACCCCGATAGCATCCCATCCAGAGTTACGGGAGTTACTCAGAGAGGGGCAATGGATCTGGGATGTGCGCCAGGAACCAACAAAGTTACCAGTGGGGAGTGGTAAGGCGCGATCGCTTTCTTGTCGGCGTGTATTAACAGTCGGCACGGATATGGCGATTGGCAAAATGTCAACCAGTTTAGAACTGCAAAAAGCTTCGCGGCGGCGGGGGTTACGCTCCAAGTTCCTCGCCACTGGGCAAGCGGGTTTAATGATTGCTGGTGATGGAGTGCCACTTGATGCCGTGCGGGTAGACTTCGCCGCTGGTGCGGTGGAACAGATGGTGATGCAATTTGGAGATGACTATGAAATTCTCTACATTGAGGGGCAAGGTTCGCTGCTGCATCCAGGTTCAACGGCAACGCTGCCGCTAATACGCGGTTCCCAGCCAACTCATCTAATCTTGGTACATCGGGCGGGACAAACTCACATTCGGAATTGTCCTGATGTGCAGATTCCGCCTTTGCCAGAAGTAATTCGGGTATATGAGACGGTGGCGGCTGCGGGTGGTGCTTTTGCACCTGTGCGGGTGGTGGCGATCGCACTCAATACCCATCACCTTGATCAGGTAGCGGCACAGCAGGCAATCGAGCAGACAAAGGCAGAAACCGGGCTACCTTGCACTGATGCTGTGCGTTTTGGTGCTGATGTATTGTTGGATGCGGTGATGGATAGCTAAGGGCGATCGCATCTTAACAAAAGCTTTGACGGTTTCTCTATTCCCTAAGTATCTTATTGAAGCTGCTGGCTATAAGTGGTTGGAGTGTCAAGATAGAGTTAATCTCTTGGTTATTCCCATGAGCTACTGCTTAAATCCCAACTGCCCTCATCCCCAAAACCCGAAAGCAAATAAATTTTGCCAAAGTTGCGGTGCAAAGCTGTTGTTGGCAGAACGATATCGTGCCATCAAGCTAATCGGCGAAGGGGGTTTTGGCAGAACTCTTTTAGCAGAGGATGAGTACAAACCATCCAAACCCTGGTGTGTAATTAAGCAATTTTATCCCCAAGGACAAAACAACGGTCGCAAAGCAGCGGAATTATTTCACCAAGAAGCACAGCGCTTAGAAGAGTTGGGCAAACATCCCCAAATTCCGGAACTGTTCGCCCATTTTGAGCAAGGCGATCGCCTTTATATTGTGCAGGAATTTATCGACGGGCAAGACTTAGCTCAAGAGTTGGCAGAAAAAGGAGCTTTCCAAGAAGCTCAGATCGAGAGCATCCTGAGTGACTTATTGCCTGTGCTGCAATTTATCCACGCTGGAGAAGTAATTCATCGAGATATCAAGCCAGAGAATATTATCCGGCGTCGCTCAGATGACAGACTCGTGCTGGTAGATTTTGGTGCCGCCAAATATGGCAATGCAGCAGTTTTAGCCAAAACAGGGACAAGCATCGGCTCTGCGGGTTATGCGGCTCCAGAACAGGCGTTTGGCAAAGCAGTGTTTGCCAGCGACATCTACAGTTTGGGTGTCACCTGCATTCATCTATTAACCCAAATGGAGCCTTTTGATTTATATGATCCCAGCGAAAGTACCTTTGTGTGGCGGCATTACTTAATCAACAATCCGCTCAGTAACAAACTAGCTGGCATTTTGGACAAAATGACTCAAAGCGCTGTTAAGCAGCGATATCAATCTGCATTGGAAGTGATGCAAGATTTACTAAAAAGCGAAACACCCACTCCTGAGCCAGTCTCCCAGAATCCGAGTGAAACTTCCACCAATTCCAAGAGAACCTTGTTACAGGTGTCGAATACTATAAAAACCTTTTCAAAAAAGGTATCCACCAATGTATCGGCGGCAATGGTGCTAGATTGGACTTCGTTTCGCCTTCACTATGAAGACTGCATAGAGCTATATGCGCCCCTAGCGACGGTGGCTGAATACGTAACCCAGCATCCCACTTGGTTCCCTCGCTGTGCTTCCCCGATGAAAGTGTCACCTATTGGAGCGAACGGCTACGATTTGCTCCTGGGACGTTATGGAGCTTTTAATTTTGAAATAGAGGCGAGAATTGGTTTGGAACTGCTACCCCCAGATCCACAGAAAGTTTATCGGATTAGAAGCATTACCTTGCCGAATTATTCCCCTCGCGGCTATCGGGTGGACTTTGATGGGAGTTTTCGGTTAAAGGAAGTTCCTGTCGATCCCTCCACTCTGGAGTTTAAAGCTTTGCCTGACATAAATATGGCCCATATCCCCTCTGTGATGACCAGATGGGAGTATAAGTTAGACCTGGAAGTGGAAATTGAGTTTCCCAAATTTATTCGCGATATGCCTAAGTGGCTAGTGAAAATGACTGGCGATCGCATTATTCTCCAAATTGTGCGGGAAGTGTCGCGTCGCTTAAACAACAAAGTGCAAACAGATTTTCACACAGCTTTGGGTATACCTTTTTCTAAAAAACCGGAGAAAAAATAGATTTTACAGGTCATCACCACTTCAGGAATGCAGCGTCAACTCCTTGTTCTTGCCTAATTTTTCCATCCTCCTCAAACCAGGAAATTACTTGTTCTGCTGTCAAATCTTCAACACTAACACCACGATCTTGAGCAATATGCTTCAACAGCTTCAATGAGGAAATTGTCAATCTTGTTAAAAACTTTTCATGGATATGCAAGAGGGCGGCGTCTACCTTAGCTGATTCTTCTAGTGTTAAAAATTGCGTAGATGGTTGCTGTTGTTCAGCCATAAATATTTATACTTCCTGAGCTTTAATTAAATAACCGCAGCGATGTTCTCCATTAATAATCCAGTGCGTCCGCTCAACTTGACAATCTTGTAAGGCAGCGGCAAACATTTCTAACTCATGTCCACAAACACTAGGAAACGATGTCACAATGTGGGAAATCGCACAGTTATGTTCCGTCAAAATAAACTGTGAGTGTGTATCACCGTGAGCATCGCCGGATTCTATAGGATACCACTCTGCCATATAACCTTCCTCTCGCCGGAGTTCTACTAACTTAGCAACGCGCTGTTGCAAGGAACCTTTACCTAAGCGATCGCGGTATTCGTTCCCCTTGCGTTCCCAGTGCTTACGTAAAAGTGAGCCAGCTTGCTCATGCCCCAGCGTTTCTACCAGCGTATCTAGGAAAGAAATTGCAAACTGATTATAGCTGTTAGGAAAGCGATCGCGCCCCTCCTGACTTAGCTCATAGACGTGCTGCGGGCGTCCCATCCCTGCTGGCACAGGCTGATGCACAATGAGATCTTCTGTCTCCAAATCCTTTAAATGACGGCGAATCGCTTGCGGACTAATATTCAAAGCTTCGGCTAGTTCATGCGCCGTGGCTTGACCTTGTTTCAGTAAAAGTTGCAGGATGTCCTGTTTAGTGGAATTTTGCTGCGCGATCGCCATCTTTTTGGGTATGTAATCTATCTTGACCAACAAGTAGTAAAATCCCTAATGGACTTTGACAACATATTTGTTGCTAATGTACCATAAAATAGAGTTAAGCAACAAATATGTTGTTTTACTATTGTAATTGCAGCTTGCCTGCCCAAGCTAGTCTGGAGTCCCGGACACGCCTGCCATCTGAGAGAGATTAGTCCACAACACGAGAGAACACGATCAGTCTAATGACTTCTAGCGTCAAAACCTTAGTCAACCAGCCTTATAAGTATGGCTTCGTCACCGATATCGAAGCTGATACTATCCCTCGTGGTTTGAGCGAGGATGTAGTCCGCCTGATCTCCGCCAAGAAGAACGAACCGGAGTTCATGCTAGAGTTCCGCCTCAAAGCTTATCGCCAGTGGCTAAAGATGACAGAGCCAACCTGGCCCCATGTTAGCTATCCGCCGATTAACTACCAAGACATCATCTACTACTCTGCACCTAAAAAACCGGCAAAGAAGCTGGACAGTTTGGACGAAGTAGATCCCGTTCTGCTAGAAACCTTTGAAAAGTTAGGGATTTCTCTCTCTGAGCAGAAGCGATTGTCTAACGTTGCTGTGGATGCCATCTTCGATAGCGTCTCAGTAGCTACCACCTTCAAAGAAAAACTTGCCAAAGATGGGGTGATCTTCTGCTCCATCTCCGAAGCTTTGCAGGAACATCCAGAGTTAATACAGAAGTACCTCGGTAGCGTTGTACCAGTAGCAGATAACTACTTTGCCGCCCTCAACGCCGCGGTATTCAGCGATGGTTCCTTTGTCTATATTCCCAAAGGCACAAAATGCCCGATGGAGCTATCTACCTACTTCCGCATCAACAGCGGAGATACAGGTCAGTTTGAACGCACCTTGATTGTTGCCGAGGAAGGTAGTTCTGTCAGCTACCTAGAAGGCTGCACCGCGCCCATGTATGACACCAACCAGCTACACGCAGCTGTAGTAGAATTGGTTGCCCTCGACAACGCCGAGATCAAATACTCCACCGTGCAAAACTGGTACGCCGGAGATGAAAAAGGCAAAGGTGGCATTTACAACTTTGTCACCAAGCGCGGATTGTGTCAGGGAGTCAACTCCAAGATTTCTTGGACTCAGGTAGAAACAGGTTCTGCTATCACCTGGAAATACCCTAGCTGCGTGCTAGTGGGTGATAACTCAATCGGTGAATTCTACTCCGTTGCCCTGACGAATCATATGCAGCAAGCTGATACTGGCACCAAGATGATCCATATCGGCAAAAACACCCGCAGCACGATTATTTCTAAGGGTATTTCTGCCGGAAACTCCAAAAATAGCTATCGTGGCTTAGTGAAAATGGGCCCCAAAGCCATTGGCGCACGCAACTATTCCCAATGCGACTCTATGCTAATTGGCGATAATGCCCAAGCCAATACCTTCCCTTACATTCAAGTGCAAAACAACACCGCTAAGGTAGAACACGAAGCCTCTACCTCCAAGATTGGGGAAGATCAACTTTTCTTCTTCTCCCAGCGGGGCATTTCCCAAGAAGATGCCATCTCCATGATGATCAGTGGCTTCTGTAAAGATGTCTTCAATCAACTACCGATGGAATTCGCCGTCGAAGCAGACAGGTTGTTAAGCCTGAAGTTGGAAGGTTCAGTTGGTTAAAAAACCACAGATAAACACAGATGAACACAGATATATCTTCTTCCATCTGTGTTTATCTGTGTGCATCTGTGGTTAAAAACATAATTTCTATTTCCACCGAAGTATCGTTGAAATGATCGTAGAAAACAGCAAAGTTATACTCTCAGTCCGCGATTTAACTGCCGAAGTTGATAACACCCCCATCCTTAAAGGCTTGAACCTAGAGATTAAAGCTGGGGAAATCCATGCCATTATGGGTCCCAATGGCTCTGGAAAAAGCACCTTCTCCAAAGTTCTAGCCGGACATCCCGCTTACACCGTTACTGGCGGCGAGGTTATCTTTTTAGGACAAAACCTGCTAGAACTAGAACCGGAAGAACGGGCTAGAAATGGGGTATTTCTAGCTTTTCAATATCCGCTAGAAATTCCGGGTGTGAGCAACTTGGATTTTCTGCGAGTAGCTTACAACTCTCGCCGCAAGCATCAAGGTTTGGAAGAACTAGATGTGTTTGATTTTGATGACTTGATACGGGAAAAGCTAGACATTGTGAAAATGGACCCGGCTTTTTTGGGTCGCAGTGTGAATGAAGGCTTCTCCGGTGGTGAAAAGAAGCGCAATGAGATTCTGCAAATGGCGCTGCTAGAACCAAAGCTGGCAATTCTAGATGAGACAGATTCTGGTTTGGATATTGACGCGCTCAAGATTGTCGCGAATGGGGTTAATCAGTTAGCAAATTCCGAGAATTCGATGCTGGTAATTACCCACTACCAGCGTTTACTCAATTACATCATTCCGGATTATATCCATGTGATGGAAGGCGGACGCATTATTACCAGTGGCACGAAGGAACTAGCACTGGAACTAGAAGCGCGTGGCTATGATTGGTTGCGAGAAGAAGAAGCTGCTGAGGTGGCTGCGCGATGAGTATTCAAGTTTCTCCTAAATTGCAGGTGTCTTATTTAGCCCAACTGCTAAATCAGCGCCCAGATGTGCCGGCGATTTCTGCGAAGACAGCAGAATTAGAAGAGTTACGCCAAGGCGCTACAGCTTTAGTTCAAGAATTGGCTATCCCTACTACACGGGATGAAGATTGGCGATTTACTGATTTATCACCGCTGTTAAAGGTTAATTTTGTAACGGCAAGTCCGGCATCGTTTGCAGTAGACGCGACATCTATTACACTGCCAGAAGCTGCCCAAAGCCGCTTGGTATTTGTGAATGGGTGTTATGCGCCTGATTTGTCATCGGTGGCTAATCTTGCCGATGGTGTGTTTGTGGGAAATTTGTTAACCGCAAACATTCCTGAAATTCGGGACTATCTGGCGAAGCAACAAGGTGGACAAGAGGTATTTACTGCTCTTAACACTGCTAGTCTGACTGATGCAGCGGTGGTGTATATTCCTAGAAATCTGGTGGTGGAAACGCCTATTCATCTGGTGTTTATCTCTGTTGCGGGTGAATTACCAACTATTTCTCAGCCACGCTGTTTGGTGGTGGCGGAACCGGGGAGTAGTGTAACGATCATAGAAGAGTATAGGAACCGCAAAGACGCAAAGAGCGCGAAGGAAGAGAGTAGAGAGGGGGTTTACTTTACTAATTCTGTTACTGAAGTCTGGGTGGAAGAAAATGCTCAGGTAAGCCACACTAGAATTCAGCAGGAGAGTGAGGCGGGGTTCCATATTGGCAAGAGTGCGATCGCACAAGCCCGTAACAGTCGCTATACTTGCCATGCGATTAGTCTGGGTGGACAAATATCGCGGCACAATTTAGACATTTTCCAGACGGGTGAAGGAACTGAGACGACGCTGAATGGGTTGACGATGATTGCTGGTGAACAACTGGCAGATACTCACAGTGCGATCGCTCTTAACTACCCTTATAGTAAAAGTCGGCAGTTACATAAGTGTATAGTAGGCGATCGCGCTCATGCCGTATTTAACGGTAAGGTTTTTGTTCCTAAACCAGCACAACTGACAGATGCGGGGCAATTAAGCCGTAATTTGCTGCTATCTCCCAAAGCGCGTGTGGATACTAAACCTCAGCTAGAAATTACCGCGGACAATGTGAAATGTGCTCACGGTGCAACGGTTAGTCAGTTAGAAGCAGATGAAATATTCTATCTGCAAAGCCGTGGTTTAGATGCAGACAGTGCCCGGACTCTACTGATTAACGCTTTTGCCACCGAAGTAATTGAGCAGATTCCCATAACATCTATGCGGGAAAAGCTTTCACAAATGGTTAGACAAAAGCAATAGTTACACCGGGACTGGATAGTTTCCCATCACCTATCACCAATTGCACTTTAGATAGATGACTTTTACTCAAGAAAGAACGCTAGCTGATAAAGTCCGCGCCGACTTCCCGATATTGCATCAGGAAGTTAATGGTAAACCCTTAGTTTATCTGGATAATGCAGCCACATCTCAAAAACCGCTGCTTGTCCTAAATGCGCTGCGAGACTACTACGAGCAGTACAATTCCAATGTCCATAGAGGTGTCCATACCCTGAGTGCACGTGCTACCGATGCTTATGAAGGGGCGCGAGTAAAAATTTCCAAATTTGTTAATGCTGCTTCACCGCAGGAAATTATTTATACTCGCAATGCTTCCGAAGCGATTAACTTGGTAGCTTATGCCTGGGGACTGACTAATTTGCAGCCGGGGGATGAAGTTATCCTCACGGTGATGGAACATCACAGCAATTTAGTGCCTTGGCAACTTGTCACCCAAACGACAGGGGCAGTGTTGAAGTTTGTTGAACTAACTCCAGATGAAGAATTTGATCTGGAACAGTTCAAAAGTCTGATTTCAGATAAAACCAAGCTGGTGTCTGTGGTTCATGTCTCGAATACGCTGGGTTGTATTAATCCAGTGAAAGAGATTTGCGCGATCGCACATCATTACGGTGCCAAAGTCTTAATCGACGCCTGCCAAAGTGTTCCCCACCTGCACGTTGATGTACAGGATATAGACTGCGATTGGCTAGTTGCCTCCGGTCATAAAATGTGTGGTCCTACGGGGATTGGCTTCCTCTATGGCAAGTTAGATTTACTGCGATCGATGCCTCCGTTTATGGGTGGTGGTGAGATGATCGCGGATGTCTTCCTGGAAAAATCTACATACGCGGATCTGCCACACAAGTTTGAAGCAGGAACACCAGCAATTGCAGAAGCGATCGCACTTGGTGCAGCAGTAGACTATCTCTCTGGTATAGGCATGGACAACATCCACGCCTACGAGGATGAGTTAACCGCCTATCTATTCCAGCAACTAGAGCAAATTCCTGAACTCCGCCTGTACGGGCCACCACCCAGTAAAGGTAGAGCCGCACTCGCCTCCTTTACCGCTGGAGATGTCCACCCTCACGACTTGTCCACAATTTTAGATCAAGCTGGGGTGGCCATTCGTGCCGGACATCACTGTACTCAACCGCTGCACCGCTACCTGAAAGCGCAGTCAACTGCACGGGCAAGTTTGTATTTCTACAACACCCGCGAAGAGATTGATGTCTTTATCGCCTCTTTGAAGGAAGCTGTAGACTTTTTTGGCAGCATCTTCGGTTAATCGGTAGGGTGGGCATTGCCCACCTTACTTTTTTAGCCCTGGTTGAAGTAAAGCTAAAAGCGTAATTATTTCAGCGAACAAGCGATATTCGCTATTCGCCCTTCTATCGACTTAGGTGGGATTGTTTCTAAGTACCCGTCTCCTCCATAGTTGTCCGTGTCAATAATTTTGTTGTTTTTGTCATAATAAACAACCATGCGGATGCGACGTTGCTTAAGGTTACAATCGATAGAGCTAAGAACTTTTTTCCATTTAGTATCATTGTCTGGTTGATTTACAATTACAGACATCCAATAACGTCGAAACCTTCCCCTGCCTCCTATCTGCTTGTCAATACGATATACATTGTCATAGTTATCCGTAGTCACTCTTACCCATTGATGAGCGAGCGCAGGCGGCGGCATAAATATACCCCCTAAAGCTAGAACCGAAGTTAAAGCAACAAGTTTATTTCTATAGTTCATAAATTTTTTAACACGCGGCGGCTGACTTTGGCGGCTTCTTTTTATGAGATATGCTGTATGGTTCGGCTTCGGACTCTTCAAGCATTACCAGTGCATAAAGATGTATCCGAGCTTTTAATTTAAGTGTACTTAAGCTAAAAATTGTAACCTCAGTATAGTTACTGTACTTTTTACCAAAACGATCAACCCCTATTGAGGTAGCTAAGTGATAACACGTAAGTAATACTTATTAAATAAATAACTCCCCGTAGCGCCAGCTAGCCAAAACGTCAGTGGGAGGCGATCGTACTCTCCAAATCATCAAAATTACTGTAAAATGCGATCGCTGCTGTAGTCCGTGCAGGCAGACTTTGAACGCGCCAGCTAGATAAACTGCCGTTAAAATTAATATGATTTGTCGCTAAAAGCGTATTTTGAGATGATTATTACCTTAACTCCAGCAGAACAAAGAACAGTGCTAGAGAATATAAGCTGGGAAACCTTTGAAACGTTACTAAAAGAAATAGGCGATCGCCGAGGATATCGCTTTGCTTATGATAGCGATACATTAGAAATTATGAGTCCTTTACTAGAACATGAAAGCTATAAAAGCAATTTAGGTAATTTCATTGTTGCTTTAGCAGAAGAATTGGGTATTGAAATCAAAAGTGCTGGCTCAATAACTCTTAAGCAAAAAAACTTAAAAAAGGACATAGAACCAGACAACTGCTATTACATCCAAAATGAACCAGCAGTTAGAGGTAGGCAAGAACTTGATTGAGAAACTGCTCCGCCGCCTGACTTAGCAAGTGAAATTGATATAACTAGCAGTTCGGTTAATAAGGAAGCAATTTACTCAGCGCTTGGTGTCCCTGAACTCTGGAGATATAACGGGCGTGTTTTGAAGTTTTATCAATTAACTTCAGGCAAGTATGTTGAGCGTGAGTTTAGTTTGGCGTTTTCTTTTGTATCGGTGATAGAAATAGCTAGGTTTGTTGAACTAAGTAAAACTACCGGGGAAATTGCCTTGTTGCGATCGTTTAGAGCCTGGGTGAGAAATCAGATAGCAACGAGTGGTGAAGGTACTCCCAGCTAACTAGAATAGCTGTGAAGTGCGATCGCACACTAATTAAAAACGTTTGTAATGAATTTAGCCTACACAAGCGGACAATAGTTCGTATATCCTCAAGCTTGCACTATAAGGGCAATGTATAGCAGTTGCCTTATCGGGTGAGGACAATCGATTAACCCCGATGCACACTCCAGTTGCTATAAGTGCCTAATTGCTAATTGCTAAAAGCTAAGTGCTAATTGCTATATAGATTCCAACCATTGGCTGATTACACTCACCCCTTAACCTGAAACAATCACTCCATAAGAATTGTGATTACGAAATATTTAAGGCTAACAGGATGATTATTAAACCCTGGATGGTGATTGGGGGCGTAACTTTATTAGTAGCTATGGGGAGTAACTTGATTACCCCCAGCGATGCCAAATGGTTTAAACGCTTACAACGCCCCAGGTGGCTCACTTTTGAGGCTGCTATCCCCATCATCTGGACAGTAGTTTTTATTTGCGGTGCTTGGTCAGCTTATATTGTCTGGATAAAAGACCCAGGCAGTACTAAGACCTGGTGGCTGATGGGGTTTTATCTGCTTGTAGAAATTGCTATTGTCGCCTACAACCCAATGATGTTGAGGCTCCGGAGTCTCAAAGTCGGCACCATCATCGGTGGTATCGGTTCCATCTTGGGTCTCATTCTCACACTGTTTGTCTTGCCAGTTTCTGGCTGGGCGTCTCTGTTGCTACTCCCCTACGTTATCTGGAGTCCGATTGGAACTTACACAACCTGGGTAATGATGCGCCTT